>JAGXIC010000165.1 GCA_024635875.1 Pricia sp.
CGTTGAGAATAAGATTTGCCAAAACTTCTTCGATTTCCGTTTCTGAAAGCCCTGGGGCCAGGTCTCGGTGATACTGATATCGGATTACGTTCGCTTCACTGGGCAAAATAGCGCTATAGGCACTAACCGTAGAGCACATTATACTCTTTTCGCCTTCGCAATGATTTGAATGGCCTAAGCCGAGGGCATGACCTATTTCGTGTTTGAAGAGCGCTGCGATGGGGTTGGAAATCCATATGCGAGTGGAGGTCATCACGGAATTTTGAGAGCTTGTTTTCGCATACCCGTCATAGTTACCGTTTTTAATTATATTGTACATGTCGGGCCAAACATCGGCAACAGCTTTTTTAGTCCCAAAAAAGAGGCTTGCATTAGCATGATCGGCATCTTCGGTCAATGTAATTTTAAAATCGCCGGCTGTAAAAAGGGCGTTGTATTGAGAGATGACACTTTCTACTGTCGCCCTGTAGTCGTCAGTGATTGTGCCATCGAGATGTAGTATCATTGGAGTTGCCCATTTTCTGTTCGCATAGACCTCGGTCACGTGCGGTCCTTTCCAAAGTGTTAAATATTGAAAATCGTAAATCAGTTCTTTTTGGGCGGCTGTCAAAAGTGCCATTTCATCTACATCTTGAATAGTTAGGGAAATCGTTTTTTTGGTAATGGTATTTCCATCAAATGCCGAAACCAAAAATTCGATAGTATTCATGTGTTCGAAGTCGAGGATAAGAGTTGCACCGACTTTAAGTTCACCGGTATTTTCGTCGACATCGATGTCGATATCCGATTCCAATGAATAGGTGATTTGATGGGCATCGTCATCGGCAGTCGACAAAAAACCTATAGTGCTTCCCGCTGCTGAATGCTCGGCAATCACGTAGGAGCGCTGTTCGAAGACAGCTGGGCTCTTCGCATCATCTCCTGAATTGTTTTCTTTGGTAATTTCTTCTGTATAGGCTTCTGCGGTTGCTTTATCGTTAACTTCTTCAAAGTATACTTCATCGATTTCTGAACTGCAGGCTACCGCCAAGAGCGATAGAATAGGTAGGGCTATTCTTCTCATGATTTGGGACTATTTGTGTACTTTGAATGTGTAGGTCATCCAATGGGTACCCAAAAATAGTGGTGAAGTATCCCTAAAAAAAAATTATGTTGTGAAATGGAATTTTATGTAGGTCAACGATGATTTTGTGCAGTTTATCGATGATTTAAAGCTTACATACGGGTGCCGAACCTATCTCTGTGGATGGGTTATTTTTTCTTCTCGTATAGTAACCAAGACTCGGGATCGAGAATGAGGGTATCGGGCTTGACAGAACTGGGAATCTCAAAAGTCTTGGCTTTTGTGTCGATTTGTAGTGTGCTGATTTCGAGCTTACCCTTGTTTACTATTCCAATTTCTAATGGAAATTGAAAAATGTGATGGTCTTGAAGCTGGTCGATGGAAATACTTATTTTTCCGTTGCGATACTTCCATTCCCATTTTATTTTGGGATGACCTTTGATATATAACCATTGCTCGAAGAAGCTATTTAAATCCTGTCCCGATATTTCTTCCATCACCTTTTTGAAATCGGCTGTCATGGCATTGGCATTTTTAAACCGTTCGTAGTAGGCGCGGATGCCTTCCAAAAATACGCCGTCGCCTAGTTTGTGGCGTAGCATGTTCAACACCCAACCGGCTTTTTGATAGGTGTTTACGCTCAAAACTTTCAGGGGATCTGTGATGCTAGGGTCGATAATTGGGGAAGGATTTTTCTCGTAATATTCAAAGATCTGGTTGCGGTCGATGGCCAGCTCTTCCTTTCTCTTTTCATCGCCGTAGACGCTTGCTTGGTAAAGAATGGCTAAATAGGTAGCAAAACCTTCGCTAAGCCAAACATGGTTCCAATCGTTCTCGGTGGCGGAATTGCCGAACCATTGATGCGCAATTTCATGGGCGATAAGACCTTCGACCTCATTTTTTCCGGTGACAGAGTTTTCAAAGTAGGATATGGTTCCTGCGTTTTCGAGTCCGCCCCACTGCGTTTTTGCCTGCATGTTGGCGAGTTTGGCGTAGGAATATAGACCAATAGTATCGATAAAATATTTAAGTACCTCGGATGCTACAGCGTAATCGGAAAATCCGTCCAACCGATTTTCTGGGTAGACCCAGGCGGTTACCGGAATACCGTAGACCTCGTCGATCAACCTGCTGGCAAATTGCGTTACCCCTATGGTCACGACTTTCATGGCTACGGGAGCCGGTTCCTTGTAAATGGTCAACTTGTTACCATCGCCTAGATAGCTCTCCTCCAATTTTTCGCCCGTAGCCACTACATCGTAATGCTCGGGCGCGGTAATTCGGAATTCGATACTGGCCTTATCATACGGATGGTCGACCGAAGGCAACCAGTGCCGTGCTAGGTTGGGCCAGTTATCGCCAAAGAAAGAACGTTTGCCGAATTTGGTCGTGTCGATGACCAGGCCTCTTTCGGGAATGCCGTGGTAGGCAACTTTGAAAGTTCTTGATAGGGTCGAATCAGATGATGAGGGGGTGATATTGATTTTATCGTTCTTAAAAGTGTAGTTCGCTGGGTTGTCGCCTTCAAAAATCGCGGTGATTTCCATACCGAAGTTTTTCGACTTTCCGATGAGGTCTAGAGTAAAAGTTTCTTGAACTTCTTTGAAGTCCACCGTGAATTCGGTTTCGCCTTGAATTTGGTTGGTGGAGTCGTTTAGCCCTAGGTTGAAAATGTAGCTTTGAACATCAGCAGATGCGTTTCTATGGTAGGTGTCTTGGGCTTTTATAGCAGAAAATGAAAGTAGTAAAAGCGTCAGAACGAGATAGCGTCTTTTTATCATATCATTCTAGAGTTTATTCATCTTCCCGCGAATCTCATCCAAACACAAATTCCCCAAACTTCCCTCATGCGTGTGCTCTATATCGCGTTTGGGCACAAAGGTGCCCGCCTGTATTTCTTGCCCCATTTTTTTGTAGGCATCCCGAAAGGGCATCCCATTTTGAACCAGCTCGTTCAGGGTATCGACACTAAAGAGATAATCATATTTAGGCGTATCAAGAATGTTTTTGTGGACACGGATTTCCTTTAAACTGAACGTCAAGATTTCCAAACAGGCCTTCATATCCTGAATAGCGGGGACGATAATTTCCTTCACTAACTGCAGGTCGCGATGATAGCCGCTGGGCAAGTTGTTGATGACCAAGGTCAACTGATTGGGGATGCTCTGTAGTTTATTACACTTTCCACGGATTAGCTCGAACACGTCTGGATTTTTCTTATGCGGCATGATGCTACTTCCGGTGGTCAGTTCGTCCGGAAAGGAAATAAAATCAAAGTTTTGGCTCATGTAAAGACAGATGTCCATGGCCATTTTTGATATTGTTGAAGCGATACTCGACATACCAAATGCCGTCGCTTTTTCGACTTTCCCTCGGCTCATTTGAGCGGCTACTACATTGTACTTCATGGTACCAAAACCCATTTCATTAGATGTAAAGCTTCTGTCAATTGGAAACGAGCTGCCATAGCCTGCCGCACTTCCTAGCGGATTTTGGTCTGCGACCTTATAAGCAGCTTCAACGAAATAAAGGTCATCGATCAAGCTTTCCGCATAGGCTGAAAACCATAATCCGAAGGAGGAAGGCATCGCAATTTGAAGGTGGGTATAACCTGGCAACAAAACATCCTTGTGTTCCTCCGCTAGATGCAACAGCAAATCGAAAAGCGTTTTAATCTGGGTTTTAATTTCCAAAAGTTCATCCTTCAAGTAAAGGTGCATGGCCACTAAAACCTGATCATTTCGCGACCGCGCGGTATGGATTTTCTTGCCCGTATCACCGAGCTTTTCCGTGAGCAAATGCTCGATTTTGGAATGCATATCTTCGAAGGAATCCTCGATTATAAATTTTCCATTTTCTATGGATACCTTAATATGGTCTAGTTCATCGACCAGCGATTTCGTTTCGTCATCCGTTAGGAGACCAATCTTACCAAGCATCTTTGCATGTGCTTTCGAGGCGATTACGTCGTACTTCGCCAAATGTAGGTCAAGTTCTCGGTCGTTGCCCACAGTAAAATGGTCGATTTTTTTGTCGGTGCTAAAGCCTTTGTCCCAGAGTTTCATGTGTAGCTGTTAGATTTTAGACGTGAGATGTTAGCTAAGAATATGATTTGAGAATCTACTTTTTCTCCAATCTAATATCTAAAATCTCATTTCTATTTAATTAAAAATCCCTCTAAAATCCGAATATACAAATCAATTCCCTCCTCGACTTCATGAACGTAAATAAACTCGTCGGCTGAATGAGATCGTGTGCTATCACCTGGGCCCAATTTTAAGCTTTGGCAGGTTAACGCCGCTTGATCGGATAGGGTGGGTGAACCATAGGTTTTCCTGCCAAGGGCAATGCCCGATTGTATCAAGGGATGATTTTCGGCTATGGCCGAGGAGTTTAACCGCAACGAACGTTCCTTTAATTCGCATGGGGCTTCCTTTTTTAGAATTTCCGCTATCTCGGCATTCGTGTACTTGTCATTGACCCGAACGTCTATTACCAAATCAGTTTGTGCGGGAACGGCATTGTGCTGAACGCCCGCATTAATTTGCGTAACGGTCAATTTGACTTCGCCCAAAGCCTCGGATACTTTTTCAAATTTGTAGTTTTTGAACCATCGAAGCACCTCGATACTATTGTAAATCGGATTGTCATCGTTCGGATGCGCGGCATGCGAGGGCGTTCCCTTTACTTGCGCGTCAAAAACTACTAAACCTTTTTCAGCTATGGCCAATTGCATCAAGGTCGGTTCCCCAACGATGGCTACGTCTATTTTCGGGAGCTTCGGAAGCAATCCACGTAGGCTATTATCCCCTGAACTTTCTTCTTCCATTGAGGCAACCATTAAAAGGTTATGGCTTAGATTTTCTTCGGAATAAAAATGGGTAAAAGTAGCGATCAAGGATATCAGAGCGCCACCGGCATCGTTACTTCCCAAACCGTATAATTTTCCATCCTCGATATGCGGATGCAATGGATTTTTTGTGTAGGCGGAATTCGGTTTGACTGTGTCGTGGTGGGAGTTCAACAACAAAGTCGGTTTACTTTCGTCAAAGTGTTTATTTACCGCAAAGACATTATTGATTTCCCGTGTAAATGGTATATCAAAAGCCTTGAACCAATCTTCTATGGCATCGGCAGTCTTATCTTCTTCGGAGGAAAATGACTGAATTGAAATCAGTTGCTTCAGTAAATCCAAGGCTTTTTCCGTCAGTTGTTTTCTATCCATCGTCATAAGCTTATCGTCGTATACAGCTTTTCATTTTTTGCCAACATCGACCGATTTCCGATACATACTTTCGATACTCCGTTGCTTAGCGCATGAAAGCAATTGGTCATTTTCGGAAGCATACCGTTAGCTATGATCCCTTTTTCGAGCAAGTCTTTATAGGTTCCGGTATCGATGTATTTAATTACCGAGTGTTCATCCGAAACGTCCTTTAAGACCCCGTTTTTTTCAAAGCAGTAGTAAAGGGTGGTTTCATAGAGTTTACAAAGCCCAATAGCCAGTTCGGAGGCAATCGTATCTGCGTTGGTATTCAAAAGTTGGCCTTTTCCATTGTGGGTCACGGCGCAAAAAACGGGCGTTAGCCCCAAAGTCAAAAGATGGGGGAGCAAACCTTCGTCAACGCCATCGACATCGCCTGCGAAGCCATAATCAATATCTTTTACCGGACGCTTGTGGGCTTGGATCGCATTGCCATCCGCACCGCTCATACCAATAGCATTGCAGCTTTTGGACTGTAGCTCGGCTACAATATTTTTATTGGTCAGGCCTGCGTAGACCATAATTATAACCTCTAGACCCTTTTCATCCGTAATACGTCGGCCACCAACCATTTTGGAACCGATACCCATTTTTCGGCTAATTTCTGTGGCCAGTTTGCCGCCGCCGTGTACCAAAATCTTAAAACCTTTCAAATCGGAAAATAGAGTTAGAAATTCAGATAGTTCCTGTTTATTCTCAATGACATTTCCGCCGATTTTTACTATTGATAAGGTTGGTTTCATAATTACGCATTTAAAATTCCCCCATCAATGGTCATCGCCGTCCCCGTGATCCATGATGCATCTTCGGATGCCAAGAACAAAGTCAGTTTGGCAATGTCTTCGGGCGTACCCAATCGGTTCAACAAGGTCGCCTTTTTTGCGTCTTCCACGGCGGAATCAGGATTTTCAAAGGCCGTTGCGGAATCCCATAAAAAGGGAGTGTCCACCGGACCCGGACAAATAGCGTTGATGCGGATGTTCGGGGCATATTCGACCGCCATCTGTTTCATCAGGGCTACCGCCGCAGCTTTCGAAGCACAATAGGCCGGATGGTTCGGAAAGCTCTTGAACGCCGCAATGGAGGTGTTGATGACTATTGCGCCGCCTTCGCTTTTTTGTATATGTGGAATGGCATACTTACATAGGTAAAAAATGGCGCTAAGATTGACGTCCAACGTCTTGTGCCAAAGCGTTTCCGGAAGGTCAATCACGTTTCCCAGACCGAGCATACCCGCATTTAGGGAGAGCATATTAAGTTGTCCGAAATTTTCGAGAGCGGATTGCACTAGTTTTTCGTTATACGCCGTTTCACTGACATCGCCTTCGACAAAAACGGCCTGTTGTAATGAACGGGCTAGGGCATTTCCCCTTTCAACATTGCGGCCTGAAATAATCAATTTAGCGCCTTCGTTTGAAAAGGATTCGGCGATTGCCTTTCCCATTCCGCTGGTGGCGCCGGTTATGATACAGACCTTATTTTTTAATTTGTGGTTCATTATTTAAAAGGTACATGAAAAGTGAATAGTTCTTCATTGTCAGGTCGAGTACTTCGACTGCGCTCAGCATAATCTGAAGTCGAGACCTCCCTGGTCAAGTAGTTCTCGACTGCGAACAGACACTTAAAAATCGCTTTGGGCATCCTCTAATTCTCTATTTTGGCTTATTACTAGCCGCCATGATAGCGATTTAAAGCGTATTGTCCAATATTTTCTTAAGCACAACCTGTGCCGCAAACGTCCGATTATTAGCCTGTTCGATGACCAATGATTGTCCGCCATCCAGCACGGCATCTTCTACAACTACATTCCTTCGAACCGGCAGGCAGTGCATGAATTTGGCATCCCCTAACTTCGCCTTGGTCATCATCCAATCCGGATTTTGATGCAGTACTTTCCCGTAATCAGAATAGCTGCTCCAATTTTTCACATATATGAAATCGGCATTTTCAAATGCCTTTATCTGGTCGTATTCAATTGTCAATCCTTCGGTAATAACCGGATTCAATTCATATCCCTTTGGATGGGTAATCACGAATTCCGCATCCTGCAAGCGCATCATCTCGACAAACGAATTCGCCACTGCATGCGGTAAGGCTATGGGATGCGGCGCCCACGAAAGTACGATTTTAGGACGTTTTGTGGTATGCTGCTCCGCCAAGGTGATGGCATCGGCAAGCGCCTGTAACGGATGCCCGACCGAACTTTCCATATTTACGATGGGTACGGAGGCGTATTTCTTGAAACCGTTCAATACTTCCTCGGCTTCGTCTTTATCTTTATCCTTCAATCCCGCAAAAGCGCGGATGGCTACGATATCGCAGTACTGTGAAACGACTTGGGCCGCTTCTTTGATATGTTCCGATGTACCTTGATTCATGATGGTGCCATCACCATATGCCAAGGCCCAGCCCTCGTTGCCGAAGTTCATGACCATGACTTCCATGCCCAGATTCAGGCCCGCTTTTTGTGTGCTGAGGCGGGTACGCAGGCTGTTATTGAAGAAGAGAAGACAGAGCGTCTTTTCTGCCCCCAACTTTTTATGGGCCATGGGATTTTGTTTTAGCTTCTTGGCTTCCTCGACCCAACCAGGCAAATCGTTTATGTGTTTTACGGAAAGAAAATTTTTCATGTGAATGGGGTTACTATTTTTTCAATTTTTAACGTCATCGGTCATCGGTCATTTCTTCCCAATTCTCGTATGTCGACTTCTATTTTCAAGGGCATCGATTATGAAATTGTCCTTCAATCCGTTTACGATCCAAGTTTCTATTTGGGCTTGCTGTGCTATCGTAGCAGCCTCGATTTTTGATTGCATGCCCCCTGTGCCATGAGAAGACTTTTCGTCACCGACTTCCTTGGCCAACGCATCTATGTCCGAAATGATAGGTATTGTTTTAGGATGGATATCCTTCAGGGAAGCTTTGGTATAAATACCATCGGTATTCGTAGCGATAATCAATAGGTCGGCATGCAAAAGGGATGCGGTCAAGGCGGCCAGTTTATCGTTATCCCCGAACTGTATCTCGTCGGCTGCCACCGTATCATTTTCGTTGATGATGGGGATGAAATTGTTGGATACCAGAACGTCTATCGTATTCTTGATGTTCGCTTTGGACTTTGGATTTTCAAAATCGGAATACGACAAAAGGCATTGCGCCGCAAAAAGTCCCAATTCCCGAAAACTCTCTTGAAACATCCGCATCAAATGGGGCTGCCCGATGGCGGCCAAAGCCTGCTTTACGTTGATTTCTTCTCCATTGTGTTCTAATTTTACGAACTGTTTGGCCGCGGCAATGGCCCCGGAGCTGACAACGATAAACTCATAATCGTCTTTTAACAAGGCAATCTGTCGACCCATATCCTCTATTTTACCTCGGGAAATCTGGTCGGTTTCCTTGGTGAGGGTGTTGGAACCTATTTTTATAAGGATGCGACGTTTCAATATTATTTTTTTTTCATTCCCGGACTTGGACTGAGTTTATCCTGAGCGGAGTCGAAAGGCTCGGCACAGGCTTTGGCGGGAATCTGTTTCACTTAATCGATGGTTCACTCACTTCGAATATCACCATCGTATATTTTCATAATGACCTGGTCATTAAGCCATTTCTTTCAACTCCGCTTTTAATGCGTTAAAAAACCTATCTAAATCCCTCTCCGTAATATTTAAGGCCGGCAGCACACGAAGAACGTGCTTGTCTTTGGCACCACCGGTAAAAAGATGTTGGTTATGTATGAGTCGTTTTCTTAGGTCGGCGACCTCGAAACCGAACTCCAGACCTATCATGAGTCCCCTGCCCTTTACTCTTTTAATTTGTGGGATTTCAGCGGCCAATCCCCTAAAATAGCCTTCCAGACGTTTGGCGTTTTCTATCAGGCGTTCACTTTCCAAAACTTCCAATACGGCCAAGGTTGCAGCGCAGGCCAAGTGGTTGCCGCCGAACGTGGTGCCCAACAATCCGTAAGACGCCTTGATGTCTTCGTGGATCAATATGCCACCGACGGGAAATCCGTTGCCCATACCCTTGGCAATTGAAACAATATCGGGAGTGATACCATGATGTTGGAACCCGAAAAACTTCCCGGTACGTCCGAAACCGGACTGTACCTCGTCTGCAATCAATATAACCTTGTGCTTTTTACACTGTTTCTCAATGAGTTGATAAAATGCTGTGGAGGGTTGGTCGAGTCCGCCTACACCTTGCACGGCTTCTAAAATGACCGCGCAAACATCGCCCTTTTCGATTTCTTTTTTTAAGGAATCGGCATCATTGAACGGTAAAAAAGTAACTTTTTGCTGCTGATTTATAGGTGCGTTTATCTTCGGATTGTCCGTTGCCGCCACCGCAGCTGACGTGCGCCCATGAAAACTATTGTTAAAAGCGATTACACGGGCCTTACCGGTATGAAAAGAAGCCATCTTTAAGGCATTCTCATTGGCCTCTGCCCCGGAACTACACAGAAAAAGGCTGTAGTCTTCACAACTGGACAGTCGCCCCAATTTGTCGGCCAACTCCTCTTGTAAGGGATTTTTGATTGAATTACTGTAAAACCCGATTTTGTCTAACTGGTCTTTCAGTCGCTTCACATAATGCGGGTGGGAATGTCCGATGGAAATCACGGCATGTCCACCGTAGAAATCGAGGTATTCTTGGCCTTTGTCGTCGGTTACGATGATGCCGTTGGCGGAGACAGGGGTTACATCGTATAATGGGTAAACATCGAATAATTTCATATCGTTTTTGGCTTTACGCTGGGCGCTAAGCGCTTTACGCAATTTGTATTTTTTATTTAGCGCGTGGCGTAAAGCGTTAAGCGCATAGCATTTTTCACAACTGCCCTTCCTGAATGCGGCTAATTTTCTCGTAGGATGCCGCAATTCCCTGAATCAAAGATGAACTCAGTCCCTGATGCTCCATTTCGTTGAGGCCTTGTATCGTGCATCCTTTTGGGGTGGTCACCTTGTCGATTTCCGCTTCGGGATGGCTTCCGGAGGCAATCAATAGGCTCGCCGCGCCGTTACAGGTGTGCATGGCAAGTTCTTGCGCTTCCTTGGCATCGAATCCTAACTGAATGGCGCCTTGGGTGGTGGCGCGAATAAGGCGCATCCAAAAGGCGATACCGCTAGCACAGATAACCGTCGCGGCCTGCATCTGGGGTTCGGGAATTTCCATCGAGTGGCCCATCCTATTAAAAATGGCCTTTGCCAGTTCTATTTTTTTCTTGCCCTTTTCGTTGCTACAGATACAGGTCATCGATTGACCTACCGAAATCGCCGTATTTGGCATACTACGGATGATATGGTGCTCCGCTCCGATGATTGCCTCCATCTTGGCGATGCTGAAACCCGTTATCGTCGAAATAACCACGTGCTTTTCAGTCAGAAGCTCTTTAATATCCGCTAAAACGGATTCCAATTGACTGGGCTGCACCGCCAAAATCAAGATGTCGGAATTTTGAACCGCCTTGCGATTGTCGGAAGTCACCGTTACAATACCGTACCTTTCAAAATCCTGAATTTCAGACAGGTTCCGCTTGGTCAGATACATGGTCGTCGCGCCGTTGGAATTCAAGATGCCTTTGGCGATTGACAGGCCGAGATTTCCGGCACCGATAATGGCTATTTTCATGAGTTTTTTTTATTTGTCATTCCTGCGAAGGCAGGAATCTGTTTGTTTTCCTCATTTCCGCCCTTTGGCAGAAAGCTTTTGTTCAGTCGTCATTGCAAGCGCAGCGAAGCAATCGGTCGAACCTATCTAAAAATTCAACAGATTGCTTCGTCGCTTTAGCTTTTTGCTAAAAATCGTCTTTTTAGTCTACTCCTCGCAATAACGTCTTGCTTTAAACATTTGGTTCTAAAACACCCCTGCCTTCAACTTTAAACCTTCACTTTCCTCAAATCCGAACATCAAGTTCATATTTTGAACCGCTTGCCCGGATGCTCCTTTCAGTAAATTATCGGCGGCCGAAGTTATCAATAAAATATCCCCATGTTTATGCAAATGGATATGACAGTTGTTCGTATTCACCACTTGTTTCAGATGAATGGGTTCTTCGGATATATGGGTGAAAACCGCATCGCTATAAAAACCTTTGTACAATCCGAGGGCTTCTTCTTCGCTTCCTTCAAATTTCGTATAGGCGGTGGCCAAAATCCCTCTTGTGAAATTCCCGCGGTTGGGCAGGAAAAACAATTCTCCCGAGTCGGATTGCAGCGATTTCAAACTCTCATTGATTTCCCCCAAATGTTGGTGGGTAAACGGCTTGTACCAGCTTATATTATTGTTCCGCCAGCTGAAATGCGAAGTCGCCGACGGACTTACGCCGGCACCGGTACTTCCGGTCACTGCATTGATGTGCACGTCGTTATCCAGAAGTCCCGCTTTGGCCAGCGGTAGCAGCCCCAATTGTATAGTTGTGGCAAAACAGCCCGGATTGGCTATGTAATCCGCTTTTTGGATATCCGATTTTTTAAGTTCTGGCAGGCCATATACAAATTTCATTCCCTCGAAAACGGCATCCTTTTGCAATCGGAAATCGTTACTGAGATCGATGATTTTGGTGTCTTCCGAAAAATGGTTTTCCTTCAGAAACTTAGAGGAGTTGCCATGTCCCAAGCACAGGAATACGACATCCACATCAGGATTGTTTCCTCCCGAAAATTCCATTTCCGTCGACCCTAACAGATCCGGATGCGCCGTTACCACCTTCTTCCCGGCTCGCGTCGTGCTATATACAAAATCGATTTCCGCTTCGGGATGATGCAGGAGAATTCGGATCAATTCCCCGCCCGTGTATCCTGAACCGCCTATTATGCCTGCTTTGATCATTAATACTAACTTTATTTGTCATTCCCATGAATGCGGGTATCTGGTATAATGAGGTCTCGACTGCGCTCGACCTGACATGGGGTTATCAATTCTTGTTCACATGGTTATAAATCTTCCCCGAATTCGACAAAATCTTAATAAAGCCTTTGGCGTCATCGGCCGACCAGCCCTTATTGATTTCGCCATAGCTGCCGAACGAAGCGTTCATCAAGTCATTTTCCGATGATATTCCGTTGAGTTCGAAGCGATAGGGGTGGAGCGTTACAAAAACATCGCCGGAAACGTTTCTTTGCGTATCGGTC
Organism: Pricia sp.; assembly: GCA_024635875.1. Classification (GTDB taxonomy): domain Bacteria; phylum Bacteroidota; class Bacteroidia; order Flavobacteriales; family Flavobacteriaceae; genus Pricia. The sequence goes on from JAGXIC010000165.1 coordinate 12,458, forward strand.
AAAAAGACCTCGATGTTCCGCATTACTTCATCGAGATAATTGCCCTCGTGGAGCAACATCCCATAGAAATTTCCCAATTGTTCCTTTTGGAATTGCTGCCATTTGCTAAGCGTATGCTTTTCCAACAAATGATGTGCCTTTATAATAATCAAGGATGCCGGTGCCTCAAATCCTACCCGACCTTTGATGCCGATAATGGTATCGCCCACATGAATATCGCGCCCGATGGCATATTTTGAGGCTAGGGCCTCTAACTTTATTATATTCGCTACGGGAGACCCTTTTTGTCTGTCAATGGCGACCAGCTCTCCCTTGTCAAAGGTCAGTATTACTTCGGAGGGGTCTTTTTTCTGCAACTGACTTGGATACGCGGAATCGGGCAGCGGCTTTTGCGAGGTCAAGGTTTCCTCGCCGCCTACCGATGTGCCCCAAAGTCCGCGATTGATGGAATATTTGGCATTTTCCCAAGAATAATCGACACCGTTCTGTTTTAGGTATTCGATTTCAGCTTCCCGAGAAAGCGTGTTGTCACGTATCGGGGTGATGATTTCGATTTCGGGAGCGATAATCTGAAAGATCATGTCGAAACGTACCTGATCGTTGCCCGCGCCGGTACTCCCGTGCGCAATGTATTTGGCACCTACACTCTTGGCATAGGTTACGATTTCGATGGCCTGTACGATCCGTTCCGCACTTACCGAAAGGGGATAGGTGTTGTTTTTCAGCACGTTGCCGAAGATGAGGTATTTGACCACGGTGTCGTAAAAGGTCTGTACGGCATCGATAGAGGTGTACGAGCTCGCGCCCAGCTGCAAGGCCTTTTCTTCGATCGTAGCGATTTCTTCTCTTGAAAACCCACCTGTGTTTACACTCACAGCGTGGACTTCGAACCCTTTTTCCTTGGATAAGTATTTGGCGCAGTAGGAGGTGTCAAGACCGCCGCTGTATGCTAGTACTAATTTCATATTCTATTTTTATCATTCCCGTGAAGACGGGAATCTGTTTACCATCTTCTATAATTGCGAGCGCAGGGAAGCAATCTGTTGACTTTAACGGCATGTTTGAAAGTTTGCTTCGTCACATCACTATTTTTGATCATTTCGGGGTTTTCCCTGCTCCTAGCAAAAACTCATAACTCATAACTATTTCGATTTGTCTTTCCTAAGCAAAAGGGTCTCTTTAATACTCTTCAATCTCTCGAATGTCTTACTATTAGGTTTTTTGTTGGCCTGGCTTCTCGGTTTGGCGTTGGCATCGTACAGCATGCCCGTACAAAGGCACATTTTTTGTTCGGTGCGGGTCAGAACATCGAAATTCTTACAGGTCTGGCAGCCTTTCCAAAATTCGGGATCATCCGTTAATTCCGAAAAAGTGACCGGTTTATAGCCCAGTTCGTAGTTCATTTTCATGACGGCAAGACCAGTGGTAATTCCGAATATTTTGGCATTGGGAAATTTTTCACGGGAGAGGTCGAAAATGCGTTTTTTTATCCTTTTGGCCAGACCTTGGTTTCGGTAATCTGGGTGTACGATCAAACCAGAATTGGCGACGAATTTCTCATGTCCCCAAACTTCGATATAACAGAAGCCGGCGAAGGTGTCTCCGTCCAAAGCGATTATCGCGTTGCCGTTCTGTAATCTTTTTTGGATGTACTCGGGGGTTCGCTTAGCTATGCCCGTACCACGTACCTTGGCCGAATCGGCTATGGTGTCGCAAATGATGTGGGCGTATTTAAAATGGGTTTCGTTAGCAATTACAATTTTCATTGCTATGATAATTTAAAGGTAAATAAAAAGGTTTTCGGAGCTGTGCGGAAATGGACTCACCTATTTCCATAGAAGTTATAGTACCCTTACGGGCGACGGCGGGGAGAAAACGAACGAACAGGAGCAGGGATACTGTTCATGCTTGCTATGTGATTTTGTCCTTTCATTGGATTCCAAATGTACAAGAATACGTTGAAACTACAACAATTGAATCCTAATTTTTACGAAAAATCGGTTTTTGCTGCTTTGGATTGAATATTTCGTAAGCTAAAAATCCGAATACAACAATATATTCAAGAGCAAGTAACCAAAGGTTTTCGGTAAAGGCCGGATTGGAATACGCAAAATAACTCAACACCACAACCACCGACCAAAGTACCGCAAAACGGTATTCGGTAAAAACGCCGAGCAAAACTAGGAAGATAATATACCAGGGGTGCACCGTGGCCGATAGCAAATAGTAAAGCGTCAAGACCCATAGCATGGAGGTTATCAGTACGGCCAGTTTTTGGTTTTGCCGTAAAAATGTGAACCCCAAAACCGCCAGAACGGTCAGTATAGGTACAATTTTTCCGTAGGTTTTGATGAGCTCCCAAGGTTTTGCATCGAAAGCGATGGCGATTTGTTTGATACCATTGTAAAGTCCCGCATTGAACTCGAAATTGGAGAACCAAAGTCCGATTGTTTGCGAATAGTTGCCCAAGAAATCCGGCGAATGGAATGGAAGGAAGCATACCAGGCAGATCGCACCCACCCATAGGTAGAAAACGAAGCTTTTTTTAAGGCCCAAATGTTTCAGTAAAAGCGGCAGGAACAAGAGCGGCACCAATTTTATAGCGATGGATAGGGCGTACGGTACCGCGGCCAGCATTGTTTTTTTCTGCGACAGTAGGTATAATGCCCAGACGAAAAAGAAAAGCATGACTCCTTCAAAATGTAGGTTTCCCGTGAGTTCTATGACGACCAGAGGATTTAGGAAATACCAAAATATAAGGTGTTGTGGGCGGTTAAAGTATTTGAGCAGTTTCCTTCCGAAGTAAACCATCCCGATATCCGACAAAATAATTACAGTGCGCATTACAAGTACCGAACCCATGATACTTTTTCCACCGAACAGAGCGGCCAAGGCAAATATAAATTGATTGAAGGGCGGATAATTGCTGTAATGCTTCGCACTCAGTTCGCCCATACCGTTGTACAGTTCATGGGCGTTGGGGATGATCAGATCTTTTTGTTTTATAAGAATGTCTGGCACCTCCAAATACGGATTGATGAAGTTAGCGACCAGATGGCCATCCCAAATAAACCGATAAAAATCCTGTGAAAGATTGGGCTCGGCCATCAGAAATACCAAACGAAAAAGGATACCGATGACCAAGAGGAATTTTAGGTTCCACTTTTCGAACTGGATGATGCGCAAGCAAAGGAAGAACAGCGCGGCGAATAGGGTCAGCAACTTTATGAAGTCGGTACGGATCAGGTGATAAGCAAACGTGTAATAAAATATCAAACTCAGCAAGACCAGTGCGATAGGTACTTTATGCAGTTTTAAGTATGTGGTGAGCTTGTTGGGCATTAGGGTCCGATCTTTCTGTCGGACGAATTTAGGGGTTTTGAGGGAATTACGATTTATTTTAAATCGGGATCCAATTAGTTGTGAGGTTCAATGTGCCTAAAATTGTCAGCAGACCCATAACTACCTCAAAAACCTCAGATACGCCTCAGGATTATTGAGGAATGATTTGGTAACGGAGTAATGTTCGGTTTCCTCTAAGGTTACTTCTTTCATGCCATCGTCGTTAACTTCGTAAATGGTCGCCCCCGGGTACGCCATTAGCATGGGGGAATGCGTCGCGATGATAAACTGCGACATTTGCGATTGCAGATGGTCGCGGATGAAATAGATTAGTGATAATTGTTTGGTCGGCGATAAGGCGGCTTCCGGTTCATCGAGAAGAAAAATGCCCCTTTTGGTTATTTTTTCCTGCATGATTTTTAGGTAAGCCTCTCCATGGGAAAATCCCTGTAAATCTTGGCCGTAATCTTTGCGGACATGAAAGAGTTGGTAATTGGCGCTATCCTTCATTTGTTGGATGATATGGTCGGGCACCTCGGCGTGCAAATCTTCAAGCTGGCCGTGCAATCGGGCATCACTACGGTCAACACTGTTCAGGAAATCCCCGAAATCCTCGGCCCTGAAAAAAAACCCGACGCTGCGTTCGATAGCCCATTCCAGTTCGAGGAAGGGCAAGAGCGCCTTTGCCGCCTCAAAGCCTTTTTTGCCGTAACCGGCGCCATCCATATGTGGTAGCTGTAATCGGAAAGCCAAGGTTTCCAATACTGTTGATTTTCCGGTGCCGTTATCGCCGATGATGAAGGTAACGGGCGATTTGAACTCGATGTTTTTGGCGTACTTAACGGCAGGGATGTTGAAAGGGAAGGGGTATGTTCTTTCGGGCGTTATGCTGAGGGATGAGAGGTAAGACATTTTGGGGTGATTCTTCTAGACATATTTTAAATCAGGTTGAATGACTTTTAGATAGCGTTCCTTGATTCCATGCCTAAAATAACGATGTTTAGAATTACGGAATTTGTACAGAAGAAAACCTATGCCCGCGCCGTCAGCGACTTGGTAAATACAAAACCAAAACCCATAAAGAGCATTAGATGAAACGGAAAGAGTCCGAAATCGTTGAGCGGGATGGCGCTATACATGCCAAAAAGGAAATAAACCATCAAAAGGGCCTCCAAAATCATATTTGGAGATAGTTTTGTTGCGAGGTATTTATTGTCTTTCCAACTATCCGTAATATTGTCGAGGTTGAACTTGGGGGTACGAACAAATGCGCTGCGCTTGCCCCAATGGCCTTCGAGTACGGCGATGGAGTTGTGTAAGGAAAAGCCTAAAGCGACGGAGAAAAAGGTGAAGAAAATCTTGATATAATCCACGAAATTATCGAAACTGCTACCTTGTATGCTTTTATAGGTAAACCAGTAGCAGACGAACAAAATAATCGTACTCAGCACAAAGAAACTGAGCAATGAAAACACGATGTCAAACTGCGGATATAGCGCCTTGATATACATAGCCGGAATACTCAGCAAAGACACTAGGAACACGCAAAGAAACATTGAGCTGTTCAATAAATGCATGACACCATGAAATTTGGTCTTAAATGAAATGTTCTTGGCCGAAACTACGCTCCAAACGGATTTTCGAAAGTTCTCGGCCCCACCTTTGTTCCACCGAAACTGCTGCGAACGGGCGGCACTAATAACCACGGGAAGTTCGGCGGGTGTCTCGACATCCTCCAAATATTTGAACTTCCAATTTTTTAATTGGGCGCGGTAGCTGAGGTCGAGATCTTCGGTCAGGGTATCACCCTCCCAGTTGCCGGCATCGAGAATACATTCCTTGCGCCAGATACCTGCGGTGCCGTTGAAGTTGATAAAGTGGCCTTTGGCGTTTCGGCCAACCTGTTCTAAAGTAAAATGTGCATCAAGGGCAAACGCCTGAATACGGGTCAAGGTGGAATAATCTCTATTGATATGTCCCCATCGGGTCTGTACCACGCCGATTTCGGGGTCCTTAAAATAAAGTACGGTTTTTTTCAACCAATCGCTATCGGGCAGGAAATCAGCGTCGAAAATGGCGACGAACTCTCCTTTGGCGGTCTCTAGGCCTTCTTTTAAGGCCCCTGCTTTATAACCTTGTCGATTTTCACGTCGAATGTGCTGTATGTCGAGACCGGTTTCCTGCAAGTCTTTTACCCATTTAGCGGTATCTACAACGGATTCATCGGTCGAGTCGTCCAAGACCTGAATTTCGAGCTTGCTTTTAGGATATTCTATTTTGGCAATGTTTTCCAGCAAACGTTGCATCACATACTCTTCATTATAAACAGGAAGCTGAATGGTAACATATGGAATTTCCCTTGGGTCGAGCAAGTTGAATTTGGGCGCGGTCTGGTTTATTCGTTTGTAGCCTAAGTAGTTGATCAAGAGATTCAATTGAGCCAAACTATAGAAGAATATCAGCAGCAAGGCTATGCTGTAAATCGCGAGAATGAAATAAGAAATGATTAATCCCATATTACTTTATGCTGTATTTAAAAATCCAACCTAATATTTTTATGCCCGCAAAGATACTACCTTTTACCGTACCCGACACTTTTGAAACGCCTATTCTTTTTTTGTAACGGACTGGTACTTCGGTGTATGACAGATTTTTCTTAATCGCCTTTAATTGCATTTCTACGGTCCAACCGTAGGTTTTGTCCTCCATGTCAAGGCTTAACAACTTATTGTACTGTATGGCTCTAAACGGACCAAGGTCTGTAAACGTAGCCCCAAAAAACAATTTCATTAACGAAGTGGCCAACCAATTACCGAAAATCTGCTGGGGCGTCATACTGCCGTCTTCCCTTAAACGTTTTACCCGAGCGCCGATCACAAAATCTTTGCCGTCGTTCAATATGGGCGCCACGACCTTGTCGAGTTCTTCCGGATAATCGGAATAGTCTCCATCGATAAATACGACAATATCGGGTGCTTTGGATTGCCGGGCTATGTACTCCATCCCCTTCAAACAGGCATAACCGTAGCCCTTTCTTTCTTCCGTCAATACGGTAGCTCCCGCCGACTGGGCATTCTCCGATGTTTGGTCTGAAGAATTATTGTTAACAACTATTACCTGAGAAACGGAAGGCGGTAGTTCCTTGACTACATTCGCTATAGAATCGGCTTCGTTAAAAGCGGGGATAATGACTCTAATGTCGGGTTCAATGGCAAATGCTGTTGTCATTACCTAAGATCTGATACGTTGTTTTCTTTTGTAAAACTACTGAAACTGTACCACTCCTTAATCTTTTCCCCATTCGCATATTTTTCTGCGGATGCCAGTTTTTCATTATTGTATTTTAGGCAGTAACCGTTCTTCTTGCCATTTTCCATTTGGCACTTGTGGTTTATTTTTCCTGTTCGGTCGTAGAATAGCCACCAATCGGTCTTTTCGCCATTTTCATAACGCCCCTCCTGTAATGGTTTGCCGGTAACCGTAAAAAATTTCCAATAGTCAATGCGCCGATTTTTTTGGTAATGTCCTTCTTCAAATCGTTTCCCGTTGGGATAGTAATATATCCAATAGGCCGTCTTGGCACCGTTATTCAACCAGCCTTCTGATTTTAGGTTTCGGGTGGGATAATAATCGCAATGGTACATCGTGTTTTCGTCGGATGGATTTCCGAGGAAGAGGAATAGGGTAACCATAAAAAACAGCTTCGGAAACATGATAAGCATACATTTCCAACTTTTGTCGAGAAATAGGATGGATGCTTACGCTACGTCATTTCCTATTCACCAATTCCATCAAATCCACATCGTTCCCCAACAAAATTTCGTTACCATCGATACGCTTGTCCAAGGGCCCGTTTTCGAGTTTTAAGACGCCCCGCGGACATACGGCCGAACATATACCACAGCCCACACAACTAGACCGTACTATGTTTTCACCTTTCTGTGCATAGGCACGAACGTCGATACCCATTTCGCAATACGTTGAGCAATTACCGCAGGAGATGCATTGTCCACCGTTCGTAGTAATCCGGAATTTAGAAAGTAACCGCTGCTGGAAGCCCAGAATAGCAGCCAGGGGACAGCCGAAACGGCACCAGACCCGATTGCCGAAAATAGGGTAAAAGCCGACCCCGATCACCCCGCTGAATACGGCCCCGATTAAAAAGCCATACGTCTTGTTCAGTTGATAGGCATCGAAGAAAAAGAGTTTACCGGGACTGCTAAAATAGGTAAAGAGTAGAATTCCAATGACCACGACAAAATAACCGATGGCCCCATATTTGGCATCCTTGGCAAGTTCATTACGTCGAAAAAGCATGGCCCAAGCAAATATCAGGGTCAGTACGATGATCACTCCCCAGACAAAAAACTCCTTTGAAATTAGGGAATTGTCATATTGTTTGATGTCAGCTCCCTTCTCAACAACAAATGAGCTGCCATTGGTTGCGGTAAGGGCTGCATTCTCACCGTTTTTGATGCGTTCGATCACCGCTTGGTTGTCCGCTTCGGAAACCACGCCAAAATTGATGGAAATACCTTCTGTTTTTTCGATGACCGGTGGTTTTCCAGCGGTATCGTCATGAAGGAAAATAACACTTTTCGCGCCGGCTTCCTGTGCCGCCAAAATGCGTTCCCCGATCGGTTTCCCTTCCGTTTCGCTGATGACCACCATTTTGTCGTCGAGATTGCTCCATTTTGAAATGGATTGCGATTCGTTTCCCCTCAAATACGAAAACACGACGGCGGTGGTCATCACGGTGACGAACACCACAACGCTATGAATCACCCAACGCTCCACCTTCCAGGCGAATTGGCGTTTATCGCTCAAATGTCGGAAGGGGTCACCCGCGGTTTCAGCAAGTCCACCGCAACCGCAGACCCAGCTACAATACCAACGTTTTCCGAATTTGTAGGTGAGTATGGGGGTGATGACGAAGATGGACAGCACTCCGAAAATCAGCATAATAAGACCGACGTTTCCAGCGCCCAAAAACTCATTGATCTTATAGCCGGCAAACAGGTCGTAGTTCAGCGGCCATACGTTTTTAAGGTCGTAGTACGGCTGGTTCAACCGGACCAATATTTCAGGAATGATAAAGGCAAAGCTCAACTGAAAGAACATGACCGATATGGTGCGAAGAATTTCATAGCGATTGTGGCGGTATTTCCAGATAAATTTGATGCCAAAGGCCAAAATGGCCAAGGTGTAAAGTGTACCATAAAGAAACCATTGGCTTGCGGGGTTGCCGCTCAGCAGTTTGCTCAATGGATCGAACAAGGCGATGACCCCTTGATTGTCACCTTCTTTAACCAAGCCGAGATATTGGGGAAACCAGTATAGCGCAACGTAGAAAAGCGTCATTACGATACCTAAGACCCATCCCCACAGCCCTTTAGAGGATATGGATTTAAAGTAGACCCCATCGTTCTTGATGCCCTCGTGTTTGGCCAGGTATGCAGCTTTCGCGAACCAGATGGTACCTACCGCGATGGAAACCAAGGAGACCGTCAACCAAATCGCCTTGTTCGGGAAATCGATGTTGAACATCGCCATAAACAGTATCGCCAAACCGGCAAGCCCGATAAAAGTGGCCATCTTTTGTTGGGTACCCAAGGCTTTTGGCGGTTCGCCGGTAAGGGACATGTTTTTGTTTGTAGCGTTCATGTTTTGTTTTCTTAGTAACTAAATATCCGTTTCCAACTTCTCTTTTTAGGTTTGATGTTCGTATCCAATTCGGAATTAAATTTACGTACAATTTCGGCTTCATAGGTATCGTAAAATTCAGGGTCAAAATTGGCATCCCTTAAATATTCCATTACGTAATGGATATTCCGCTCTTCGCTCAACCAACGGTCCATTAATTCATGCCGCAAGCGGATACCGAACGTATTGATGCCCAAAAATTTTTGGTCGTCTTTATGATAGGCGATGGTAATGCATTTGGTATCGTCTTCGTGTTTCCAATGAAAATGTTGCTCGTAATCCTTTCTCCGTTGCTCGGAAAAGACCCATCCATAAGTCTGGTATTCAATATCGAAAAACTTCGCACTATTGAACCAGTGGCCGGGGTTGTATTCGAACGCATTACCGCAGATGGTCTGCGCCAAGGCCTCGCCCATCATCCTACCGGTATACCAAACAGCTTCCACGGGAGGTCGATTGCCGATGGGTTCGCGCTGTTGGGCACAATCGCCGATGGCGTAAATATCCTTTATATTGGTTTCCAAACGGCGGTTGACCAGCACGCCTTTGTCGGTTTCGATACCGCTGTCCTTCAAAAAGAGAATGTTCGGTTTGACGCCCGTAGTGATGCCAACGACCTTACAGGCGATTTCTTCCCCGGTTTCCTTGACCGATAGGGCACGTACCTTTCCGTTGTCATCGCCCAAAATCTTGTCGAGATTGGTATTGTGGCGAAGGTCTACGCCGTGCGATTTGATGTGGCGAGAAATCATTTCCGCTTCCCCGTTGGGCAGCACATTGGTCCAAAAAGCATCTTCGCGTACCAGCATGGTTACCTCTATATCCCGGGTACGCAGCATTTCGGCCATTTCGACGCCGATCAGTCCACCACCAACGATTACGGCATTGGGACAGACTTCATTGTTCGGGGCATTTTTTTCAAGTGCATCGAGATCTTGTTTGGAAACCAGTCCCTGAACGCCATCCAGTTCTAAGCCTTCCCAGCCAAAGGTATTGGTCACGGATCCGGTGGCGATGATCAGTTTGTCATAGTTTAGGGTATTCCCGTCTGAAAAGTACAGGGTTTTGGTATCGGTATCAATCCGTTCGACGTAGGCTTTTTTTAATTCCAAACGGTTTTTCTCCCAGAACCAATGTTCATAGGGTTCGATATCCGTCCATCGCATATGGCCCATATAGACGTACATCAGGGCGGTACGGGAAAAGAAATGATCGGTCTCTGCCGAAA
>JAGXIC010000166.1 GCA_024635875.1 Pricia sp.
ATAGAATATAGCATTATGATCCGTGACCAAAGGATTGTCAAAAAAGCGAGTATCCACTCTGGCGTCTTCTATAATGGTAACCGGATCCTCGGAATCTATGGCATGTCCACAAAAAGAAATTTGCCTGGGCGACTCATTAAAAGGTACGCCGTGATGCGACTTCAAGAAGTTCCTTTCTTTATCCAAGAGCGTTATCAATGAAATAGAAGCGTCACAAATATAGGACATCAACGAAGTTATATCGTCATATTGATCTTCCGGCAAAGTATCGAGCAACTGGTATTTTTCAACTGCGGCTTGTCTTTTCTTTTCGTTCGTGGGAAATGCTGGCGATTTCATTGGAGAGCAGTATAGTTATTTGCCGTTTTTAAAGTTTAAAGATATTGAATTTTAGCCCAGAGTGGACAGAAATTATAAGTTTGCAAAAAACGTTTTGTTCCATAGTGATAGCGTAATATTCCAGTAATACTTTTTCATTATGCTTAGAGTATCTTTGTTTTAATCGTTGGTAAATTGTAATTTTCATTTATCCAGATTACATTCTAGTGTGAATTTTGCACCCTTTTCTAATCTTTAATTTCAACCTATTTTGAGGAAAAGCATACTTATCATAGATGACGACATAGTTTCCCAATTTGCGTTAAGATACACTATAGAACAGTCTAATATTGACTGCGAGGTATTGGTCTGTGATGGTGCCCAAGAAGGTTTGGACATATTATCCAATTTTCTTAAAGTAGGGAAAGACTTTCCGGACTTTATTTTCCTGGATTTGGATATGCCTGATTTGGACGGTTGGGCTTTTCTTGATAGATACCATAATACCGGCGATAATGCCGATAGGACAAAAGTTTTTATTCTCTCCACTTTTGCCAGTTCACTTGATCGAAATAGGGCAAAGCATCATTCAATGGTAGAGGGGTTTTACGATAAGCCCATATCTAGAAATAGTATCATACAACTTTTAAAGTCTAAGCTCGATTAAGTCAGGTTTTTTTATCTCGATTTCATAGTTGGTATAGCCACTATCGACATGAAGGGAACTTTAGGTCGGAGGGCTTGGGATATTCTTTTGAGTATCTGTGAATCGTATTCTGCACCCTGGATGAAAGAGAGACATCGATTGGGATAGGTTTAGCAATCTAAACAAACCTAAATCAAGTGGTTTTAATTCAAATAAGATTAAAAACTGTTAAAATTAATATGAAAAAGATGAAGTTTTAAATAGTGTGCACAAACCGTACATTAAGAAAAAAGAAAAAGCCTTCACATGTGTGAAGGCCTTTATTCATTGGTGGAAAATATCGGAATCGAACCAGTGACCTCTTGCCTGCAAGGTCCGGGATATAATCCAACCGATATTATGTTTCTGCTATTTTTCTTCCAACGCCGATTCATGCGAAAACGCTTTTCGATTTAGGCCTTGATTTCTTAAGCTTCCACACAAGCATTGACGAATAAGAAAAATTGCCCTCTTTTATTATGCATGCATAACATATTTTAGTATATTTGATTTCCAACGAAACCTAAATGAAAGAAATTACCATTGACTATGCCCTACGCGCGACGTGGCAATCGGTTGCCCGCATGTACAATGAAGAGGCTAAAAAGTTCGATTCGACCATGGCAGTTGGGTTTACCTTGCTAAGTATTGATCCTAAAACGGGAACACCTTCCACAGCCTTGGGCCCCAAAATGGGTATGGAAGCCACAAGTCTCTCTCGTATTTTAAAGCGTATGGAAGAACTGGGTCTTATCGAACGCAGGCCAAACCCTAAAGACGGTCGCGGCGTCCTAATCTATTTGACGGATTTTGGTTTGGAAAAAAGAAAAGATTCCAAAGATGTGGTCCTCAAGTTTAATGAGACCATAAGAGCGAACGTTCCACAGGAAAAGCTGGACAGTTTTTTTGAGGTAATGGAAGTTATCGCCCAACTCGTTTCGGAAAAGAACATATTTTGTGGGAATACAGTGAAATGACAATCATTAATTAATCATCAATAATCGCACATTGTGAATAAACATATCAAAAACGTAGCAGTTATCGGATCGGGAAGCATGGGTAGCGGAATTGCCTGCCATTTTGTCAATATCGGCGTCAATGTCCTATTACTTGATATCGTGCCCCGTGAGCTGAACGATACCGAAAAAGCAAAGGGATTGACCCTAGAAGATAAGGTAGTCCGTAATCGGTTGGTCAATGATTCTTTGGCGGCCTCCCTTAAATCAAAACCTTCCCCTATCTATCACCAAGATTTTGCCAGTCGGATTACTACCGGAAATATGGAGGATGATATCGCTAAAGTGTCCAAAGTTGATTGGATCATCGAGGTGGTCGTTGAGCGATTGGATATTAAAAAACAAGTTTTCGAAAAACTCGAAAAACATAGAACGCCGGGAACATTGATTACCTCGAACACCTCAGGTATTCCCATCCACTTTATGTCCGAAGGGCGAAGCGATGATTTTCAGAAACATTTCTGTGGCACCCACTTTTTCAATCCCGTTCGTTACCTAGACCTGTTCGAAATCATTCCCGGTCCCAAAACCTTACCCGAGGTTCTGGATTTCTTGAACGGATATGGTGAGAAATTCCTCGGAAAGACCTCCGTTATTGCCAAGGATACCCCCGCGTTTATCGGCAACCGGATCGGTACCTTCAGCATACAAAGTCTTTTTCATACGGTAAAGGATATGGACATGACCGTCGAAGAGGTCGATAAATTAACGGGGCCGGTCATTGGTCGGCCAAAATCGGCCACGTTTAGAACAGTGGACGTGGTAGGTCTGGATACCTTAGTACATGTAGCGAACGGTGTCTATGAAAACTGCCCGGATGACGAACGTAGGGACGTCTTCAAACTGCCCGGTTTTATCGAAACCATGATGGAAAACAAATGGTACGGCAGCAAAACAGATCAAGGTTTCTACAAAAAAGTAAAGGATAAAGAGGGTAACAGCGAAATACTCGGACTCGATCTTGGTTCGATGGACTATCGCCCCAAGAAAAGCACCAAGTTCTCCGTGCTGGAAAAGACCAAGACCATCGATAATGTGCTAGACCGTTTTAAGGTACTGGTGGACGATACCGAGAAAGCAGGTAAATTCTATCGTAGGAATTTTGGGGCTTTGTTCGCCTATTCTTCCAACCGTATTCCGGAAATCACCGACGAGCTTTACAAAATCGACGAGGCTATGAGAGCGGGTTTCGGTTGGGGCCATGGGCCTTTTCAAATATGGGATGCCATAGGCCTTGATAAGGGATTGGAACTTATTAAAGCGGAAGGCCTGGAGGCAGCGACTTGGATAAGCGAACTAAAAGCTTCCGGCAGCGATTCCTTTTATTCGGTTACCGATGGAGCCACTTATTTCTATGATATTCCTTCCAAATCGATGAAAAAGATTCCCGGACAGGACGCTTTTATCATTTTGGACAACATTCGAAAATCCAAGGAGGTGTTTAAGAATAAGGGAGTTGTCGTTGAAGATTTGGGTGATGGGATCTTGAATGTGGAATTCCGGTCCAAAATGAATACCATTGGTGGGGATGTTTTGTCCGGCTTGAACACTGCCATCGACAAGGCCGAAAAAGATTTTCAGGGACTTGTCGTCGGCAACCAGGGTACCAATTTTTCCGTGGGGGCCAATATCGGGATGATTTTTATGATGGCCGTCGAGCAGGAATACGATGAGCTGAACATGGCCAAAAAAATGTTTCAGGACACGATGATGCGGATGCGCTATTCTTCCATTCCCACAGTATCCGCTCCGCACGATATGACTTTGGGCGGCGGTTGTGAACTATCCCTTCATGCCGATAAGGTGGTAGCTGCCGCGGAAACCTATATCGGCTTGGTAGAATTCGGTGTCGGAGTGATTCCCGGCGGTGGCGGTTCCAAAGAAATGGCCGTACGCGCGCAGGATACTTTTAGAAAGGGCGATGTCGAACTGAACATCCTACAGGAATATTTCTTGACCATCGGCATGGCGAAGGTATCGACTTCAGCTTACGAGGCCTTCGATCTAGGCTTTTTACAAAAAGGCAAAGATATCGTCGTAGTCAATAAAGACCTCCAAATCGCGACGGCAAAGGCCCATGCCAAATTGATAGCGGAAGCAGGGTACACCCAGCCGGTAAAAAGAACGGATATCAAAGTGCTGGGCAAACAAGCTTTGGGCTTGTTCTTGGTAGGCACTGATTCCATGGAAGCCAGTAAATATATCAGCGAGCACGACCGTAAAATTGCCGATAAGCTAGCGTATGTAATGGCCGGGGGCGATTTGTCAGAACCCACAAGAGTTTCAGAACAATACCTTTTGGACTTGGAACGTGAGGCATTTTTGTCGCTATGTACCGAGAAGAAAACACTGGAACGAATTCAGCATATGCTTAAAACGGGTAAACCTTTAAGAAATTAGAATACATGAAAACTGCATATATAGTAAAAGGATATCGAACAGCCGTGGGAAAAGCCCCAAAAGGCGTGTTCCGCTTCAAACGCACTGATGAACTCGCCGCCGAGACCATCGAGTATATGATGAAGGCCCTACCCGATTTCGATAAAAAACGGATTGACGACGTTATCGTAGGAAACGCAATGCCAGAAGGAAGCCAAGGCTTGAACATGGCCCGATTGATTTCGTTAATGGGCTTGGACATTGTAGACGTTCCAGGAGTTACGGTCAACCGTTTCTGCTCATCGGGCATTGAGACCATTGGTATCGCAACAGCAAAAATACAGGCGGGAATGGGAGACTGTATCATTGCGGGAGGTGCCGAAAGCATGAGTTCCGTGCCCATGACAGGCTACAAAACGGAACTGAATTACGATTTGGCCAAATCAGGCCATGAGGACTATTACTGGGGTATGGGCAATACGGCCGAAGCGGTAGCCAACGAATTCAAGGTTTCGCGTGAGCATCAGGATGAGTTTGCCTATAACTCCCACGTGAAAGCCTTAAAAGCCCAAGCCGAAGATCGTTTCCAAGACCAGATAGTTCCGATTGAAGTCGAGCAGACCTATATAGACGAGAAAGGTAAACGGGCAACAAAGAAATATACGGTCACCAAGGATGAAGGCCCCAGGAAAGGAACTTCCGTAGAAGTTTTAAATAAACTTCGCCCGGTGTTTGCAGCAAATGGTAGTGTTACCGCAGGAAATTCTTCCCAAATGAGCGATGGTGCTGCTTTCGTTATGGTGATGAGCGAGGATATGGTCAAGGAATTGAACCTCGAACCCATCGCAAGATTGGTCAATTACGCAGCCGCTGGTGTACCCCCGCGGATTATGGGCATCGGCCCCGTCGCCGCCGTCCCCAAAGCCTTAAAACAAGCGGGATTAAAGCAAGCGGATATTGAGCTCATAGAGCTGAACGAAGCTTTTGCTTCCCAATCCATCGCTGTAATCCGTGAGCTCGGTCTAGATAACGACATTGTCAACGTCAACGGTGGTGCCATAGCCTTGGGCCACCCATTAGGCTGTACCGGTGCAAAACTTTCAGTACAACTCTTCGACGAAATGCGAAAGCGCAACATGCAAGGTAAATATGGCCTGGTAACGATGTGCGTGGGTACTGGACAGGGCGCCGCCGGTATCTATGAATTTTTGAATTAATTACGTAATACTAATAAGCATGAGTACAGAAACAATACAAAAAAACACTTTACTACGCGGAGGACAGTTTCTTGTAAAGGAAACCAACTGCGAAGACGTCTTCACTCTAGAGGACCTAAACGAAGAGCAGCGTATGATGCGCGACAGTACCAACGAGTTCGTGGATCGCGAACTCTGGGCACATTGGGAACGTTTTGAACAAAAAGATTACGCCTACACCGAGGAGTGTATGCGAAAAGCGGGCGAACTCGGATTATTGAGTGTCGCCGTACCCGAGGCATATGGCGGTATGGGTATGGGCTTTGTATCTACCATGTTGGTCTGCGATTATATTTCTGGGGCTACGGGCTCTTTTAGTACTGCCTTTGGTGCTCATACGGGTATCGGTACCATGCCGATTACGTTATACGGCACTGAAGAACAAAAGCAAAAATACGTTCCGAAATTGGCATCCGGCGAATGGTTCGGAGCGTATTGCCTTACGGAACCTGGTGCTGGGTCTGATGCCAATTCGGGCAAAACAAAGGCAGTACTATCCGAAGATGGAAAGCAGTATTCCCTAACAGGACAAAAAATGTGGATTTCGAATGCGGGTTTCTGTAACCTTTTCATCGTATTTGCCAGAATAGGAGATGATAAATATGTTACCGGATTTATCGTTGAGAATGATCCCGAAAATGGAATCTCAATGAATCCCGAGGAAAAGAAGCTCGGCATCCACTCCTCCTCTACCCGCCAAGTTTTCTTTAATGAGACCAAAGTACCTATAGAAAATATGCTTTCCGAACGCGGCAATGGCTTTAAGATTGCCATGAATGCCCTGAACATTGGTCGTATCAAATTGGCGGCTGCCTGTTTGGAAGCGCAGCGCAAAGTCATTGACGAAGCGGCCAAATACGCCAATGAGCGGATTCAATTCAAGACTCCGATTGTCAACTTTGGTGCCATCAAGTCCAAATTGGCCAAAATGGCTACCAATGCCTATGCCGGTGAATCCGCAAGTTATCGGGCCGCAAAGAATATTGAAGACCGTATTGCAATTCGGGAATCCGAAGGTAATTCCCATCAAGAAGCGGAGCTGAAAGGTGTAGAGGAATACGCCATTGAATGCTCCATTTTAAAAGTAGCTGTTTCGGAGGATGCCCAAACTACCACCGACGAGGGCATTCAGATTTTCGGGGGAATGGGCTTCAGCGCAGATGCCCCAATGGAAAAAGCGTGGCGCGATGCCCGTATCGCCCGTATCTACGAAGGCACCAACGAAATCAACCGGATGTTGGCCGTGGGCATGCTCGTCAAAAAAGCCTTGAAAGGTCATGTTGACCTGTTAGGCCCTGCCACTGCAGTCGGTGAAGAATTGATGGGAATCCCCTCTTTTGATACTCCCGATTATTCAGAACTCTTTGCTGAGGAAAAAGATGTATTGGCAAGGTTAAAGAAAGTATTTCTTATGGTCGCCGGAAGCGCGGTGCAGAAATTCGGACCCGAATTGGAGGAGCACCAACAGCTCATGTTGGCCGCCTCAGATATTCTTATCGAGGTCTATATGGCCGAAAGCACCCTGCTCAGAACGGAGAAAAACGCCAAACGCTACGGAGAAGAAGCTCAGGCAACCCAGATTGCCATGTCCAGACTATATCTGTACGAGGCTACAGAAACCATAATTACAAAAGGTAAGGAAGCCATTATTTCGTTTTCCGAAGGTGACGAGCAGCGTATGATGTTAATGGGACTTAAACGGTTTACGAAATATACCAACAATCCGAATATAATAGCCTTACGAACCCAAATCGCGGACCGAATTTCGGCGGATAACGGCTATACGTTCGATTGATTTAAGACTTGACTACCTCAAATTGTCTTTTTTTATTGTAAGTTAAAACCGCTTCATTTCCGAAGCGGTTTTTTTTGATTTGGTTTTACTGCCTACTGAAAACGGCCCGCTGCGACTTTATCCTCACTCCCGCATGGACTCCAAAATCTTCTCTTCACTATGCTTCTTCGAAAAGTTGATGGCACATTCGATTAGGGCGAGGTGCGAGTATGCCTGTGGAAAGTTTCCAAGTAACCTTTTGGTCTTAAAATCAAGATCCTCACTAAAAAGACCTAAATGGTTACTGTAACCTAATAACTTTTCAAAATGCGCTTCCGCTTCCTCGGCTTCCCCGATTTTAAAAAGGCTGTTGATATACCAAAAAGTACATACGGTAAACGATGAGGAGGGTAGTCCGAAATCATCCTTATTTTTGTAACGGTACAACAAACCGTCATTGCTCAGTTCCTTTCCGATGGCATTTACGGTACTTATAAAACGTTCATCACTGGCATCTACACAGCCGTAAGATTCCATCAACAATACGGAGGCGTCCAGATGTTTACTACCGTACGATTGCGTATACGCTCCCACTTTCTCGTTCCATGCCTTTTCTTGGATATCGTTCCAAATTTCATCCCGTAAGGG
>JAGXIC010000167.1 GCA_024635875.1 Pricia sp.
GACGGTCATCCATCCGTTCTTTGAGCGGTCCCAAGGTGGGGTCGCGATTCGCACGTTCAACATAATCTCCTTGCCCTCGGCGGGAAAGGAAGCCATGGAGTATGCCCTTTCTACCGTTTCCGTATTTTTCATTTTCAGGGACCATAGGTTGAACTTGTCCCATTCTTCCTGGAATTTATCCGGTTTTTCGTGCTCCTCGGGGTGCGCGGTAATATCGATATCTTCGAACTTTACTTCACAAGGGGGGATTTCGATCTGTATGTAGCCCCCGGCCTTGTAGCCCATATCCTCCTGAATTTCAACCACGAACTCTTTGATAAACGATGCCACATTATAGTTACGGACTACTTTGGCCGGCCATTTTTTGATACCGAAAACCTCTTCGGGTATCGTGATTTCCATGTCCTGTTTCACTTTGACCTGACAGGCCAAGCGGGCACCTTCGCTCAATTCCCTTTTTGAAAAATGTGGCGTTTCGGTGGGGAGGGCTTCCCCACCTCCGGAAAGTATGTGGCACTCACATTGAATACAGGTACCCCCGCCACCACAGGCGGAAGGTAAAAACACTTTTTTGTTACCGAGGGTGGTCAATAACGAGCTGCCGGATTCCACCTCCATCTTTTTCTCCCCATTGATTGTAAGGGTAACGGGTCCCGAAGGTGCTAGCTTTTCCTTGGTGAATAATAACAAGGCGACCATAACCATCAAAAGTATCAAAAAGGCGACTACGGTAATCAATATAGTTCCACCTGTGCTTGTAGCTAATAGCATATTTAAATTCTTTATTTCGTTCTACCCTGATTTTTAAAACCTACCTTTTCCGGGCATCGTTGTAAGACAATTCCTTTTCATTTTTAGAAAGTTCTTTCTCGATTTTCTCATTTTCAGTATTGATTTGCGTCAAGTTTTTACGGTCGTCTGTCGACGATATGGGAGCATTCTCCCTTGTTTCAACAGTAGACCCTTGGTTTTGGCTCTTTGCTGGCATTTCGGCAGTAATCTCCTCAGTGGGTGCTGCTTCATCGCCACCTGTCAACATTCCCCCAAAACTCTGAAAACCGATTCCCATAAGTCCTGTGATGATAAACGTAATCCCCAGACCTCTTAGAGGCGGCGGTACGTTCGAATAGCGAATCTTTTCACGTATCGCGGCTATGGTCAAAATGGCCAAAAACCAACCGATACCTGAGCTTATTCCATAATTTACCGCCAAGCCGAACGTTTGAATGTCACGGGATTGCATAAAAAGAGAACCTCCTAAAATAGCACAGTTCACTGCTATTAAGGGCAAGAAAATACCTAGGGAGTTGTAAAGTGCCGGTGAAAATTTCTCTATCACGATTTCGACCAGTTGTACCATAGTAGCGATTGTGGCAATGAACATGATGAAGGATAGAAAGCTCAAATTGTAATCCGCAAATTCCGGACCCAACCAAGCCAAAGCACCGTCGCGCAACAGATACTGGTCTAACAACCAATTCAGGGGCACGGTAACGCCCAAAACGAAGATAACGGCCGCCCCTAGACCTACTGCTGTGGCCACTTTCTTGGAAACTGCCAGATAGGAACACATACCTAAGAATACGGCGAATACCATATTGTCTATAAAAATAGACCTGAAAAATAATTCTATATGTTCTAACATAATATTGTTTTAATCCAATCTTCTTTTAATCCAATCTTCCATTAATTCTCTTCGACCAGCGCGGGATTTCGCGTACGCTGCACCCAGATGATAATGCCCACCACAATCAAGGCCGCTGGTGGAATGATCATAAATCCATTATTCTCATAGCCTGTTGCATAAAGTCCGGTCTTTGCAATAGGATCTCCTAACACGGCATAGCCGAACAAAGTTCCAGAACCCAAAAGCTCGCGGATAAAACCGACGATGACCAAGATGACCGCGTATCCTAAAGCATTTCCGATGCCATCCAGAAAGGATCGCCAAGGACCATTGGCCAAGGCAAAAGCTTCAAAACGCCCCATGATGATACAATTGGTAATGATCAAACCGACGAATACAGATAAGGTTTTGCTCAACTCATAGGCAAAAGCTTTGAGTATCTGATCGACTACGATTACTAAGGTAGCGACCACGATTAACTGAACGATAATCTTGATTTTGGCAGGAATGATATTTCGCATTAAGGAAATGACCACGTTACCAAGGCCCATCACAAATAATACGGCTATCGCCATTACTACAGAAGCCTTTAACTCCGCCGTAATCGCCAAGGCCGAACAGATACCCAGTACCTGAATGGTAATCGGATTGTTGTCCGTTAACGGATCTAAAATCAGGTTTGTATCTTTTTTTGTCAACAGTGCCATATCAATTTTCTCTTACTTTGTTCAAATAATCTTTGTAAAGATTTACGCTTTGCTTGATCATCGCCGATACGCCATCGCCCGTAATCGTGGCACCGGCCAAGGCGTCTACTTTGTTATCATCCTTGCGCTCGTTCAAGGGGTCGTTGTTACCCTTGGCGACATCGATACCCGCATATCGGGTGTCTTGCAAGATGCTCTCGCCAGTAAAATCATCCATAAAATACCGCTGGTTGATATTCGCGCCCAGCCCGGGAGTTTCTCCCTTATGGTCGAAAAACACGCCTTGTACAACCATGTCCTTATCCAAGGCTACGAAGCCCCAAATGGCATCCCATAGTCCTTTGCCGTACATGGGAATGATATGGTATTCCTCACCATCCTTTTCCCCGATAAATAGCGGAAGTTCTGGAGTTTCCCCCTTGTTAATAAGCGCCAATTGTCTTTTCATGTCGATCAGATAGGCCTCGTTATCGTCGATAATACTATCCCCCTTGATAACCAACTGTTTTTTGATGTACTTTGAAAACTCATTCTCTACCACATCAGTACCCACAAAACTAACGCCACCGTCTTCAACGTTGTCGTTGACACCCATGGCGTACAAAATGTTCTGTTGCTTCTCAAAGCGTTCGTTCTCCTTAATCCGGCTACTCAGGCCTGAGGCCATAAACGCCAACAATGAACCGACAACTACGACCATAACGGCCGCAAAGATTACGGTATAAATGTTCTTATCTGTATTGATTGCCATAATTTATGCAGTTTCTACTTGAAGTTCTTTTTCTTCGCCCTCAGAATCCTTAGGCAGGACGGTGGCGTTCTTCAATCGTTTTAATCTTCGTTTTATATTTCCACGGATGACATAGTGATCGATGGTAGGTGCAAAGACGTTCATTAACAGGATGGCCAAAAAGACACCTTCGGGATACGCGGGGTTGAATACCCGGATCATTACGGACAAAAATCCGATAAAGAAGCCATAGAACCACTTACCTCGATTCGTCTGCGCACCGGTCACCGGATCGGTCGCCATATAGACGATACCGAAGGCAAGGCCGCCTACGATGAGATGCTGCCAGAAGGGGAAGCTCATCAGACCATAGAATTTACTGGTATCACCGATCCATCCTTGATCAACCACCCCATTGAACATCAAGCCCATAACCAAGGCACCGATGACGGCACTTAGCATAATCCGCCAACTGGCGATTTTACTGAATATCAAGAAAAGACCGCCTATCAAAATCAAAAAGGTCGACGTCTCACCCACCGAACCTGGAATAAAGCCAAAGAACATATCCGATAAAGAATACGTGTATTCACTAGCGTTATTCTGTGCCAGATAGCCCAAAATCGTTTCCCCTGAAATGGCATCGGGACCACCGGCGCGCTCAACGGCCTCGTGTACCCAAACCTTGTCACCGCTCATCCAAGTAGGGTAGGCGAAGAACAGAAATGCCCGAATGGTAAGTGCCGGGTTCAAAATATTCATTCCCGTACCGCCGAAAACCTCTTTTCCTATCACCACACCGAATACTACGGAAACGGCCAACATCCAGAGGGGCGTATCTATAGGCACAATAAGGGGCACCAACATTCCGGTTACCAAATAACCTTCTTCTACCTCATGACCTTTGATGACGGCAAAGATAAACTCTACCAAAAGGCCAACACCATAAGAAACCACCACTAACGGCAGTACTTTGATGATACCTATCCAAAAGTTGTCCCAAGTCAAAAAATTACCGAATACGGAAACTTCCCTGATTACTCCGTTAGCGGCATCGATGGCCGCATAATACTGGTAACCGGCATTGAACATGGAGAACAGCAATACCGGAACCAAGGCCATTATAACCGTGTTCATCGTCCGTTTTAGATCGTCGGCCGCCCGAACGTGAGATCCCGAATGGGTGGTTTCGTCGGGCGTGAACAGAAACGTGTGCAGCGCATTAAAGGCCGGCGCCATTTTTTTGCCGCGGTAATGATGCTTTATAATGTGCAGCCTTTTCTTGAAAGTCAGTCTTTTATCACTCATCTTTTATCCTATTTCTTTTTGAAGATAATCTAATCCTTCCCGAATTATCTGTTGGTGAGGCTGTTTTGAAACACATACGAACTCCGTAAGCGAAAAATCCTCCGGGGCCACCTCATAGAGTCCCAATTGTTCCATCTGGTCAAGATCGTTTACCATACAGGCCTTTAACAGCTGCATGGGGAATATATCCATCGGAAAAACCTTTTCATACATCCCGGTAACAACGAACGCCCTATGTTCTCCGTTGGTATTCGTATCAAGATCATATTTTTTATTGGGCTGCAACCACGAAAAGGTCAACGCGCGGGTTGCCGATATTTTATTGAAAATAGGTTTGTTCCATCCAAAGAACTCGTAATCATCCCCTTCCGGAATACAGGTCACCATATTGTTGTAATGCCCCAAATAAGCGTCTTGCCGTGATTTCAGACCTGTGAGCACATCACCGTTAATGACCCTAAATCGCTCTTCTTTTACACCGCTGGCGTACAAGAAGGTCGATATCTCCGTGCCGATCTTGGTCGTGTAATATTGCGGTTTTTTAACCGAAGAACCGACCAAGGCAATGGTACGCTGGGGATTATATTTACCGGTCAGCAACATT
Source organism: Pricia sp. (assembly GCA_024635875.1). GTDB lineage: Bacteria > Bacteroidota > Bacteroidia > Flavobacteriales > Flavobacteriaceae > Pricia. The sequence continues at coordinate 4,977 of JAGXIC010000167.1, forward strand.
TCGCCAATAATCACCAAATCTTGTGGAGAGACCGTCCAAACGGTTTCTCCCTTATTTATGGGATCAATTTTATTTATCTGTGTACCTACCAGACCCGCGGGATGCGGACCCGAAACTTTGTGTAATTCGATACCTGAGAGTCCGGCCAATGGTGATTTGGATGATTTTCCAACGGACACATGTATCTTACCGGGCGTCAGTTTGCCTAAAGCCGTAATGGCGGCCTGCAGTTCGTTTTCCTTTCCCTGTAAAACGTAATCTAGATCCGCCGCCAAAGGGGCGGTCGTGTAACCGGATACGAATATCGCTTTTGGATTGGCGTCGGGATCGGCAATAATGGCGTAGGGCCGCTGTAGGATAAAAGGCCAGCATCCCGTTTTCAGCAAATAGGCCTTAACCTCGTCTTTGGATGCGTTCTCGAGGTCCAAAATACTATTCGCCAAGGTTTCCTGCTTTTTGTCCGCCAGTATCTTCAGACTAAGAATACGCCTTCTGGCCCCCCGTTCGATTTCGATAAGCTCACCACTGACGGGGGATACGAAAAACATATCCTCTTTATTTTTATTGTAAAAAAGCGCCTCACCGGCCTTTACCTCGCTCCCTTCCTTTAGTACCATTTTCGGGGTCAGCCCATGAAAATCGTTCAGGTTTATGGCGTACACATTACTGAGAACGGCTTTTGAAGTATTTTGTTCCGCGGCACCGACAAGTTTAATGTCCAAACCTTTTGTGATCTTGATGTCTTTTGACATATTGTAGTCGACCTTATATTAAGGAATCCTAAGATCGGATTCCACAAAATTCGCATCAAAAATACTACTTAAAAGAAAGTTTTCATAATAATTGCCCATAAATTTGGGTCGTTTGCCGATCCGAATTTCATAGGCACGCTTTTTGTTTACCTTTACCCAAAAAATAGTGTGGAAATGCGCCCAAGCCTTCAACAAATTCTGATTCTTCTTTTTACAACATCCCTATTTTCTCAGGTACAGTTGGAGGTAAATCCCCCGGAGAACATCAAGACCGTTATCTTCGTCGGACCTACCCAAGACCAGTTCCCCATAGTTATGCTCGGGGAGACTATCAGGCTTGAATTCGACGATACGCTGGCCAATGAACAAGACTACTATTACAAAATTGTGCACTGCGATTATGACTGGTCGCCCTCGCAACTGTTAAAATCGCAATATCTTGATGGGATAGACAACCAGCGCATCATCGATTACGAAAACAGCTATAATACTTTGCAGCCCTATTCGAACTACCGATTGACCATACCTAACCCAAATTTGAGCCTGAAGGTCAGCGGCAATTATGTACTCGAAATCTATAACGATAATTATGAGCTCCAATTTTCAAGACGATTCGTGGTCTATACAGATGCCGTAACCGTAGGCGGAACGGTCAAACGCTCGCGCGATTTCAACTTCCTCAACGAAAAGCAGGTGGTACAATTTACAATCAACCAAGGCAACTTTCAGCTCGTTAATCCGAAAAACGAAGTAAAAGTGGCCATTTTGCAGAACTACCAATGGGAAACGGCACTCTACAACGTTCCGCCCCAATACACCTTGGGCGGCGAACTAGTTTACAAATACGATAAGGAGACCAGTTTTTTCGGGGGTAACGAATACCTGAATTTCGACACCAGCGACCTGAGGGCACCGACCTCGCAAATATCGCGCATAGAAGTGCGTGATCTGTACGAGCATTATTTATTTACAGATGGCTATCGCTTCGATAGGGAATACACGTATTACCCCGATATCAATGGCGATTTTGTAATACGTACCCTTCAGGGAGAGGACAATTCCCGGGAAGCCGAATACTCCCGGGTACATTTCTCGCTGCCCTATGAAGAGTTGTTAGCGATCGACGAAGTCTACGTGTTCGGAAAGTTCAACAACTATGCCCTGACCGAAGATAATAAAATGACCTATAACGAAGAAAATGGCCTTATGCAAGGCAGCATCAAACTAAAACAGGGTTTTTACAACTATAAATATGTTATCAAACGTGAAGACGGCGTCATCGACCTCAATACCGTCTGTGGGAATTTTCATTTTACCGAGAACAACTATCTGATTTTGGTATACTATCGGGATTTTGGGGATATGTACGATAGTATTATTGGGGTTGGATCGGCAAATTCTCGGGATATTAGCAATTGAAAATAAAATTCCAAATTAAAAGTGCCAAATTCCAAAAAAAATAATGAAATTCATTTAGGATTAATCATCTGGGAGGATACATGGAAAATCTACCTGACAAAGCGAAAACCAGCCGATACAGTTTCCAATACCGTGCAACGGAATGTCTAAATTGTGGGCATCCCCTAGATATCAGCGACCGGTATTGTCCCAATTGCTCACAAGCGAACAGCACCAAGAAATTATCGATAAAAGATTTTTTGGACGAGTTCTTTGTAAGCCTGATCTCCTATGATTCCAAATTGCTGAAAACACTCGGGGCACTGCTGATGCGACCCGGAAAAATTACCAAGGACTATATCGCAGGAAAACGGGTTTCGTACACCAATCCCTTCCGGTTTCTGCTGAGCTTGACCATCATCTATTTTTTGATGATCAATTTTACCGGAAATTTTTCGGAATGGGATAAATACGGGGCCCAAGAGGATAGCTATTTCATCGAAAGCCTATATGATTCCAACGCTATTTTCGGTATCGAAGAGGGTGCAGAGATAAACCGTGGCATCGATTCCATTAACCAAACCCCTGATTACGATGCCTTTAAACTCAGGATTAAAAAACAGGATTCCCTGATTCTGGCCGACCCCTCAGAGTATTTTAAAAATTTGGGTACGGTGTCGAAAGACAGCCCATTTTCAAAAAAACAGGAATTTTTTACGACTTTGTTGCGCTCGGATTCCATTTACGACTTCAAGGATGCCACAAGCAAATACGGCGTAGCAGAAACCCTAGGAAACGAATTGGCCTTCAATATTGCTAATGGCCTCCTAAAATTGCAAAGCCGGCCTGGAAGTTTTATCAGTACCCTGATTTCAAAACTGCCTTTTGCCGTGTTTTTCTTTCTTCCCGTATTCGCGCTCTTTATTTGGCTGGCTTATATCAGGAAAAAATACAGTTATACCGATCATTTGATCTTTAGCTTTCACAATACGGCATTGTTGTTTATCTTGCTCATTATTAGTTATCTGATCGATACTATTTTTGCTGTCAGCAGTAACTGGATCTTTTTGACGATTTTTTCATTGTACCTTTTACAGGCGATGCGAAAATTTTATGATCAGGGCGTATTTAAAACTATTGTTAAATATCTATTTTTAAATCTTATTTTCTTTATATTATCATTGTTCGCTATACTGATAGTATTTACCGGTAACATTTTTACCTATTAGATTCATTTAATCAAATTCAATTTACACCAGATACCCCATGACAACACAAGTAACGAAAGGCATCAAAATTTCCGTAAAGACTAGTTTTGAAGGAACATTCTTCAAAAACTATAAGATGCATTTCGCTTTTGGGTACACGATTTCCATTGAAAACCAGAGCAAGGACTCTGTTCAGCTTACCTCGCGCCATTGGAAAATATACGATGCGCTCAACGAACTGGAAATGGTCGACGGAGAGGGCGTTATCGGCAAAAAACCAGTAATCAAGCCCGGCGAATCGCATACCTACAACTCCGGCTGCCTTTTGGCATCGCCGATTGGTGCCATGCGGGGCCATTACAATATGGTCAATTTCTCCACAACCGAGAAATTTCGGGTCTATATTCCGACCTTTAAGTTTTCTGCGCCATTCGCATTGAATTAAGCTTACATAAGAAACCGGTCATCCGATCAAAGTTTCAAATTAATGTTTTGTATACGTAAAGACTGTTTGAACTTTGGGTTCGAACCTTCTACTTGCCACTTGTGGTTATACCTACCCCTGGCAAGAATATCTTTGAAGCGAGCCCCTCTTGCATCCTCATAACAAACGCCAATCCATTAGCCTATATTAAGCCTTCCATTGTTTTCAATTCTCATATACGACCATTACCTTCGCATCCTCAAATACTAATTCTAAAATCGACATCTCCATGGGAAAAGGATTTTTTCAAGTACCGATTGCCATTAACGAACCTATAAAGAGTTACGCTCCCGGAACTTCCGAGCGGGAAGGCGTACTCAAACAATACCATGCTTATTTTAAAGGTAAGGTCGACGTTCCTTTATATATAGGAAGCGAAGAAATCAAAACGGGCAACACCAAACCAATCTCCCCGCCGCACGACCATAAACACATAGTCGGACACTATCATTTGGCCGAGAAGAAGCATGTGGAAGCCGCCATCAAAAATGGTTTGGAAGCCCGCGAGGCATGGGCCAACCTGGCTTGGGAACAACGCAGCGCTGTTTTCTCGAAAGCTGCAGAACTCATTGCGGGGCCCTATCGCGACAAGATAAATGCGGCTACCATGATAGCACAATCGAAGAACATTCATCAGGCGGAAATCGATGCGGCCTGTGAGACCATCGACTTTTTGCGGTTCAATGTCGAATATATGTCCCAAATCTATGGGGAGCAGCCCGATTCTTCCGAAGGCGTTTGGAACCGTGTGGAATATCGACCCTTAGAGGGCTTTGTATACGCTATTACTCCCTTTAACTTTACCGCAATTGCTGCCAACCTGCCTGCCAGTGCGGCGATGATGGGCAATGTAGTGCTCTGGAAACCCAGTGACCACCAGATTTTTTCTGCCAAGGTCATTGTCGATGTCTTTAAGGAAGCCGGCCTCCCGGATGGCGTAATCAACGTGGTATACGGCGACCCGGTAATGATTACGGATACCGCTTTGGCGAGTCCGGATTTTTCGGGCATCCACTATACCGGATCGACCAGCGTATTTAAGGGTCTTTGGAAGAAAATCGGTGACAATATAAATACCTACAAGACCTATCCACGGATTGTCGGTGAGACCGGTGGCAAAGATTTCATAATTGCCCACCCTACGGCGAAACCACAGCAGGTAGCTACGGCTATTTCCCGCGGTGCGTTTGAATTTCAAGGACAAAAATGTAGTGCGGCCTCGAGGGTGTATCTTCCAAAATCGACATCCAAAGAAATACTGGAATTGGTTAAAAAGGATATTACATCCTTCAATAAACCCGGTTCTCCCGAAGACATGTCCAACTTTATTACGGCGGTCATCCACGAGGGCTCTTTCGATAAATTGGCGAAATACATCGATCAGGCAAAAAAGGACAAGAACGCAGAAATTTTTGCCGGTGGCGGATACGACAAATCCAAAGGCTATTTTATCGAACCTACGGTTATAGTAACCACGGACCCACATTATACGACCATGGAAACCGAACTATTCGGCCCCGTTGTGACGGTATATGTTTATGAGGATAAGGACTGGTCAAAAACCCTTAGGTTGGTCGATACCACTTCGGAATATGCCCTGACGGGTGCGGTGCTTTCCGGAGACCGTTACGCCATCGAAGAGGCGACCAAGGCCCTTCAAAATTGCGCCGGTAACTTCTATATCAATGACAAGCCGACTGGTGCGGTCGTCGGGCAACAGCCTTTTGGTGGTGCCAGGGCTTCGGGTACTAATGATAAGGCAGGATCGATGCAGAATCTCTTGCGGTGGGTGTCGCCACGACTGATCAAGGAAACCTTTGTGACACCAGAGAATTATCGATATCCATTTTTAGGATAATATATTGATTTTTAATACCTTGTAGGCCAATACGCTAATTAGCGTATTGGCCTACATGTATGAACAACTAAACTTTTGAAGATGAAAAAATTAAGCGCAATCTTTCTATTTATGTTGGCGGTTACTTGTTATGCACAAGACAACCTCACCCAATCGACCATTCAGACCATCTTGAAAGGCAATCAGGCACAAGTTGTGCAACTCGCCGAAGCCTTTTCGGAAGAACAATACGACTGGCGGCCTACTGACGGGGTTAATTCGGTCGGTGAAGCCCTGATGCATGTTGCCGGCGGTAATTACTATCTCGCATCCAAAATGGGTTTTGCACCGCCGGAGGACGTGGACATGACCAATTTAAGTAAAACAACCGGAAAGGAGAATATCGTAGCTGCCTTGAAAAAATCCAACGCATTTGTACTGGAAAAAATCGCAATGGTGAAAAACGACGAATTGAACGAAGAGGTCGATTTTGGTTTTGCCAAAATGAACAAGCTCGCAGGTCTTCTGTCCATCATGGAACATAATGGCGAACATAAAGGTCAATTGATAGCCTACGCGCGGTCGAACGACGTTACACCACCTTGGAGTACCAACTAGTGTTAAGTTAAGGCTCTTCCGGAGTTGAAAATTTCAGGAAGGGTTAAAGCAGTTTCTACGTTTTTAAGTCCCAAGTCCCTGTCGTTTGTTCGATAGGGACTTTTTAATGGAATTCCGGTGGTGCAAGCCCCATCGTCATTTACTTTCTCGACCATCTACACAATATCTATGTAAATTTAACGTTAAGTAATCGTAAACTTTTAGTAACTTAGTGAATAAACTAAAAAAAGTTGTGATGAAAGCAGATAAAATAAGGATAAAAACCAAGAAAGTTAAAAAGTCATTTTTAGAGAGCATCCATTTATTTCTCAAGAAATACGCCGATAATTGCAGATACTCTTTCGAATGGATGTTAAGGATCTAGAGATATCGAACATCATAGGTATCCACCCGATTTGCCTACCCCTTGTATTTCATCGGAAGATATACCAACTTTTTGGTCGCGAAGAAATCCTCCTCAAAACAATCGGTCAGGTCAAATATTTCGGCCGTTCTATATCCCTTAAGTTCCTCCCCCAGGTCTCCTCCTTTTAGATAAAGGACACCGTTTCTTCTTTCATGAACGGACTCTTTTTTGATTTTTCCCTTGATCCAATGCACAAACGTCGGCATCGCAGCTACCGCCCTACTCACTATAAAATCGAATTTTCCCTGAATAGTCTCTACCCTATCATTTATTGTAGTGATATTTTCGATTCCCAATCCGGCCACAACCTCATCGACCACCTTTATTTTTTTTCCGATCGAATCGACCAAGGTAAAATGGACATCCGGAAACAAAATGGCCAACGGAACGCCGGGAAAACCACCACCAGTGCCCACATCCAGTACGGATGCATCCGGTTTGAACTGCTGAAATTTAGCGATTCCCAATGAATGAAGAACATGACGCAGGTAAAGCTCATCGATGTCTTTTCGGGATACCACGTTGATTTTTTGGTTCCAATCCACGTACAAATCGGCTAACTGGATAAACCGATTTTGTTGAATTTCAGATAAATTGGGAAAATATTTAAACACTAAATTTGCGTTCATACGTATATTTGTATGGAGAATTAGTTGTGAAATTGTTACAAAATTACCATATTCACCATCAGAAACAGCTGATTCCCCACGCTGACTACTCATTTTTACCGATATTTACCAAAAGATTGCATCTCATGAATCCGAAAACCATACGCTTCTCACGAAAAGACTCCGCAAAATTCTTTAAGACGCTGAACAAGCGCGTCAACGATTATTTTAAGGATAACAAAATAAAAAAGACAGGAAACTGGCGGTTACACGTGAAGACTGTCGTTATGTTCGCCCTCTTTTTGACCCCTTATTTCCTGATTTTAACTTTGGGCCTTCCCAATTGGGCCAATCTTCTGTTGACGATAGTTATGGGGGTGGGGATGGCCGGTGTCGGCATGAACGTTATGCATGATGGCAACCACAATTCCTATTCGAACAAAAAATGGGTCAACAAACTCATGGGAAGCAGTATTTATATTTTGGCCGGAAACGTTTATAATTGGCAGGTACAGCACAATGTCCTGCACCATACCTACACCAACATTCACGAACATGACGAGGATATGGAAGCGGGTCGTATTCTCCGGTTTTCAAAGCATACCGAGTGGAAGCGGCACCATAAATTCCAACATCTGTATTCCGTTTTTCTCTACGGATTACTGACGTTCAATTGGGCCATCACCACCGATTTTATGCAGATGTACCGGTATACCAAACGAAAATTGAGTTTTGGTAAATTCCCCAACCCCGTAGTGAATTGGAGTACCATGGTGATTTCTAAAATACTGTATATCACCATTTGGATCGTACTTCCCCTAGTTTTTATCGATATCGCTTGGTGGAAAGTACTTTTAGGCTTTTTTATCATGCATTATGTGGCCGGTGTTATCTTGAGTGTCGTCTTTCAATTGGCACACATCGTCGACGAGGCCGATACGCCCCTACCGGATGAGAGCGGCACTATGAAAAATACCTGGGCGATCCACCAATTGTTCACCACCGTGAATTTTGGTACGAAAAACCGCATCGTAAATTGGTTTACAGGCGGACTGAACCATCAGGTCGAGCACCATATTTTTCCCCATATCAGCCACGTTCATTACACAAAAATTTCCAAAATTGTGAAAGAAACGGCCAAGGAGTTCAATTTGCCCTATAACGAATACAAAACTACCCGAAAAGCCATAATTTCGCACTTCAGGCATTTGAGGGATTTGGGACGGCAGCCGGCGTTGCAGGTTTGAGTTATGAGTTATGTGAGTTACTGAGTTATGAGTTAGAATAGACACTGCCTTATTCATAATCACTAATTTATATTAATAATTCCCTTACTTTAATTGACGAAAAGTTTAATTCTACCACCAATTTTAAATTAACAAAACACACATGAACCAACATCTTTCGGAACGGATAAACAACATGTCCACTTCCGCCACTTTGGCCATGGCGGCCAAGACTCGGGAAC
>JAGXIC010000168.1 GCA_024635875.1 Pricia sp.
ATCCAATGCTATACTGGGCTTTATTTTCAACTGGACTTCCGCAAAACTTTGACAACCGCTAATCGGGTTTATGACTTTCGCCAAAAGAATTTCATCGGGTCGGTTATTGGTATATTGATACGGTAAGGCTTTGGTGTTTGTTGTATCCTTTTGGGCACTTACTAAATCTTCGTAATAGAAAACATTAATGATTTCATCGGTCTCTAGGCTTACCGTCGAGTTGATTTGGTTGAGGTTGAAGGTACCGATGCCGTTGTTGTTCGGGTCGTCGGTGCATTGAAAGTATTCGACCAGATCAGCAGGTACTCGAGGGGCGTCGAATATGGTCACCTCCTTGGTTATCGGGTCGGAAGCCGTATCGCCCGTATACTTGATCAATGAAACGGTATAGTCTCCAGGTTTAGAATAGGTATGTTCTGGGGATGTTTCAGTACTTGTGGTTCCATCACCGAAGTCCCATATAACCGAATCGAAAGGGGCATCGCCGGTAATCAAAAATTCTGTGGCCTCCCCAAGGCAGATATTTTTAAACTCGAATTTAAAGAGGAAAAAGGATTGTACGTAGGGAGGGAGTCCTAACTCGGCCAATTTTCCGGCTAGGGAAACCGTGCTCTGTTGATAATTGCATGCTAAGCCTTTTAGCTCAGGATATTCGATTACTGAAATAGTTGATTCACTTCCGTTAACTGGATATCCCGCACGATATATTTTACCATCAATAGCCAGCTGCAAGCCTCCGGCGACATTTGATGAGGTACTGATATCCTGTATAGAATTGGTAATATCATTTGATTCTAAATCAAACTGGTACAGTGAACTACCTTTAGGGCGGCCGTCGCTCTGATAAATATTGGCCGTAACATACAACTTTGAAGATTTAGCTGAAAATTCTACACCGTACGGTAAACTGTTTCTCAATAGTGTCAGCTCGTTGGTAACTTGTCCTGTAATGGTATTAAAGTCATACAGTAAAACCTTACCAGTCGTTTTGCTGGGAGTTTTAGGCCCCGATTGATTGCTAAAGCTAACCTGACTATGTGCTATTCCTAATTTACTGCCATCAGGAGAAACTTTTAAATAGCCGATACCGTTCTGTTTGTATCCACCGGGGAGTACAACAGTGTTACTTCGGCTAACTAGGGGACTGGTGTTCACACCGTTTTCATCGACCTCAAAAGCATAAAAAGAATCTACAAAATGGGTGATCACCCAAGTAGATTGCTCGTCGCTATGTTGTACCGCCGTTATTTTTTCCGAGCATTTAAGATGCGATTCCACGGGGTCGCTTTGATCATAGGTAATTAAATGCACATTTTTTTCTGAGGCAACTACATCACCGAAACCGTTATTCAATGAGAGATCGATTAAGCTGTAATTTAGACCGTAATTGAAGGGTTCTTCAGGATCGGGTTCATCTATGGTGAAAATGTAGTATTGGGTCTGTGAATTTTTTTTTGGAACGATAATCGCCGACTGTGTGCTTGATTCGTGTCCTAAGAGACCTGTGCCATTAGGCATAAGGCGATGTGCCTTATGCCAGACATTGATGCCATCGGAGTAAAATAGTAAATTTCCGTTTTGATCTGATATGCTCGAACAGCCTTCGTGGGTAGCCAACTTGCCATCGGTCACGGCCACTGGCGACCCACTGTTAAAATCAAGTCCAGCTCCGTTGCCAAAATACCATCTGCTGGCTTCCCGTTGCGCAAAAGCATTATGGAAGAAAATAAACAGTAACAGGAATAACAAACCAGTACGGACCATTGCAAACGAATCAATTACTAATGTAACGAAAATTTAACTCACTATTCATCATATCGGTAGGAGTAAAAAATATTTGAAACACGGGCTTTGATAAAATAAGATAACAAAAAAACCAGTGTTTACACTGGTTTTGGATAAAATAATAAAATGAAAATTAGTAGGGATGCGTTAAAAAGTTTACAATCCGTCAAAACCTAATCAACATGGTATTTACAGAGCGTTTGGGCATTTTTCGATTTGAATTGAACATTTACCATAGATTGATGTCAAAATTCACCAATTTATATAATCGTCTCTATATCAACTCTAAAAAAAATGAACAATACACCAAATTCACTTGTAAATTGATTTTACTACCTAAACGCATCAGCACTAAATGAAGATCTTTAATCAACATCCCAAAAAATTCGGGATTGCTGAATATCGCCACCAATTGCGCTTGCAGCTGTATCATAGTTTTCCGTATTCAGATTCTGCTCATTGACCGGATAGGTATAACGTAATGGAACCGGTAATTCACTGTCAGCCGCTATGTTTAGGGTAGGAGTGTCATATAACCTCCACACCGACCATCCTTGAAAAGGGTTGTCAAACATCGCAATCCAATACTGAAATCCAATAGATTCCTGTGCGTTGGACCCATCGAACGCGACATCGGGCTGTGCGAGATAGGCATCGGCCTCTTCTTGCGTACCATTAGCGTAAAGAATTGAAGCGGTAATTGCTGCGTTGTAATGATCCTCTGCAGTGCCGGAGACATTATATCCTCTCGAAGCGGCATCGGCCATATTAAATTCGACCTCTACGTAATCCAACAGAATGCCCGGGAGTGTTGGTTCTAAAAACGCTGTACCAATATGGGTATAAGATTGATAGGCATTACTCAAACCATAAATACCACCGACATACTCGCCTTCTAAATTATCGTCAAAGTAATAGGTCCTTCTTGGATCATCAAGAGGATTCAAATAGTCGACCAATGTATTGGCTATAAGGTAATCGGAACGTCCACTCTGAACCAAGTCTTCCCATAATGGATTGGTATTTGGGGGTGAGGACTGAAATGGAAGAAGAGCGTTGTCAGCATTAGAAGTAAAAACGCCACGACTAATGGCCGCTTCGGCGGTAGCCTGTGAAAGAGATGGGTTTACATCCGCGATTCGCATGGCCAATCGCAAATTCAAGGAGTTGGCGAATCTTGCCCAAGCACTCAAATCTCCATTATAGATTATATCCGAACCGGTGAATCCATTGCTTCCGTTAAGATTGCCTACCACAGCATTCAATCTATTGATTAAATCTTCATAGATAACCGCATCATCGTCGTATTCAGGTAGGGTAAACTCATCGGCGTTTATCGCTTGCGAATAAGGTATATCACCAAAGACATCGACCAAGGCGTGCCATGCAAAAATCTCCATCACTTCGATTTGGGCTCTACGAGCTGTTTTTTCAGCCCCGCTCAACTCCTCATTAGCTTCTATATTAGCTTTAGCATCCTGCAAATCGAAGATAACATCGCGATAAATTTCCGACCAATAGGTCTGCGGAATGTTTCGATTCGTCAAATCATAGTTGGGCTCGTCCAAATAGGTGGTCGTTGTAAGATATTGCGCCAAAAAGCGAAATATGTTATCATTAACGCTAGGACTAGCCATTATAGTGCCCATACTTGCCGTAGCAGCCGTAAAGAGAAAATCTTCGGATACCTGGGTCGGGTTTTTTGGGTCACGATTGAGGTCTTCATATTGCTCGTCTGTTTGGCAAGACCAAATCAAGACTAACAGTGCAAATGTTGCTATTATATGTTTTTTCATGATAATTTTTTATTAAAAGTTGAACTTCACGCTTGCTCCAATCTCTCTGAAATTAGGATATGCACCTGATTGATATCCTTGAAAGTTACCGGCACTCAAACCTGCCTCTGGATCCGAGTAAGGTACGTTTTTATGGATAATCCAAAGATTTCTCCCTACAAAGGATATGGAGGCCTGTGTAAATGGTAAGAGGTCCATGACCTTTTCCGAAAATCGATACTCCAAACTTACTTCACGTAATTTTACGTAAGATACATCGTACACGTGACCTTTGTTGGCATCGCGGGCATATCCAAAGGGGTTTCCAAAATAATCGGTCCTAGCCCGTGCGGCATTAGGTGCGGTATCCGTAACAGTATAATCTCCATTATCATCGTAAGTGACCGTTCCGGTTACACCGGGCAAAATCACCCCTCCTGAAGTACTGTCCTCGGTCAACGGATCACGAATAGGATTGCCCAATTCATTGGTTCCTACACTACGATCGTAAAGACCGGTTGCAAAGCCGTACCAAGTATCGAGAGAGAAGATGTCTCCACCTTTCTGAACATCGATTAGGAAACTAAGTGATACATTCTTATAGGCCAAACGGTTTTGTACCCCGCCAATCCAATCGGGTTGGATGTTACCGATAATGTTATTACTAGTTCTACTGGTGGCATAGTAACCATTATCACCAACAACACGAGTGCCTTCTTCCGTATAAATATAATCGGAACCCCTAATCGCCCCATAAGGCTCACCTGGAGCTGCGTTGATGGAAACGCCGCCTTGGAATGAGGCAAGCTCAAGGTTACTGATTCCATCGGCCAATTCAAGAACTTCACTTTTATTGGTCGACCAGTTGATATTGGCGTCCCAACTAAAGTCCTCGGTTTTAATCGGAGTAAGTCGTAATGAAACTTCAAAACCTTTGTTTTCAATAGTACCTGCGTTCAGTAAAACGGTACCAAAACCTGTGGCATTCGAAACGGGAACCGGGGTAATCTGGTTTTCCGTACGAGTGCGGTAATAAGATAGGTCAAGTCCAGCTCTTCTGTTGAACATGTTCATTTCCAATCCAACCTCATAAGATTTCGCACGCTCGGGAAGCAAATTCAGATTAGCAAGTTGAAAGTTATTACTGGCAATACCATTTCCGGCGAAAGGAGCGCTGACCGTGTAGGTGTTGAATACCCGGTAGGGATTTGTGTCACTACCCACTTCGGCATAGTTTGCCCGAATTTTGGTAAAACTCAACCATTCTGCACCTACTAAATTAGAAAGAATAACATTTCCCGATATGGAAGGATACCAAAAGGTGTTGTTTTCTAAGGGCAAAGTCGATGAACGATCTCGACGAAGAGTACCCTCGATATAATAAGTACCTTTATAACCCAGACTGGCCCTGGCATAAACACCATCCAGCATTTGGGTAGCATCATATTCAGTAGGAGGCTCTAGGGGGTCAGCACTGTTGCTTAATGCATAGAAACTGGGGGCATTAAGTCCACCGTTCGTGGAGGCAATGATATATCGTTCGTAGTTTCTTCGTAGGTTAACTCCTAAGTTTCCATCTAAATTTAAGTCCTCTCCAAACGTTTTATTGAAGTTGAGGATAAGATCGTAGTTGTATTCAGCTAAACTTCTGTTTGTTCGCCGGTATTCAGGAACGTCAACACTGCTAACGTTCTTTCGTTCTTCCCGAATTTCAGCATAGGTGTCAAAAGAAAATCTTCCTAAAAGACTGAAAACATCATTCAGTTTATAGTTCAAGTTCAGGTTACCAAAGTATCGATCGCGGTTATCCGTCTGATAATTTTCGAATAGTGTCCAATAGGGATTGTCAAAGTAGATTGGACTACGGTTGGTTGGGCTATTTGCGTTCCATGTAATGTTTTCACCTGTCGAAAAATAAGCATCCCGCAGCTCATTTAGGTCATTATTGACCTGCCACCACTGTCTGAATGATTGCATTACATTTTGAGCACTATAACCCGTTCCGTAGCGACCTCTTCCATCCGTACGTATGTAGTTGATATTGAATCCGGCGCTTAATTTATCCGTAAAATCATGGGTAGAACTGAATTTGATGTTATTTCGCTTAACCAATGAGTTGGGTAGTGAACCTTGATTATTCAAATGGTTTACACTCAAACGAAAAGAGCTCTTTTCCGTACCACCATCTATGGCTACATTTGTAATGGCATTCACGCCCATATTCCAGATGGAGTTAGGCGTATGCTCACCTGCCGTCCATGGCTGAGCCTGTAAATAGGTATCAAGTTGTGGATAAATTGAATTCCACTGATAAATCAATCGGTTCGGATCAAACTGACCACCAAAAGACGCATCTTCCGTAAAGGGAGTTGTTTCATCATCTATACCGTCACCATCAACGTCGTAAAGCGCAAAGAAACCATCTTCGGATGCATAGTAAGCACCATATCCAGCACCGTACTGCTGTTGGTACTTCGGTAGGGTGCTCTTATCAACGTGGCTTGTGGTAACCGTTGAACTAACTGAAACACCGATTCCCTGACCCCTTTTACCTTTTTTGGTTTCGATTATAATGGCACCGTTTGCTGCTCGGGCACCATATAAGGCTGTGGCGGCTGCACCTTTTAGCACGTTTATCGACGCAATATCGTTGGGGTTGATATCCTGGGCTGCGTTACCGTAGTCATATCCTCCACGACCAGTTGTCTGATCTAAGGTATTTCCGGTGTCATTACTAATCGGTGTACCGTCAATAACAAAAAGTGCCTGGTTGTTCCCGGTTAGTGACGAACTGCCCCTTATAATAACGTTAGAAGACCCGCCAAGCGTACCTGAGCTCTTTATGCTGACCCCTGAAACTTTGCCGGAAAGTGAATTTACAAAGTTAGTGGTTGGAACGTCGGCCACTTGATCGCCATCTACTTCTTGAGTGGCATATCCTAATGATTTCTTCTCACGCTCTATACCCAAAGCCGTAACCACAACTTCATCCAGCGCCTGCGCATCTTCTACCATCTGTACATTAATGGTATTGCTGGCACCGACAGTCTGGCTGACCTCTTTCTGGCCAATATAGGTGAAGACCAGTACCTGACCTTCTTCGGCGTCAATGGAAAAATTTCCATCAAAATCGGTTTGGGTACCATTGGTAGTACCTTGAACTAAAATATTGACTCCTGGTAACGGGAGATCACTTTGATCGGTCACCGTTCCGGTCACCGTCTTTTCCTGTGCAAAAGAAAATTGCACGACTAACGCTAATAAAAGCGTCAGCAATCCTTTGTGTCTTGCTCTCATTTTATGTTTATTTGAATTAGCTTAACGCAAAAGTGCTAGATCTAAGTTAATTATCCAAGTATTTTTAACATTAAGTTATGCACGCATAGCTTTTTAATTGTTAAATTAACAGTACCAAAGCCGCCATTTGTGTTCTTTTTATAACAAAAACTCATAGTATAGTAGATGAAATCGCCTATAATTGCGTCAAATCGTTAACCAATTAAGAATTATGTAAATAGTTGATTTGGGGATGTCGTCAGTAATATATCTTTTAGAGCACCTATTTTTTAGGTGTAGATGAGACGAGAATGGGGTTTTATCGGGATTGACCATCTTCTAAATTGGTTTTGAACTTCTATTTTAGGGTATTCAGGGGCTTTAAACCTCGCAAAATTTAATAGCCCGGAAATAGCTCATATTTTCTTTCCAAAATATATGGGCATAAAAAGTATGGAAAGGGTGATTTTAAGCATGGTTGGGATGTAAAAAATGCTGCTTTAAAAAAACCTTTAAAATAATCCCCTCACGGTTTGAATTTCTACGAAATAGTCTTACATTTGCCAGCCCTTAAACAAAGGGTTAATTTTTATACATATAGTATAGTATGCCAACAATTTCACAATTAGTACGAAAAGGAAGGTCCACGATTGCCAAGAAGAGCAAATCTGCGGCTTTGGATTCGTGTCCCCAGCGCAGGGGTGTCTGTACACGTGTTTACACGACTACACCGAAGAAACCGAACTCGGCCATGAGAAAAGTGGCCCGTGTTCGATTGACGAACGGTAAGGAAGTAAATGCTTACATACCTGGCGAAGGACATAACCTCCAAGAGCACTCGATAGTATTGGTAAGGGGCGGAAGGGTAAAAGATTTGCCAGGTGTTCGATATCATATCGTGCGAGGTGCCTTAGATACCGCAGGTGTCGCAGGCAGAACCCAACGGAGATCAAAATACGGAGCAAAAAAACCCAAAAATTAAAAGAGGTACGAGGTAAACCGCTAGAGGTACGAAGTTGAAATGTATTAAAGCTTCCACCTGTAACATGCAACCTTCAACCTGAAACTTGTAAGAATGAGAAAAAGACAGGCAAAAAAAAGACCCTTGTTGCCGGATCCCCGGTTCAACGATCAATTGGTCACGCGATTCGTGAACATGATGATGTGGGACGGTAAGAAATCCGTCGCTTTTAGTGTGTTCTATGATGCGATGGATATCGTAGAGGAAAAAAAGACCGATGAGGAAAAAACGTCCTTGGAGCTTTGGAAAGATGCCCTTTCTAACGTGATGCCCCACGTTGAAGTGCGGAGCAGAAGGGTAGGCGGTGCAACGTTCCAGATTCCTATGCAAATTCGTCCGGATAGAAAAATTTCGACCGCTATGAAGTGGTTGATCAGCTATTCGAGAAAGCGTAATGAAAAGGGAATGGCCCAAAAGTTGGCCGGCGAGGTCTTGGCCGCTTCCAAAGAAGAAGGTGCGGCGGTTAAAAAACGAGTCGATACCCATAAGATGGCAGAGGCCAATAAAGCGTTCTCCCACTTTAGGTTTTAACCTATGGAAACCAATTTACGGTTCGACCTCCTTATTCTTTTTGGAATTTGGAATTTTATTTTTGGAATTTGAGTTATTAGAATGGCAAGAGATTTAAAATATACACGTAATATAGGTATCGCTGCACATATCGATGCCGGAAAGACAACGACTACCGAGCGTATTCTTTTTTATACAGGGGTAAGCCATAAAATCGGCGAGGTGCACGATGGTGCCGCGACGATGGATTGGATGGAGCAGGAGCAGTAGCGCGGTATTACGATTACTTCCGCGGCTACGACGTGCTCATGGACCTTCCCCATGGAGAATGCACAGCCTACCGAAGATGCCCATGCATATCATTTTAATATCATCGACACTCCCGGGCACGTTGATTTTACCGTTGAGGTAAACCGTTCGCTGCGGGTGCTTGATGGTTTGGTGTTCTTGTTCAGTGCGGTCGATGGTGTTGAGCCACAATCCGAAACGAACTGGAGGCTGGCCGATAACTATAAGGTGCCAAGGATTGCATTCGTCAATAAGATGGACCGTCAAGGCTCCGATTTTCTTGGCGTAGGTAAGCAAATTCGCGAAATGTTGAAATCCAACGCTGTACCGATCGTATTGCCGATAGGTGACGAGGCGGATTTTAAGGGTATCGTGGATTTGGTGAAAAACCGTGCCCTAGTTTGGCACGAAGATAATTTTGGTGCGACCTTCGACGTCATTGCGATACCGGAAGAAATGAAGGCCGAGGTTAAAGAACATCGCGCGGCCCTTATTGAAGCGGTTGCCGAGTATGATGAAAATTTGATGGAAAAATTCTTCGAGGATGAAGATTCTATCACCGAGGATGAAGTGCATGCAGCTTTGAGGGCTGCAGTTATGGATATGAGTATCATTCCAATGATTTGTGGCTCGTCCTTTAAAAACAAGGGGGTCCAGTTTTTGTTGGATGCCGTTTGTAGATATTTGCCTTCCCCAATGGATAAGGAAGCTATTGTCGGTATAAATCCCGATACCGAAAAAGAAGAAAAAAGAAGGCCGGATCTAAAGGAGCCGTTCGCGGCATTGGCCTTTAAAATTGCCACGGATCCTTTCGTAGGAAGGTTGGCATTTTTTAGGGCGTATTCCGGTAAATTGGATGCGGGGTCTTACGTTTTGAACAACCGTTCAGGAAATAAGGAGCGTATTTCCCGGATTTACCAAATGCATTCCAACAAACAGAATGCCGTTGATTCCATCGGTGCCGGCGATATTGGAGCAGCCGTTGGATTTAAGGATATCAAGACCGGGGATACCCTCTCCGACGAGAAGCATCCTATTGTTTTGGAAAGTATGAACTTTCCTGATCCCGTTATCGGTATTGCGGTCGAACCTAAGACTAAGGCCGATGTCGATAAATTAGGAATGGCCCTTAGTAAATTGGCGGAAGAAGATCCTACCTTTCAGGTAAAGACTGATGAAGCCTCAGGCCAAACTATTATTTCCGGTATGGGCGAGTTGCACTTGGATATTATTGTCGATCGTTTGCGTCGTGAATTTAAAGTCGAGGTGAATCAGGGTGAGCCACAGGTAGAGTACAAAGAAGCCTTGACCAAAGCTGCCGATCACAGGGAAATTTACAAGAAGCAATCCGGTGGTCGTGGTAAGTTTGCCGATATCGTCTTTACGATGGAGCCAAGCGAAGATCCCGAATTGACTGGATTGGAATTTGTCAATTCGATTAAGGGAGGTAACATCCAAGGGAATTTATCCCATCCGTAGAAAAAGGATTTAAGCAGGCGATGCAGAACGGTCCCTTGGCCGGATTTGAAATGGATAGTATGAAAGTGACCCTGCGTGATGGTTCTTTTCATGCGGTGGATTCAGATTCGTTATCTTTCGAATTGGCGGCAAAAATGGGATATAAGGCAGCTGCTAAAGCGGCACGGGCCGTACTTATGGAGCCGATTATGAAGATTGAGGTCTTGACCCCGGAAGAAAATATGGGTGATATCGTTGGTGATTTGAACCGAAGAAGGGGAACAATTTCCAGCATGGGCGATAGGGCAGGCGCCAAGGTAATCAAAGGGGAAGTGCCGTTATCTGAAATGTTCGGTTATGTGACTTCTCTAAGAACGCTGTCATCCGGTAGGGCAACTTCAACAATGGAATTCTCCCATTATGCAGAAACCCCATCAGGTATAGCTGAGGAAGTGATCAAAGCGGCCAAAGGAATAACCGCGTAAGGCAGTAAATAGTGTGCAGTAAACAGTATATGGGTGGGTTTTTTATAAACTTCTAAACTCATAAACTCATAAACTCATAAACTTTTTTATAAAATGAGCCAAAAAATTAGGATAAAACTAAAGTCTTACGATCACAACTTGGTGGATAAGTCCGCCGAGAAAATCGTAAAGACGGTAAAGACGACCGGGGCCGTTGTTACAGGACCTATTCCTTTGCCAACACACAAGAAAATTTTTACGGTCTTGCGTTCTCCGCACGTAAACAAGAAATCTAGGGAACAATTCCAGTTAAGTTCCTACAAGCGGCTTTTGGATATTTACAGTTCCTCATCAAAAACTATTGATGCCCTTATGAAGTTAGAGCTTCCCAGTGGCGTCGAGGTTGAGATCAAGGTGTGATATTCTTAATTCAGAATTCTGAATTAACAAACATGTCCCAAGCTGCGAGCAAGGGAAAAACGGAAAAAAAATTATTCGGGGTCGAATCGTTTTTTGACCTCGTTTTTTTGTTGAAAAATTGAGAGTAACAATTAAGTAATATAAACGGATAATAGGTTAGGTTTCGCCCTACGGTAAAATCTAAAATCTAAAATCTAAAATCTAAAATCTAAAATCTAATTATGTCTGGGTTAATAGGAAAAAAAGTAGGCATGACCAGCATCTTTGACGAGAACGGAAAGAATGTTCCGTGTACCGTTATCGAAGCAGGGCCGTGTGTGGTTACCCAAGTCAGAACCGAGGAAGTTGACGGCTATGTTGGCCTTCAATTGGGTTTCGATGACAAGGCGGAGAAACGTGCGAACAAGGCCGAAATGGGCCATTTTAAGAAAGCAGGTACAGCTCCCAAGAAAAAAGTCGTCGAGTTCCAAGGTTTTCAGGGGAAGTACAAATTAGGTGATACCTTGGGTGTCGATATTTTTGTAGAAGGTGAATTTGTAGATGTCGTAGGCACTTCGAAAGGTAAAGGCTTTCAGGGTGTGGTGAAGCGACACGGTTTTAGGGGTGTGGGCCAATCGACCCATGGCCAGCATAACCGATTACGCGCTCCCGGTTCTATTGGTGCGGGATCAGATCCCTCACGAGTATTCAAGGGTATGCGAATGGCCGGCCGTATGGGCGGTGATCGAGTTACCGTCCAGAACCTACGGGTTTTGAAGGTAGTGCCCGAAAAGAATCTTCTCGTGGTAAAAGGTGCAGTTCCCGGCCACAAAAGTGGGTACGTAACTATTCAAAGGTGG
>JAGXIC010000169.1 GCA_024635875.1 Pricia sp.
GCATTACATATTCGACACGCCTAACGACAAACTCATCTGGGATGTCGGTCACCAAGCCTACGGACATAAAATACTGACCGGTAGAAAATTGGTTTTCGATACCAATCGCCAACTGGGCGGTATCAGCGGCTTTCCCAACCGCAGCGAAAGTGAATATGATGCTTTTGGAACGGGACACAGCTCGACATCGATATCGGCCATTTTAGGGATGGCCATCGCGTCAGGTTTAAAGGGAGACTCCGAAAGACAGCATATTGCGGTTATCGGCGACGCTTCCATTGCCAGCGGAATGGCATTCGAGGCCCTGAATCATCTAGGTTCTACGGATGCCAATGTGCTAGTTATATTAAACGACAACGCTATCGGGATAGACCCCAGTGTCGGCGCCCTTAAAAAATACTTGACCAATGTTAAAAAAAGAACGGCCAAGGAAGAGAATATTTTTGAGTGCCTCAATCTTAACTATACCGGCCCCGTAGATGGGCACAACCTTCCTACGTTACTTCTAGAACTCGAACGGCTAAAATCGGTCAAAGGCCCTAAACTATTGCATGTGATTACTACTAAAGGAAAAGGACTTCAAAAAGCCGAGGAAGATCAGGTGGTCTACCACGCCCCGGGAAAGTTCGACAGGTCTACGGGCGAACTGCAGGCAAAAATCGATACCGGCCAGCCTGCCAAATATCAGGATGTCTTTGGCCATACCCTCGTCGAACTGGCCGATAAGAACGTAAAAATAACGGGAATCACTCCGGCTATGCCCACCGGAAGCTCCCTAAGATATATGATGGACGAGATTCCGGCCCGGGCATTCGATGTGGGCATTGCAGAACAGCATGCCGTTACCTTGGCAGCTGGCATGGCCGCCGAAGGCTTAATGCCTTTTTGCACCATTTATTCTACATTTCTGCAGCGCGCCTACGATCAGGTTATCCACGACGTTGCCCTACAGAACCTGCCGGTCATTTTCTGTCTCGATCGGTCGGGAATCGTAGGCCAAGACGGGGCGACCCATCATGGCATTTACGATATGGCCTATTTGCGATGCATTCCTAACCTGATTATTTTTGCGCCGATGAACGAGACGGAGCTCCGCAATATCATGTTTACGGCTCAATTGGGACTGCCCCATCCGATTGCTATCCGTTATCCTAGAGGCCGGGGGGTTCAAGGGAATTGGCAAACCCCTTTTGAGAAAATCGATATTGGAAGTTCAAGGGAACTGCGGAAGGGTTCAAAAATCGCCATCCTATCCATAGGTAATATCGGCAATACCGCAGCCGAAGTTATCGAGGAATTCCCCAACGATCAAATCGGACACTATGATATGCGTTTTGTTAAACCTTTGGACAAAAAAATCTTAAATATTATCTTCGAAAATTACAAATATGTGCTTTGCATTGAAGATGGGTGCAAAGCCGGCGGTTTTGGAAGTGCGGTTCTTGAATTTGCCAACGAAATCTCAAATGCCAACAAATTGATCATCTTGGGCATCGATGATGTGTTTTTAGACCAGGGTACTGTTGAAGAACTGCATCGTTTGGCCAAAATCGATGCGGCATCCCTAAAAAACCGGATTAAAATTCTGCTTGATGCGTAAAAATTATATTTTAAAATTTTTCTGTGCTAGAGGGCTGCTATTTTCAAAACCCGTGAAATCGCCTATTCTTCTTACCATCCAAACCTTTCTGCTATTTTTCTGCCTTTCTATGCTATCCGCCCAAGACAGGGATTCCCTTCCCCAACAACGGGCGGTAGATACGGTCGCCTTAGACACGGCAACAGTCAATACCATAGTCATCCGCAGGATACAGAAGAAAATGAAATTTGTTCCCCGAAGTGTCGAATTGATGAACCCGGTGATATCTTTCAGGCAGACCAAAGCCTTGGAAGAAGAACCGAACCGTTTCCGCGTACCCTCGTTTTGGTCGAACGTCAACAAATTCGGCATCAATTTTAGCGAGGTGGCCTTTGTGAACTGGAACGCCGGTGGCAACAATTCGATTGCCGCACTGGGTAGCGCCCGTTTCGAGCGGAACTACAAATTCCGGTATACCCGGTGGGACAATTATATGGACCTGCGCTATGGCCTAAACCTGCAAGAGGGGCAAAAACTTCGCAAAACAGACGACGCCATGCGCCTAAGTTCGACCTTCGGCTTTCAAAGGGATACGATAAGCAACTGGTACTACTCGGCCAAGGCGAACTTTAACACCCAATTTTCGAACGGTTACAAATATCCTGAAAGGGAGACCCCAATTTCCAGATTTATGGCTCCGGGCTATTCATTTCTGGGGGCCGGCACCTCCTATATTACCAAAGATCAAAAATTCAACCTCTATATTTCCCCGCTTACCCAAAAAACGACTTTTGTACTGGATCAAGAGCTGGCAGACAAAGGGACTTTTGGAGTTCAAAGGGCCATTCTCGATGCGGAAGGGAACGTAGTGGAACCCGGCGAAAATATCTTCTTCGAATTTGGGTTTCTCATCACGAATACTTGGGAAACCGAGGTATATAAAAATGTACTGCTCAACCATCGTCTTAGTCTTTATACAGACTATTTTAGAGATTTTGGAAATATTGACGTCGATTGGGAACTCAATGTCGACCTTAAGGTCAACCAATATATCATCACGACCCTCGGCACCCATATTATCTATGACGACAATATACTTTTCAATGAGGAAGTCAATGCCCAGGGTGTGGTCGTCAGACCCGGTAAGACCCGCATCCAATTCAAACAGTTATTGGGGATAGGGATTTCGTACGCGTTTTAAAGTGCACGTTCAAGTCAGGTGCAAAATTTAACCCTTCGACTGTACTCGGGGCGATTGGTCAATCGCTACTTCGAAGCTGTCTAATATCGGCCGCCGACAAGGCAAAGCTCAACGTACAGTAAGGATTAACTTGGACTTTTTTGCCGAGCATCGTCCAAATTATATCATGACATATTGAACACAGCACATTTCGAAATTGCACTTAACGCTTTAAAGAGACTTCCCGGTAATCTTATTATGGATATGAACCGCTGCACTGTCGGAAAGACTGGCCACGTAACAACAGGCATTTAAAAGGATATTGTAAACCGTAATCTCCGTATTTCTATAAAACTCCGGTAAAGTCCGTAGCATAAGGGTATCATAGTTCGAGGCTTTATGCTCTTTCTTTCGGATAAGGGCATTGGTATAGACCTCAAGAATGTCTGAAATAATTCGATACCCGGCAATCTCCTTCTCGATGACTTCATGTGAACGGTATATCTTATCGACACTAAGTCTAATAATATCTTGTATTTGGGCTTGATAACGACTTTGATCCAAAAGGGATGTAGAAAAAGTACCGTTTAGTATCTTATTCTCATTTGCATCGAAAACCGTTATGGCATCTGTAATTAAGGTATTGATTGCCAAGGCACGCAGGTAGCTTAATCGATCTTCTTGATACACAAGGGAATTATACTTTTTGGTATTTATATTGTCCTGAACCAATTTTATTAAATACTCCAAGGCGTAGTCTTCGGAAATAAGTCCAAGGTTTATACCGTCTTCAAAATCGATAATGGTATAACAGATGTCATCGGCCGCCTCCATTAAATAGGTCAATGGGTGTCGTGCAAACGAAACTTCAGCATGGTTATTTCTGGAAAGCAGACCTAGTACATCCGCCATTTCTTCGAAAGTTTCTTTTCCGGATTGAAAAAATCCGAATTTTTTATCCGCGATATGGGATGTTGGTCTTTTGGGAAGTGATTCCTTTGGATATTTCATAAAGGTGCCCAAAGTTGCGTAGCTCAATCGCAAACCACCTTCTACGCCCTCCCTTGACTGGGTCAATAATCGGAAGCCATTAGCGTTGCCTTCAAAATCGACCAGGTCTTGATACTCCACTTCCGAAAGGACGGATCGGTATTGTTTTCCGTTTCCGTTCTTAAAATATTCCCCGATGGCCTTTTCTCCACTGTGCCCGAACGGCGGGTTCCCGATATCGTGGGCCAAGGCCGCAGCGGCGACGATGGCACCGAAATCGTTGAAGCGATAGCCCAAGGTTTCCTGTAAGTGTGGATGTTTTGCTAGAATTTTTTTTCCTGCAATTCTACCTAGGCTCCTTCCGACCACCGAAACCTCAAGACTATGTGTCAATCGGGTATGAACGAAATCCGTTTTTGAAAGCGGAATCACCTGTGTTTTATCCTGCAGACTACGAAATGCGGCCGAAAAGATAATCCGATCATAATCTACCTCGAACCCCAAGCGGGTATCGTCCTGTTCCTTTCGTAGACGTTTACTTTTGTCACCGTAACGCTTTAACGATAGTAGTTCTTCCCAGTTCATACATTTTCCATTTTAGGAGGACGCAAGATACCCTTTTACCGTTTTTTGATAGCATAAGGTGGCGATTTAGTATCCCTTTCCCATTCTGCCGGATTTTTTTGTTTGTATATTGCGCCCAATTTAACCTTATCCAAACGTTAATTTAATATTGGCTACGTGTTTTTCTCGTAGACCGGACCTTTATTTTAATGAAAACCATTTTTTTAGTTTTTTGCTTTTTAACGCTGACCGGCTTGTCGGCCCAAGCCCAAGAAACGAATGCCCCGACTTTCGGAAAGGGCATGTTCAACCTAATGGGAAAGGATAGCACCTGGAGCATGAAAATTGGCACCCGTATACAGTTATTGTCAATGGCCAATTGGGGTATCGGGGCTGAAGGTGGCCTCGTTGAACCCGAACAGAACTTTTTGGTACGGCGCGCCCGTTTAAAATTTGACGGATTTGCCTATTCGCCCAAACTGAGTTACAAAATTGAGCTCGGACTATCGAATCGCGATATGTCAGGGGCTTCACAATTTACGGGAAATGCGCCTCGTTACATTTATGACGCTGTAGTCATGTGGAACTTCTATCAAAACTTCGAACTTTGGTTCGGCCAGACCAAATTGCCTGGAAATATTGAGCGTGTCATCTCTTCAGGAGACCTACAACAGGTAAACCGATCCCTTCTGAACAGGAATTTTAATATCGACCGTGATATGGGCTTTCAGTTAAGGCATCATTTCAACCTGACCGAAAAGTTTCTGGTTCGGGAAAAATTGGCGCTTTCACAGGGTGAAGGTCGAAACGTGGTCACTGGTAACTTAGGCGGGCATCAATACACGGCCCGGCTTGAACTGTTGCCATTGGGAAGTTTTACAGATAATTCAGAGTATGGTGGAAGTGACCTGGAGCGCGAAGCAACACCCAAACTCATGCTTGCCGTCACCTATGACACTAATCAAGATGCTGTAAAAACCAGAAGCAACCAAGGCTCCTATATGGAAAACGACCTCGGATTTTTTGAAACCGATATCAACACCATTTTTGTTGATGCCATGTTCAAATACAGTGGATTTTCGTTTATGGGAGAGTATGCCCACAGAACAGCGGACGATCCGGTCGCCAGAAATTCTGACGGAACCCTAACCGGTGCTATCGTTCAGGTCGGTAATGGATTGAACCTTCAAACAGGATATTTGTTCACAACAAATTGGGAAGTCTCCGGAAGATTTACGAAAATCAAACTAGATAAGGACATTACCGGAAGAAATCAACAAGAACAATATACCTTGGGACTCTCGAAATACATTGTCGGGCATAAACTGAAAATTCAGACTGATTTAAGCTATCTTTCCGAAGATAGTGCAATAGACGAACTTATGCTCCGTCTGCAGGTAGAATTGCATTTTTGAATGTCGTTTCAAGAAAAAATATAACGTTTAGGTAACATTGTATTTAGGGTTAGCACGGATATTTGCAAGTTGATTTTTTTAAGAAACCTATGGATAACATATACTTGATAATGATCGTGGCCCTGGCCGTTCTCGCCATTGCCGATTTGGTCGTCGGGGTCAGCAACGATGCGGTCAACTTTCTGAATTCCGCAATAGGTTCGAAGGCTATTTCCTTCAGGACCATTATGATAGTTGCCAGTGCGGGTATCGCTCTAGGAGCCATTTTTTCAAGCGGCATGATGGAAGTGGCGCGGAAGGGCATCTTTAACCCTAGCGAGTTCTATTTCAACGAAATTATGTTCATTTTCATGGCCGTGATGATTACCGACATTTTATTGTTGGATTTCT
The DNA here is from genome assembly GCA_024635875.1 of Pricia sp. Lineage (GTDB taxonomy): Bacteria > Bacteroidota > Bacteroidia > Flavobacteriales > Flavobacteriaceae > Pricia. The sequence goes on from JAGXIC010000169.1 coordinate 6,119, forward strand.
TCAACACTCTCGGGATGCCCACATCTACTACGGTTTCCATCGTTTTTGAACTTTTGGGAGCATCGGTAGCGATGTCGTTGATAAAAATTGGTGTCGACAATGGTTCCTTCGGCGATGTTGTCAATTATATCAATACTTCAAAAGCCACAGAAATTATTTTGGGCATATTGCTTTCCGTTGTTATCGCCTTTTCGGTCGGGGCCCTTGTACAATGGGTATCCAGACTACTGCTTAGCTATGATTTCGAGAAAAAGGCCAAATGGATCGGCGCGCTGTTCGGAGGTTTTGCCCTTTCCGCAATCACCTATTTCATTTTGATAAAAGGTATAGGCGGCACCTCTTTTGCAGACCAGAGCTTTGATTTGATCGGAACTGTTACGATAAAACAATTCTTGGAAACCCAAGCATGGTGGCTTGTTATACTAAACTTTTTATTATGGTCGTTGATTTCCTATTTGCTGATGACCCTCGCCAAAACCAATATTTATAAGCTCATCATAGGCGTTGGCACTTTTGCCCTGGCACTGGCCTTTGCAGGCAATGATTTGGTCAACTTTATCGGAGTGCCTATAGCGGCATGGCAGTCGTACGAAGCCTGGCAGGCCTCGGGTGAGCTGGCAACGGAGTTCGGCATGGATGTGCTGGCCTCAAAGGTACCTACGCCCACGTTGCTGCTATTTATTTCGGGAATGGTAATGGTCGGGACGCTATGGCTTTCGAAAAAAGCAAGGTATGTAGCCGATACGGAGATAAACCTGGCCCGTGAGGGAGAAGCCAAGGAACGTTTTCAACCAAACTTTTTATCTAGAAGTATCGTGCGACTGGCTATTGGTATATCAGAAACTTCACGGGCCATCCTGCCCAGTTCCCTTAACCAAAAACTAGCTACTCGCTTTGAAAAACCGGTTATTGTACTCGCCAGGGACAAAACCTATGAAAAACCGGCCTTCGATATGGTCCGGGCCTCCGTAAACCTTATGGTTGCCGGCATATTGATTTCTATCGCCACCTCTTATAAACTACCCTTGTCAACAACCTACGTCACCTTTATGGTAGCCATGGGATCATCGTTGGCCGACAAGGCATGGGGCGCTGAAAGTGCGGTTTACCGCGTAGCCGGCGTGCTAAATGTTATCGGCGGATGGTTCGGAACTGCCATAATCGCCTTTGTGGCAGCCGGTATTATTCTGGCCCTTATAAGTTTCGGTAAAGGTGCCGCTATTGCAATTTTACTGTTCGCATCCGTATTGATTTTGGCTAGAAATTATATATCCTACAACAAAAAATCCAAAGAAATAAAAGCAGAGGACAGCTTACAAAAAGCGGAAAGCAGCTCGATACAAGGCGTAATTGAAGAAAGTGCCGACAACATATCGAATGTCATCAAGCGAAGTAAAAAAATATACACCAACTCAATCAACGGCTTGGCCAAGCACGATCTTAACCTTCTGAAAAAAAACAAAAAACAAGGAGCAAAACTATCCGCAGAAATCGACGAACTACGCGACCATATTTTCTACTTTATCAAAAATCTTGACGAAGCTAGCGTTGGTGCCAGTAATTTTTACATTAGCATATTAGGCCTTTTGACCGATATCACCCAGTCCTTGGAATATATCGGCAAGGTCAGCCACAAGCATGTCAACAACAACCATAAAAAACTGAAGTACAACCAGATTAAGGAACTGAAGGAAATCGACCAGAAATTGGAAGAAATATTTTCCAACACGAAGCAAGCATTCGATGACCGGTCTTTTGAGCAGATCGGAAAAGTGTTGAATAGAAAACAAGAACTGTTCGACCTAGTATCCCAAAAAATCGAAAAACAGATTGAAAGAACTCGCACCGATGAGTCAAGTCCAAAAAACACCACCCTTTATTTCTCATTGCTATTGGAAACCAAAGATCTTATGAAGGCTATCATCGATCTTTTGGAAATCTATTACCAAGAATATGACGGCACGATCATTCCGGCCAGGGTTATGGAATAATGGTTTGGGAAGGTAAAATTGAACTAGTCTTAATCTATAGATAACCTTAGCTTAACCTGAAGTGTTTTTATTTGCACAAATTATTTAGAACGGTCTGATGAAAACCCTTTTTCTTATTGTTAGCTTCCTCTTTTCTATGTTCGCTTATTCCCAGTCGTATGGATCTGTATCTGGCACCATAACCGATATGGAAATGAACGGTGAACCTTTGCTATTTGCCAACCTTGAAATCAAGGATACCGAATGGAGCGCGCAGACCAACCTGAACGGCAATTTTGAAATAAGCGGAATTACCCCGGGGAAATACATCTTGGCGATCGGCTTTCCGGGTTATGAAACCTTGGAATTACCCATCGATGTAAACGGGAACAAAATAGTCGAGGTTCAAAGGGAACTCGGTGCAAAATCGATAGATGTCGGCGCACTTCTGAATGCCGATCGCGATACCGAGGTTAAAGTTGCCCTATTGAGCGCTTGGCAATCAAAATAGGGAACCAACTTAATTCCTATTTTAAAAATCAAAAAAATATCCCTTGGAAGACTGAGCTTCCAAGGGATATTTTTAATTAGGTTATCGGTTTAATCCTTAGTCACGACCCCCGAAGAATTTTCTGTATTTACTACACTGGCAATAACATTATTGGAGAATTGGACCTCTTTAATGTTACCTTCCGTCCAAAAAATCCATTTTCCTGTGCGGATTCCTTTCTCATAGCTTCCCATGGAGACCTTGTCCCCGTTTTCGCTATAACTGACCCATTCGCCGTGTAATTTACCAGCCAAATCAAAAGTGCCTTTTTGGCTTACTTCACCGTTATCGTGGTAGTATGTGGTTTCTATAAGATTGGTAACGGTATTTAGCTTCACATCTTTCTCTTTTTGCGAAAAACCGTAAGACGTACTGAGGATAAAAACAAAAACTAGGATTAAATTTTTCATTTTACAACAATTTTAGAGCTTAAAGGTACGTAAATTTTACATTAAAAATAAGTTTACTTAACGTTATATTTACATTGAAAACGTGCCGAAGGTAGTTTTAGTATCGAATCCCTTGTAAAAAGGTTACCCCCCGAAACTACCGTTCATCGAAAAATGAATACCTATTTCGAAAATCAGGCGTTTGCATAAGACGAACATCCCAAAATCATTGTTAGTATGCGCATTCCCAAACTTTCCTATATTTTGGTATCCGCCGTTCTTCTAACCGTTTCTTGTAGCAAAGATTCGGACTATGAACAAGGCAATTCCCAAACAGACGATCCAGATACGGGAAATCCGGAAACGGGAAAACCCGAAACGGACAAGGCCGACAGGGCAAGGGCAAAGCAGCTATATGCCGACTTTTACGACGCCTCACGCGACACTGGCTCGGAAGTATCCTGGACTGGCAACGAGCCCAATTGCCAGCCCGGAACCGTACCTCAGGACACCAAGGACAAAATCTTTCTGCGGTTATCCTATTTTAGAAGAGCCGTTGGCTTTACTAATGATATCGCAGAAAACAGCTCGAAAAGCGACAAGGCCCAAAAAGCGGCCTTGATGATGCACGCCAACGGAACGCTAGATCATTCTCCGCCAAACGATTGGAAATGCTTTTCCGAAGATGGTAAGGAAGGTGCCGCCAATTCGTTATTGACTTCCACCCGAAATGCCGGTGCCATCGATTCTTACATACGGGATCAAGGTAACGACAACTATCCAGTCGGGCACAGAAGATGGTTGTTATGGCCAAAACTTCAGGAAATAGGTGTCGGAAACACAAGCAGTTACAATGCGATATGGGTACTCGGCAATGCCGGTACACCCCCTGCCGATACCCCTGAATTCATTGCCTGGCCACCGCAAGGCCATCTGCCCAAACAACTGGCCTATCCCCGATGGTCCTTCTCCATCGCCAAGGCGGATTTTACGGAAACGAAAATTTCAATGAAGGCCAAGAACGGAAGTGCCATTAGCTTGGAAATTGAGGAGTTGACAGGTATTTACGGAGATAATAGCCTAGTTTGGAAACCTGCCATCAATACGAATACACTTGACGAAGATACGGCTTTTGTGGTTTCATTAAGCAATGTTGGCATCGGGGGAGAAACTAAGAATTTTGAATATGAGGTCGTCCTTTTCGATGTAAACGAATGAAAGTAGAAATCTAAAAAGTTCCTGCCAAGCTGTAAACCAAAATAGATTATCGATAAAAGTGCATCTCATCCATATACTTCCAAACCGGTTCAGGAAGAAGGGGCCGCACATTTTTACCTAGTTTATGGTTCTTTCGGATAAATGTGGATGAAATTTCCATAATAGGCGCTTCCACAAGCTGGATTTTCGGATGTCGATCAAACAGATTTCCGGTCTGCCCTTTGGAAATTCTAGGATATATGTAGATATCGTGGTGCTCTAAAATGACTTCATAATTCTTCCACTTGTGGAAGCTCTTAAGATTATCCTCGCCCATAATCAGGCTAAAACGATAATCTTCCCCGTATTTTTCATTCAAATGAACCAGGGAATCCACCGTGTAGTTTGGCTGCGGCAAATCGAACTCGATTTTACTCGGCTTTAGCTTGGGATAATCTTTAACGGCCTCATACACCATTTGATACCGATGATGGTTATCAAGCAGCGATTTTTTTTTCTTAAAGGGGCTTAATGGAGTTATCACGAACCAGACCTCGTCTAAGTCAGAAAATTCGACCATGTGGTTGGCAATGGCCAAATGACCGATATGAATCGGATTGAACGTACCAAAATAAAGGCCAACTTTTTTCATAGGTTAGGATACATTTGTCATTTCCGCACTTCGGCTGCGCTCAGCACAGGCTTCGGCGGAAATCTCAACTTCTTCACAAGCAAAGGTCGAAACCCAATCACTTTACCAGCAGGCTTAAGCGGAGATCTAATCTCTTTGCCCATAGATTCTGAAATCTAATCCTTGTTTCCTGTAGCGTCAAGGGCTGCACGCTTTTTAATCCGTCGAATCAGACTTTGCCGCGATAAATTCCGCAACCAAATTATACGCTTCTTGAAGTGCCGTATCAAGATTATAATTTTTAATGATCTTGTCGAATTGTGGTGCCGTGGCCAGTTCTACTGAGGCCTTGGCAATGCGCATGTTGATTTTGTCGTCGCTTTCTGTACTCCGCTTTTTAAGGCGTATTTTCAATTCGTCGACACTTGGGGGTTTTACGAATACGGCCAAGGTTTCTTTCGGGAATTTTCTTTTAATTCGCAGTCCCCCTGCAACATCGATATCAAAGATGACATTTTTACCCTCGCTCCATAACCTTTCAACCTCGCTCTTTAGTGTACCGTAAAAGTTGTCGCGGTACACTTCTTCCCACTCCAAAAAATTGTCGCCTTTGATATTATTCTTGAATTCGGAAATGGACATAAAATAATAATGTTGGCCATTTATCTCCTTGATCCGTCGAGGTCGCGAGGTCGCCGACACCGAAAAAGCAAGGTTCAGTTCGGGCTGTTCCAAGAGATGGCGTACGATGGTGGTCTTGCCGCTGCCGGAAGGTGCAGAGAAAATGATGAGTTTACCGCCTGCCATAGAGTTTAAGGTTTTATCGCTGCAATGCAGCTGTTCAAGGTTCAAAATAAACCGCTATGCACTAAAAGCACATAGGTGTTAAGTAATGAATAAAATTAATTCTGCAACATTCTAAGTTGCAATGGCAGTAGCGGTATGCGGTCACTGCAACTGCTATTTTTACTGGGCAAAAGTTTTTAAAATCTAATGGTTGCTGAACTAAAGTGCATAGCTAAAACTATTGTTGAGACCTGTTAAAAAAGTTTGGGTTTTCTGATTTCAGTTGCGTGGCCCGTGGTCGAAAGTTATTTTTTCTAAACTCCTGAACTAATAAACTTCTAAACATTTTTTTACTGTTTGTCGCAACTGAGACTGCCAACTTTTTCATAGCACATTCAACATTTGCTCCTTAATCTTTTCCAGCTCATCTTTCATCTGCACGACCAACTGCTGCATAGGGGCGTAATTGGCCTTTGAGCCGATGGTGTTGATTTCACGGCCGATTTCTTGGGCGATGAATCCCAATTTTTTACCGTTGGAATCTGTAGAGTTCAAGGTGGTGGCAAAATAATTCAAATGATTATCCAATCGCACCTTTTCCTCGGTGATATCGTACTTTTCCAAATAATAGACCAGTTCTTGCTCAAAGCGGTTTTCGTCGACATCGGTTTTTAGATCGGAAATTGCTTTTTCAAGCCTGATACGCACATCCGATTGACGGTCGGGGTCCATCTGTTCGACTTTTCCCAACAAAATCTGAAGGTTTTGAATGCGTAATAAGAAATCCTTTTCCAAAACACGTCCTTCTTCAGAACGAAAGATGTTGATTTCCTTTAGCGCTTCCTTTACGGCAAGTTGAATGGACTCGTACTCGTCGGCTTCGATGTCCTCACGCTCTGTTTTTAGGGAATCGGGCATCCGAAGGGCCATTTCCAACAAACGTAAATCATCCCCATCGGCAATCGATCGCAATTGTCTCATATAATTCTTGACCGCCACTTCGTTCACTTCGGCAGAAGTCTCGTTTCCCGTAAATTCTACATAAAGGCTAAAATCGACCTTTCCACGGTCCAGGGAAGCGGCAATGAATTTCCGTAGCTCAAGTTCTTTTTCGCGGTAGGCCGAGGGCATTCGTGCGTTCAGGTCCAAACTTTTACTGTTCAGGGATTTGAGCTCTACGGTAATTTTTTTAGAAGGAAGCTGTATAACATGCTTCCCGAATCCGGTCATGGATTGAATCATACGGTTTTATTGGATTTTGGCAAAGATAAAGAAGTTTGTCCCTTCGATTGCGCCCAGGGGGGCAAGTTTTGCATCTGAAGAAAATTTAACCACTCCTGTGCACTAAAAGTAAATAGTTTTAAATACTGAATAAAATTCGTTCTGCAACATTTCAAGTTGCAGTTGCAGTAGCGGTTGGCAGTCATTTTTACTGTTACTGCTACCCACGCTACGTAAAGGTTTTTAGCCCCGACTAATTCGTGAAAAGGTAGATGCACTAAAGCGCATGGCTTAAACTATTTTTGAGACCAGTTAATGGTTCATCGAGAAAACTAAACCCATAAATTTCTAAATTTTTTCGATTTTGAATGTATCTGTGTCACGCCAAATATCTAGGCTTGAATTTTAACAGCTTCAGAGTTCTTTAATTTTAATATCTCTAAATGAGACCCTATTCCCGTGGTCTTGCAGGGCGATTTTTCCTTGGATGAACTTTCCGAAACCGTCCCAATCGGCAAATTTAGATTTCGAGACCATGACATTCCACATCTCATTGGCAACCGGAAAGTTCACCACCTCTTCGCCATTGAGTTCGACACTTCCTGTTTTCTTGTCATTGTTGACGGTGATTACCATGGTGTTCCATTCCCCGACAGGTTTCGTATTGTCTTTCGAAGGAGCGACCATGTCGTATAGTGCGCCCGCTTGATGAGTTGTACCCGCCTTTGCATCAGGGTGCTTTTCGTTGTCTAGCACTTGAATTTCAGGTCCGGTGTGATACGGTTTTTCAAACTTCTCGTCTTCCTGTACGCCCCACATCACCCCACTATTTCCGCCTTCTGAGATTTTCCATTCCAAGGACAATATAAAGTTGGTGAATTGCTTTTCGGTAACCAAGTCATAAATCTCGCCTTCCGGACGATTTTTCGGGGGATGGTATACCATAGCGCCATCCTCTATTTTCCAATTATCGGAAACTTTATCACTTTGAAACTCTTTCCATCCATCGAATGACGTGCCGTCGAAAAGTACCGTCCATTCTTGTGGGGGCTTCTCCGCTTCTGCCTCTTCAACACGTTCGGCGGTCATTTCTTCTTGGGATTTTTCGGTTTTATCCTTGCAAGCAAAAATTGTGGCTGCGACGAATAAGGATAGGATGAGGTTTTTCATACGTTGTTGTTTTTGGATACCCCAAATATGTTCAGGGATTCTAGTTTTTATTGATTTCATAGGTGCTTCGACTGCCTACCTATCAAGTCCCAATATTCTTTTCAATCGGTCTTTATCGATATCGGCACCTGCAAAATCGTCGAAAGCCTTTTCGGTCGCTTCGATGATATGGTCTTGGATTAAAACGGCTCCTTCGCGGGCGCCCTGTTCGGGACTCTTGATACAGCACTCCCACTCCATCACCGCCCAAACATCGCAGCCATATTGGGTAAGTTTCGAGAAAATAGTCTTGAAGTCGATCTGGCCGTCACCCAATGAACGATACCTTCCGGCTCGGTCGCCCCAATTGTTGTAGCCGCCAAAGGCTCCCTTTTTTCCGGTGGGGTTGAACTCGGAATCCTTTACATGGAAGGATTTTATAAACTCGTGATAATGATCGATGTACTCGATATAATCAAGTTGTTGCAGTACAAAATGGCTAGGGTCGTATAGAATGTTGACGCGCTTATGGTTTCCCGTTGCCTCTAAAAAGCGTTCGAAAGTGTCGCCATCGTGCAAGTCTTCCCCCGGATGGATTTCGTAACACACATCCACTCCCTCTTTATCATAATGATTTAAAATCGGCATCCAACGTTTGGCCAGTTCCTCGAAACCCATCTCTACCAATCCGGGCGGGCGCTGCGGCCAGGGGTGCCATGTGTGCCAAAGCAAGGCCCCTGAAAAGGTCGCATGAGTGTTGAGTCCCAATCGACGACTGGCGGTCGCTGCTTTTTTGACCACATCTACCGCCCATTCGGTACGGGCCTTTGGATTATTCTTAACCTTATCGGGGGCAAAATTATCGAACATCAGATCATAGGCAGGGTGCACCGCGACCAGTTGTCCCTGTAAATGGGTGGAAAGCTCGGTAATCTCAAGTCCGTACGAGTTGATTTTTCCTTTGAGTTCATCGCAGTAATCCTGACTTTCAGCGGCCTTATCGATATCGATGAGAAAACTTTCCCAAGTCGGTATTTGAATGCCCTTGTATCCTAAGTCCGAAGCCCATTTGCACATACCGTCCAAAGAATTGAACGGTGCCTTGTCGTCTACGAATTGCGCCAAAAATACGGCTGGCCCTTTAATTGTCTTCATGCTTTTGTAATTTCCTTTTTATTAATGAACTTATCCCAAATAGTGATGGAGTTTAAGAATAAGCCTTATATTTAATTTCTGTAAATTCCTTAAATCACGATCTCTACGAATGTGATAAATATAAGGAAAACCATCAGAAATAAAATAGAATTGCCATATGAATGTAGAGGAGCAGTATGATGCCATTGTGGTCGGCACCGGAATCAGTGGCGGTTGGGCCGCGAAAGAGCTTTGTGAAGGCGGATTAAAGACCTTGGTACTCGAACGCGGCCGGATGGTGAAGCATATCGAGGACTATCCCACGATGAACGACGACGAATGGGACTACCCCTTAAAAGGAGAACTCTCGCAGGAAGACAAGAAAAAATACCACGTTCAAAAAAGGGTGGGATGGGCCCCTATGGAAGATAATAAACATTTCTTCGTCAACGATCTCGAACATCCGTATGTCGAAACGAAACGTTTTGATTGGATCCGCGGCTATCAGGTCGGCGGGCGATCCCTCACCTGGGGCCGCCAAAGCTACCGATGGAGCGATATCGACTTCGGCGCGAACAAAAAAGAAGGTGTCAGCATCGACTGGCCCGTTCGCTACGCCGATATTTCGCCGTGGTACGACAAAGTCGAGGAATATATCGGGGTGAGCGGTGAAAATTTGGGATTGGAACAATTGCCCGATGGAAAATTCCAGCCCAAGATGGACCTAAACTGTGTGGAAGAGGATTTTAAAAAATCGGTATCCGAGAAATTCGATGACGGCCGTCTTGTAACCATCGGCCGTACAGCCCATATCACAGATCCAAAAGCTACTTTAGAAGGCCGTGGCGTCTGCCAATATCGCGACCGTTGTAGCCGTGGATGCCCGTTCGGCGGTTATTTTAGCAGCAACTCTTCTACCCTTCCGGCTGCGGAACGGACCGGTAACATGACCCTTCGCGCCAATTCCATCGTCTATGAAATCATGTATGATGACTCTACTAAACAAGCTACTGGTGTTAAGGTCATCGATGCGGAGACCAACGAAAAAATGGAATTCAAGGCGAAAGTAGTCTTTCTCTGTGCTTCAGCCATAGCCTCCGTTGGTATTTTGATGCAATCGAAGAGCGAACGCTTTCCTAACGGTATGGGCAACGATTCCGATGCCCTAGGCCGTGGCATTATGGACCATCATTATAAACTGGGCGCCACGGCAAAGGTAGACGGCAGCCTCGATAAATATTACAAAGGGCGACGGGCCAATGGCTTTTACATTCCCCGTTTCGTCAATTTGGATGAAAAGACCAAGCGCGAAGGCTATCTTCGCGGCTTCGGCTACCAAGGCACCGCCAGCCGACAAGATTGGTCGGAAGGTATCGCCGAAATGAGTTATGGAAAAAAATTGAAGGAAGAAATATTGAAACCCGGCAAATGGCAGATCGGCGTTACCGGTTTTGGAGAGTTTTTGCCCTACGACGACAATCGCGTCACCTTGAGCGAAACTGAAAAAGATCAATGGGGTCTGCCGCAACTGGATTTCGACGTAGAATTCAAGGAAAACGAAATGAACATGCGAAAAGACATTACCAAAGAAATAGTGGCGATGTTCAAAGCGGCAGGTTTTAAGGATGTACAGCCTTATGATGAGGTGACGGGGCCTGGGTTGGGCATTCATGAAATGGGAGGCGCACGTATGGGCCACAGTGCAAAGACATCCGTAGTCAATAAATACAACCAGGTTCATAACGTATCAAACCTCTATGTTACCGATGGCGCCTTCATGACGTCGTCGAACTGCGTAAACCCATCCTTGACCTATATGGCGTTTACGGCAAGGGCGGCGGATCATGCGATGAAACAGTTGAAGGCGGGGAAATTTGCTTAAAGCCTACCCCAAACCTTGCATTCCTATCGCTTTGACATTTCGGATGCAGTTGGAAAACTTTAATTAAATTCAATCGGTACAACCGTTTTTTAACGTGTTTAAGAACCGATGTTCTAATAAATGGCATAGCGAACCGGTCTATTCGTAAATTTCGTGCAGCCATCCCAATCGGGGATAGACAAATAAAAAAGGATTGCCATACCGTTTAACCGGCATCAACAATTATGGAAAACGCTTCTGCCCGAGCCCTATGGGGTGATTATCTCGACAAACATTTAGAATATGCTTTTGTCGACACCCCAAAAGTAACTTACTTCTGCAACAATGAACAAGATGCCAACGAATGTGCCGAACTCGTGAAGCAAGGCATAAAAAGGGCGACTTCGATTTCGCTATTGGGGATGCAGTATCGCAACGAAACCTTACCTAAAATCGGGGATTTTATTATCGTTACCGACTTCGAGGGCAAAGCGCAATGCATAGTACGTACCACAAAGGTTACCCTGAAACCCTTCTTTGCCATCGATGAGACGTATGCCCAACGAGAGGGCGAGGGAGATAGAAGCCTTGCCTATTGGAAAAAAGTACATTGGCAATATTTCACCGAAGAACTCGAAGCTTTTGGCCGCGTACCGCGCGAAAGTATGATTGTGGTCTGTCAGGAGTTCGAGATGGTGTTTCGGCGGTAGCGGATATTTCCACAAGAGTAGCACGAGCGTATGGCTTGGTGAACCGGTTATGTATCATCACTATTGAATGCCAAGGCCCCAAAGGTTTTATGAACCTTTGGGGCCTTGGCATTTTAGACGGCAGCGAGCATCGAGTGGTCATTCATCAGATTTCCGCAACATCAATACTTCATAGCGACTGTTCGCCTTTACTGCTTACTTCTCCAGCTCGACCCAGACGTTACCGCCCTTATTCGACTCGACGGTAGCCTCGACAAAGTTCATGCCCCGAACACCGTCGGTCATGGTCGGGAACTCGCCATCATCGTATTTCTTGCCGCGAATGGCCTTTGCGGCACCGAGGTATATGTTGGCCATAGAATCAAAGATGCCTTCGGGATGTCCTGGTGGTAGTTTCGTTCCGGCCAAAGACAGCTTACTGTTATATGCATGTCCGGGTTTATAAATTTGGGTCGGCTTGGTGTCGCTCAGCATGTAGAGAATATTCGGATTTTCCTGTTCCCATTTAAAAGCGGCCTTTTCACCGTAAATTGATATTCCCAGTGCATTTTCCTCGCCCGTGGCGACTTGGCTGCTTCGAATTACTCCTTTAACATGATTGCCCATACGGATGAGTACGGTGCCGTCGACATCCATTTTATTGTCTTTGTATAGATAATTAAAATCCGTCAATAGCGATTTCACCTTTAGCCCTGTCGTATATTCGATCATATTAAAGGCATGCGTTCCGATATCGCCCATACAGGAGCTGATTCCCGCTTTTTCTGGGTCTAGCCGCCAGACGGTAGAACGTTTTTTCTTGTCGTGGATAATCTCGTTGATCCACCCTTGATAATACACGGCATCCACTTTGTGGATTTTACCCAAAGCCCCTTTCTTAATCATTTCTCGCATCTGACGTACCATAGGGTAGCCTGTATACGTATGGGTCAGTGCAAAGACGGTTCCCGCTTTTTTATGGGCTTTTTGTAAAATCTTGGCCTCTTCCAAAGACGTGGTCATCGGTTTTTCACAGATGACATGAAATCCGTTTTCAATCAGCTTCAACGCCATGGGAAAGTGTAGAAAATTCGGTGTCAGTATCGAACATACTTGAATACGTTTGTTCTCGGGCAACTTAAGTTCCTCTTCGACCAGCGTATCGAGATCTTTGTAAATTCGGTCGGTGGACACATCGATTTCCTTGGCAAAAGCGATACTTTCTTTAATATCCGGGTTAAAAACCGCCCCTACGATTTCATAGTTATCGTTGATCTGTGAGGCTACACGGTGAAGTATCCCGATAAGGGAATCACCGCCACCGCCCAATATTCCTAATCTGATTTTTTTTGGCATTTTTACTTCTGTTTTAGTTTTTAAAACGCATTGATTTTTCGAGAGTGTTAATTTAGTAAAATATACGCTGCTAGCATGAGCTTATTTGAAAAATAGAGATTAGGGAAAAGGTTTTGGCGCAGTTTCTAAAAAGAATACCAGCATCCCTTTTTAAGGATAAACGATTCCGAATGCTGTGATATACAATTTGAAAACTACTTTTTAAAATCCCCCGCATTCACGACCGTCCATTTTTCAAAGGGCTGTATATACTTTTTAATAGCCTTATTAACCTCGGCGACGGTCAGTTTGCTTACCTTATCCTCCAACGTCTTTTGAAAATCGAGGCTACGCCCGTAGAAAATGTTGTTATTGATAAGCCGTGCCAATTCATTGTCCTTGGCCCTTGAAACATTTTCCTCTTGCACCCATCCGTTAACGGCATCCTTCAGTTCATCTTCGGTAATACCGTCCTTAATATACCGATTTAACTCTTCGGCAAAGCCCAGTTGCACCTTGTCATAATTCATCGGGGCGTAGATGGCGTAAAGGTACATCGTTGAATTTTCGTCCTCGGCGCTACCGTCAGCTTGAAATCCGGCACCGGCGCCGTAACTGACCCCGTCCTTTTGCCGTAATCTTTCAGCAATACGTGAATTTAGGAAACCCCCGCCCAAAATCGTAGAGGCAATGGCAAGTGCCGGGTAATCTTCATGCGCTTGGCTAACCTCCAAGCTAAGATTACCTAAGGTCATGGCGTTCTTCTTGTCAGGGGTGAGTATATCTTCGTTTACGTCTTTAGATGGATTAAACGTGTTTGCGATGCGTTCGTACCCGTTTTTGCTGGTATAATCTTTGAATTCATCGGCAATAAGGACTTTAACCTTTTCGGATTCAAAGGTTCCGATACCCACCAATATCGATTTTCCAAGACCGTAAAATTGGTCGTAAAAGGTTTTCACCTTATCTACCGTCAGGGCCTTAATCGCCGCTTCCTCTTCCCCTATGGTCATGGTGTATAAGGGATGCTCTTTCGGATATGGATTATTGATCTGGGAAACTTTACGCGATGCCAAGAACTGCGGCTCCGTTTTGTTGGCTTCCAGACTTGCCAAACGTTCGGTCTTCAACTTTTCAAGTTCTGCCGCATCGAACGCCGGGTTTTTGAGCATATCAGCCATCAACTTCAAGGTAGGCAGCAGATTTTCCTTAGTGGAACTGATCGAGAAATTCACATTGCCATTATACCCATACACATAAATGGAAGATTTCAACTTGCTGAGCTCATCCTCGATCTGTTGCCGTGTTTTGGTCGTCGTACCCTTGTTGAGCATATCGGCCGTAAAGGAGGGAACAATGCCCTTACCGCTCAGTGATTTTACATCCCCGTTTCGGATGCTGAAGTTTAGGTTTACGTTCTCCCCACGATTGGCTTTTTCGATGATACCATATTCGACATCGTTTGAAAGTGTTCCTTTTTCCAGACGTTCCTTAATTTTATCGTAGGCCACATCGAAGGCTTCCCCGGTGCCCATACCTTCCTTGCCCTTGTAGCCGGCTACGAGGGAATCAAGACCTTCGGTATGTGCGATTTCGATACGTTCGGGAGTTTTTACGGGAATGAACCGCCCGATAGTCCTGTTGGTAGGGATGAAGTACTTGGTGGCCACGGCGTTCACATCTTCTAAAGTTGCGTTCTCGATCCGGTCGCGGTAGATGAAGGACAACCGCCAATCGCCTGCACCGATAAACTCGCTCATATAGGTGCCCAAATAGGCCGAATTCCGAAATTGTTGGTCTATCTGTTTCAACAGGTTTGCCTTGGCGCGATCGACTTCTTCTTGTGTAATAGGATTAGATTTTAGGTCGTCAAGCGTTTTTTTCAGGATGGTCTCCACCTCCTCGGCATTTTTATCTGAAGGCACTTCTACATTAATATAGAGGAAGCCCGGTTCTTTAACAAAGGGCAAAGACGACCATAAAGAGGATGCTTTTTGCGTATCCACCAGAGCCTTATAGAGCCGTCCGGAAGGCTCGTCGGTAAGTATATTTTTAAGCATTGATACGGCCGCGTATTCTTTGGCGGACCCAGCGGGAGTGTGATAAAGCGCAGAAACCAGTTGTATGTCGCCTACGCGGCTTACGTTGACTTTCTTTTCACCATCTTGGGCGGGCTCAATGGTATATGAATCCCTAAGCGGAATCGAGGGTTTCGCAATATCCCCGAATTTTTTTTCGATGAGCGCAAGGGTCTTATCCTCGTCAAATTTTCCCGTAACCATCAAAACTGCATTATCGGGACGGTAGAATTTTTTATAAAAATTCTTGAGATTTTCGATAGGCACCCGTTCGATATCAGATCGGTTGCCGATGGTCGAATTTCCGTAGTTGTGCCATAGATAGGCCGCATCGATCGTTTTTTGCATCAGCACCCGGACCGGACTGTTCTCGCCGGCTTCGAATTCGTTGCGCACCACGCTGAACTCCGATTCCAAGTCTTCTTTGGCGATATAGGAATTGACCATCCGATCTGCTTCAAGATCTAAGGCCCAATCCAGATTTTCATCTGTGGCATTAAAGGTCTCGAAATAATTGGTGCGGTCGTACCAGGTTGTGCCGTTGGGCCTTGCCCCGTGCGAACTCAATTCTTTGGGAATATCAGGGTGATTGGGCGTGCCTTTGAACACCATATGCTCCAAAAGGTGGGCCATGCCCTTCTCTCCGTAACCTTCATGGCGAGAACCCACCAAATAGGTGATATTAACGGTCATGGTCTGAGCCGAATTATCGGGAAAGAGCAGTACTTTCAAGCCATTGTCCATTTGGTATTCGGTGATACCCTCTACGGAGGCCGTCTTTTCGAGTTGCGCAGTAAGTACATTAACAAATACAAGGGCAAGCAGGGGAAAAAGGAAGTTTTTCATTTTCATGATAGTTTATTTATGAACTCGTCATAAGTTATTGTTGGGAACCGATCCCGAGGATTGGGGGACTGGTATACTTATAAGAACAACTCAAAACAAGTTCTATCAGTATGTTCTTGAATGATACAAAAAAATAGAAAATAATAAGGTTAGTACGCTATTAAATTTTCCTTTTTAATCTGATGAAAATCCCTTACCAGTTAAAGATGTTATCAATCCTTCGTCACCTTACTATCCCACCAAGTCTCGTTCGGTTCAAAATCTTTGGATAAAAATTTCATTCGCTCCGTTTCTAGTTTAGACATTAGGACATCGATTTTTTGCTGATGCTGTCTTTGCGCCAGATCGGCATCGAACAAAGTATCTTTACTGGGCATGTTGGCGTTGACCTTTTCGAGATAGGCTTGTAGCAAATCGCCCAACCTTTCCGCTACGTCATAATTATCGGAGAATACATCCGTTTGTTCGCCGGGGTCGGTTTCCAAGTTGTATAACTCTTGGTGGTCATCCTCATAGTAATAAATCAATTTCCATTTGCCTTCACGCACCATGGATGAAGGTTCGCCACCTTGATTGCCGTAATGGGGATAATGCCAGAACAAAGGCCGGCCATCCAAAGTCTGTCCTTCCAATAACGGTTTAAGGCTGACCCCGTCAGCATGCTGTTCGGGTTTTAGGGGGATACCCGCCAAGTCGAGGAGCGTGGGATAAAAATCGGCCCCCGTTACCGGATAGTCGATTGAAACCCCATTCTTCACACCTGGCACTTTTATAAAGTACGGCTCGCGAACGCCACCTTCCCATTGATAACCTTTTCCACCTCTCAACGGAAGGTTGGTGGTCGAAAAGGCATCCCCAGAGGCTACTCCGCCATTGTCGGAGGTGAAGACTACAATGGTATTTTCATCCAAACCCAATTCCTTTAACTTATCAAGAACGAGTCCCACGGCATTGTCCATCTGTTCTACGAGTCCGGCATAAACGGGATTGTCCTGTGCAGTGCGTATGGGCAGTACCCGTTCCATTTTGTAGCCATGGTCTTTGATACCCATTTTGTCCGCTTTATCGCGATACTTCCCCCATTTCTCCTCCGTCGTCTGTATGGGGCCGTGAACGGCATAAAAAGACAGGTAGGCAAAAAATGTATGGTCCTTATTTTTTTGGATAAAGTCGGATGTTTCTTTGGCAAGACGCATCGACAGGTTTTCGCCTTTTTGCCTATTTTCAAGATTCGGGTTATCCCAAGGCGAAAAATAACCTCCTTTCGGGCTACCGCTATCCCATCCCCCTTTATTGATTTCGAAACCTTGAGTCAAAGGCCAGGACTTTTCGCCGCCCAGATGCCACTTTCCGGCAAAAAAGGTTTTGTAACCGTTCGCTTGCATCGCCTCCGGCAAGGTGGTCTGTTCTTGGGGCCTGTCTCTTATACACATCTCCGAGCCCACGAGACGCTCA
>JAGXIC010000170.1 GCA_024635875.1 Pricia sp.
GGGGAATAAAATTATCGACCTCAACATAGGTCTCCCCTTTTTCGGAATTGTTATGTTTGATAACGACGGCCTCTAGATGTTCGTCTCCATACAGTTTTTTAACCTCGGCCTCGGTAAAGAGTTTTATTTTACCCAATTTGGCCAGTTCAGCTGCTTTTTCGACGGAATCCAAGGCACCTCGGAACTCTTTTCTGCGGTGTACCAAAGATACTTCCGACGCTACATCGGACAAAAATATGGCCCAATCCAATGCGGAATCACCGCCACCGGCTATCACTACCTTCTTATTGCGATACACTTCGGGATCTTTGACCATGTAAGCGACACCCCTGTCCTCAAAATCGAGAATATTCTCGATGGGCGGTTTACGGGGTTCGAAAGAGCCCAATCCACCGGCGATGACCACAACGGGAGCTTGGTGTTTTGTGCCTTTATTCGTCGTTACGATATAGGAGCCGTCCTCTTGCTTGTCCAAGGTTTCGGCGCGTTCGCCCAACGTGAATCCGGGTTCGAAGGGCTTTATTTGTTCCATCAAATTATTGACCAGATCGCCCGCCAAAATTTCTGGGAAAGCTGGAATATCATAAATCGGTTTTTTGGGATAAATCTCGGAGCATTGCCCGCCGGGCTGTGGTAAGGCATCTATTAAATGACACTTTAATTTCAACAATCCCGCTTCGAATACGGTGAAAAGTCCGGTTGGGCCTGCGCCTATTACTATAAGATCTGTTTTTATCATTTTTAAAAGTATTTAGTAATCGGTACAAAGTATTTAGTATTGAAAACTTACGATTACGTAATATCTTGATACTCCATACTAAGTACTTTGTACTTATTTTGTATTTCGAGGATGTGCTCCCGATGCCGCACCACTTCCCCGATTATAATAATCGACGGATTGGCCAATTGCTGTCGTTGTACTTCCTTTTCGATAGATGCTATCGTACCTACACCTACTTTTTCATCTTGCCGAGTACCGTTTTGAATGATGGCGATGGGTGTCTGCGATTTTCCTTCCTTTTTGAAAAGTGCGATGATTTGGGACAGTTTTGACATCCCCATTAAAATGACGACCGTCGCACTGCTTTTTGCGGCCAAGGCAACATCATCGGATAATTTATGCTCTTTGGTGGTGCCCGTAATGACCCAAAAACTCTCCGCTGCCCCTCTCTTGGTAACGGGAATGTTCTGTGCGGCAGGGACCGATAAACAAGAGGATACGCCCGGCACCATGGCTACGTTTAAGCCATGTTCGGCGGCATATTCCATTTCTTCGGCTCCCCTGCCGAAAACGAAAGGGTCTCCGCCCTTGAGACGTACGACATGGCCGTTGGATTTTGCCCGGCTTACGATCAGCTCGTTGATTTGTTGTTGCTGGTAGGAATAGCAGCCCTTCCGCTTGCCCACAAAAATATGTTCGGCATGCGTTGCATGCTCCAAAAGTTCGGGATTCACCAAAGCATCGTATAAGACCACATCGGCACTTTGCAGGGCCTTTAAGGCTTTAAGCGTAATGAGTTCCTTATCGCCCGGACCTGCACCAATAACGGTCAAACGACCTTGACTTCTGCGCACTGCATTGTCGGCCCCGTCGAGGTGCCCGGCCTTTAAGGGATCGTCCGTATATTTTTTTACATCCATCTCCATAACTTCTATACTTCTGCCAATTCTTGTTCCCTGAATTGCTCAACGGATTTTAGAAATCCTTGGGCATCCTTTAGATACTTTATGGCAAAGGCCTCAGTGGGTTTGCTCGATTTTAGCCGCAGCACCAAAGCTTCAAATCCGCCTTCAATGGGAATCCTGCCTTCGGCAACGAATTTTTCGTCAAAATCTTTTAGTATACTGGCATGGGTGTTGACCTTTACCTTTTCGGAAGTAAGCAGCGCCTTGGCGGAATTGACCATCGAGGAATACGAATGGTAGATGCTCGCCGCCCATTTTCCGTTATCCAAACTTTCTTGCGCATTTTCTATTTTCTCCTCGCTTTCGAATAACAAGGTCGCGATCAGGTCGATGACCACGCCCGCACATTCACCGACGCCAATGGCCTTTTTGTATCGCTCCGTGCTACCCCAATCGATAAAATCTTCAGGTGTTAGGTTATCCGTAGCCGATAATGGCGTCAGAAAATCATAGAAGTACATTTGTCCCTTTTCCGCATAGTAATCGGCGTAGGATTTTCCGTTGCCGTTTTGGTCGAAATCGTCCAAAATCAGACGTAAAGCTTCAGGCCCGCGCTTGCTAGGCACTTTTACAACTTTATCCGCAAAGCGACCTTCACCGTCGCCGATGTTACCCCCGCCCAACAGCACCTGTAATGCGGGAGCGACCCGTTTATCTTTGGTTCTGACCGACATCCCTTGAAAACCGATATTCGCCATATTATGCTGGCCACAGGCGTTCATACAGCCACTGATCTTGATGGCCACATCGGGATTAGAGATATAATGCGGATAATCGGCTTTGATAATCCGTTCCAGTTCTTCAGCAATACCGGTACTGCTGGCGATACCCAAATTACAAGTATCCGTACCGGGGCAGGCAGTGATATCCAAGGCGGTGTTGTAACCGATTTCGGTGAAGCCGAGTTTTTGCAATTCTGTGTAAAAGAAGGGAAGCAATTCCTCCTTCACATAGGGAATCAAAATGTTTTGTCGCAAGGACAACCGGATTTCACCAGCGGCATACTTTTCTACCAGGTCGGCCAATAAACGGGCCTTGTCCGTATAAAAATCACCCAATAAAACCTTAATACCGATGGCCACATAACCCTCCTGTTTTTGAGGGACGAGGTTGGTGGACTTCCATTTTTCAAAAATTTCCGTATCTGAAATGCTTGTTTTGGGAGCCTCTATCTCGGCTATTTTCACGCTTGGATACGCTTCCGCATCAATGGGAAATGTAGGGTATGGAATTGCCTTTTGTTCTTCTTCCAACAACTCTTTAAAGCCATCTAGACCAATATCCTTTACCAAAAATTTCATTCGAGCCTTGGCCCGGCTCTTTCGTTCGCCGTAGCGGTCGAAAACACGGATAACACCATCCATAAGGGGAATTATTTTATCCGATGGAAGGAATTCGAAAAGCACATCGGCATGGCGGGGCTGTGAGCCCAATCCGCCACCTAACATCACCTTGAATCCTCTTACATTATCTTTTACCTTGGCAATAAATCCGAGGTCATGCATGTAAGACAAACCTGTATCGGCATCACTGGCGGAGAAGGAAACTTTGAACTTTCGACCCATTTCTTGGCTAATGGGGTTCCTTAAAAAATAGTTGAACAGGGCATCCGCGTACGGTGAAACATCGAAAGGTTCGTCTTTGTCGATACCTGCGGTTTCGCTGGCGGTGACGTTACGTACCGTGTTTCCACAAGCCTCGCGAAGGGTGACATCGTCTTTTTCCAGTTGCGCCCAAAGTTCGGGAGTGCGGTCAAGGTCGACATAATGGATCTGTATATCTTGCCGTGTAGTTATGTGTAGGCGACCCCGGGAGTACTCATCGGAAACATCGGAAATTCTATGCAATTGTTTAGATGTCACCTTGCCATAGGGCAATTTGATGCGGACCATCTGAACGCCTTCCTGCCGCTGGCCATAAACGCCACGCGCCAATCTGAGGCTTCGGAATTTTTCCTCGTCCAGTTTGCCCTCTTTAAACTCATGGATTTTTCTATCCAGTTCAATAATGTCCTTTTCGACTATCGGGTTTTCTATTTCTGTTCGGAAGCTTTGCATTTTGTTAAATTCTAGATGTTAGATTTAAGACCAGGGCTATTAAATTAATTGATGAACCCCGCTCCTACGGTATTATTCGATTGTGTATCGATCAGGATGAACGAACCGTTCGTGCGGTGTTTCTTGAACTGATCGTAAAAAATCGGTTTGTTCAACTTAAAAGTAACTTCGGCGATATCGTTCATGCCCAAGCTATCTGCCTTTTCATCGACCCCGGAATAATCGGGATGTATTTTATGGTTGATGTTCGCGACTTTGGCCAATACTTTATGAACCCCGTGCTGCAACACGTATTTTTTTCCAGGGCTCAGATTTTCGGAATCCATCCAAGATATAGTTGCGGTAAACTGCTTATCGATGGTGGGCAAATCGCCTGCCTTGACTAACATATCGCCACGGCTGAGGTTGATTTCGTCTTCCAAGGTTATTGTTACCGATGAGCGTCTAGAAGCCGTTTTGTATTTTTTATCATGGAAATAAATTTCCTTTATTTTGGAACGTGTTTGTGATGGAAGCGCCACCACCTCATCGCCCACACTCAACTCGCCCCCGTATATTTTTCCGGCAAAACCCCTGAAATCATGGTGTTCGTCTGTTTTTGGGCGGATGACGTATTGTACCGGAAAACGTGGCGTTCCCACATTGGAAACCGCTGCCAGATCCAAATCCTCTAAATGATCTAGTAAGGTTTCACCCTTGTACCAAGTCATATTTTTAGAACGGTTCACCACATTATCGCCTTTTAGGGCACTAACGGGGATAAAGGTGATTTTTTGGTCTTCGTAGTCACGTTTGGCCATCAATTGCTCGAAATCGGCCTTGATCTCGTTGTATCTTTCCTCGGAAAACTCGACCAGATCCATTTTATTGATGGCTACGATAACCTCTTTTACCCGCAACAGGTTGTTAATGAAAAAATGACGATTGGTCTGCTCGATAACTCCCTTTCGGGCATCGATCAATATAATGGCGGCCTGCGATGTAGATGCGCCCGTGACCATGTTTCGGGTATATTCGACGTGACCGGGCGTATCTGCGATAATGTAGCTTTTCTTCTTGGTCGAAAAATAGATATGGGCCACATCGATGGTAATGCCTTGTTCACGTTCGGCCACTAGACCGTCAGTCGCCAAAGAGAAATCCAGATAATCATACCCGTTCTTCTTGCTTCTTTTTTCTATGGCCTCCAGTTTATCGGTGGTCAAGGATTTGGTGTCGTACAGCAGCCTGCCGATCAAGGTACTCTTGCCGTCGTCTACACTACCTGCGGTTGCTATTTTTAAGACTTCCATATTTATGGTACTTAGTAGTTGGTACATAGTAGTTAGTATTCTCGCTAACTGCTATTGCCAAATATTTACTTTAATCTTTTTACTATCGACTGCTCATGCGTTGAGCTGAGCTCAACAGATTCACCTCTTTGCGGGAATGACAAAGCATTTAAAAATACCCTTGCTGCTTCCGTTTCTCCATGGCGGCTTCCGAGCGTTTGTCGTCGATACGCGCTCCACGTTCGGATATGGTAGAATCGCGGATTTCGGCGACTACGGATTCGATATCCGAAGCTTCCGAAAATACCGCCGCGGTACAGCTCATGTCCCCCACCGTTCTAAAACGTACCATTCTTTCCAAGACTTCCTCATCTTCCTCTTGATATACATAGTCTGAATGCGACCAAATTAGCCCGTCTCTTAAAAACACCTTTCGCTTATGGGCGAAATAAATGGATGGTATTTCAATATTTTCTTCCTTTATGTAGGACCAAACATCAAGCTCGGTCCAGTTTGAAATGGGGAAAACACGTACATTTTGCCCCAATTCGATTTGACCGTTCAACATATCGAAAAGTTCGGGGCGCTGGTTTCGCTCGTCCCATTGGCCGAAATCGTCGCGTACTGAAAATATACGTTCCTTGGCGCGGGCCTTTTCTTCATCGCGTCTCGCACCCCCGATACAAGCGTCGAACTTAAATTCTTCGATCGAATCCAATAAAGTGGTGGTCTGTAGGGAATTCCGGCTCGAATATCTTCCGGATTCTTCCTTGACCTTGCCCTGGTCGATGGAATCTTGAACGTTTCTTACAATCAGTTCCAATCCTAATTCCTCGACCAGTCTGTCCCGAAACTCGATAGTTTCCGGAAAATTATGGCCCGTATCGATATGCATCAATGGAAAGGGAATTTTCGCCGGCCAAAAGGCTTTTTGTGCCAAACGCACCAAGGTTATCGAGTCTTTTCCTCCTGAAAACAATAGCACAGGCCGCTCAAACTGCGCCGCTACCTCTCGGAAAATATACACGGCCTCGTTCTCTAGAGCATTGATGTGGGAAGTGTCTTTCATAACTAAAGTTCAAGTTCAAGTATCAAGTGCAAGCTCAAAACTTTTGCATTTGTATTTGATTTTTTCGTTTGTATTTTTCTATGTGTGCAGCCCACATTCGCGGTTCTCCAAAACCTTAGTGGGGTCGAAATATTTGTGTTCATTGGGCAAGTGGCGTTCTTTTAGATAAGCGTCCAATTGGGTGTCGCTCCAAAAGTAAAACGGACTCACCTTCAACACGCCGTCCTTGCTGAGACTCAAAATATCCAAAGAATCACGTAGTGCGGTCTGTCCTTTTCTCAAATTAGTAAACCATACATCCGGTTTGTGCGCCGCCATAGCCCTTCGAAAAGGCTCGAGCTTTACCTGTTCGGTAAATTCGGCATGCTTCGGATCGTCGATTTGGGGAATTCCCATTAGGCTATCCCTATGAGCGGTCGTCTGCCGGGGCACGTACAAATCGATGTTCAAGTGCAACCTTTTAATCAGCTCTTCAGCATGTTTATAGGTATTGGGCGTATTGTAACCCGTATCGCACCAAATGACCGGAATATCGACCTTTACATCAGAAACTGCATTCAAAATCGCTACCTCGTACGGACGGAAATTCGTCGTAACCACAGGTGTAGTGGCCTGCTTTATCGCCCAAGAAATAATCTCTTCCGGTGGAATACCTTTGAACTGTCCGTTCAATCTTCTAATCGATTCTTGTGAAAATTCCATAGTTTAATAATTTTATTTACCCCAACCGATATTGTTCCAAATACGTTCGTGAAAAAAGTACAACACCATCTTTGTAACGAAGTCGATGGAAGCTATTGAGACGGCGATAGTGGCTTCACCCGTCAGCAAATACGAAATCAAAAGTGTATCTAAAGTACCTATCATCCGCCAGCTTATCGCTTTGGCAATACTGCGAAAGGGCCGCTCCGATTTTTGGTCCTCGGTAAATTTTCTTTTGGATGCGCCCTTATCTAAAATCAATTGATCAACAATCATTGGTTCACAAATCTAACTACCCCATCAACTTAATAGAGTAAACAAAAATAGTACATAATTATTGTAATAGACGGGAAAAATCGATAGAAATAACTTTTAACCGATAGATTTAGTAGATTGATAAAATTATTCCATTCAAATTATAGATTATTCAATCAATCCAAAGATGTGGAAGGCAGTCTTATGGACTAAACCCTTAATATTATGGGATTAGGCCCAGTAAATTGAAGAAAAATGAGTTTTGATTCTAGCTTTCTATATATTTTGAATAAAAAAAGTGCGAAATACGGATAATCAGTTTTCTGTTGGCGCATGCTGCAAGCCTGGTCCAATGCTGAGGTCACAAGCATCGGATTCTTGTCTATGCCCCGGCCCTGACCGTTGACCATGCTGGAATATAATAAATAGATTACCGGCTAATTTGGAGTCTACCGGATTCGAAGAGTGGGAATGACAAAAACCAACTACATAATCAAGTCCGCCAAGGTATTATTGCGATACACCTCTAGGTTGGCGTCCCTGACCTTTAGCATCAATTTATTAACGGAACAGATGGATTCATTGGGACAGTCGTCACATTTCTCGTAAAAATTAAGGCTTACGCAGGGCACCATGGCAATTGGGCCTTCAAGTATGCGCATCACGTCGGTCATTAAAATTTCTTTCGGGTCTTTAATAAGATAATACCCCCCACCCTTTCCTTTTTTGGAGCCTAGAAATCCGGTTTTTCGAAGGGAAAGCAGGATACTTTCCAAAAACTTTTGGGAGATATTCTCATTTTCCGCGATTTCAGCGATTTGAACCGGGGTATTTTCCTTTTGGGAAGCCAGATAAGTAAGGGCTTTGAGACCGTATTTGGTTTTTTTGGAGAGCATGGGGCTAAGATAGGGAAAAAGAGTTAGCAGTAGGAAGTGGCAGTTAGCAGTTGCACATTGGAAAATCTTTTCTAAAATTTTGAAAACAGATGTTGTTCGATTTGGGAAAGTGGTCCAATATCATAGGATATGTAAATTTTTAAGTTCCGTAAAAGGTGAAATACCGAAACTACTAAAAAAGACCAAGTTTGGGACACCACCGCAGACGAAGAATACTGTTAACGGAACTGTCCCTAGAAACGGCCGTTTTATGGCACTAATCCCGGCCGCATTTTCTAATCGTAACGATGTCTGCCCTGGTTGTGCTTAAAACCTTACCATCCAAACAATAGAATATTGAAATTGTCGATGGCCAAGAAATGCTCGGCCCCAACATTGACAAACGAAAAGATTGAAAGTGTCTTCACCTCCTTTCTGGTTACCAACCCAAAACCATTATATTTGGTTTTTTTGAGTAGTGCCGTAAAACGAACGTGGCTGTTGCAGAACTCCCATAAACATCATTTTTTGCTTTCATCAATATGCGGAAATCCGTAAATTGAAGGTATGCAAGGTAGAAAGAACTATACCGAAAAACTATTCCCCGGCTTCCGGTTATCGGACCGCATCCCGAAGGAAAATCTTTACAGAAAGCTCCGCGAAACGCTCGACCTAAGGTTTCTTTATAAAGATACAAAAGAGCTTTATGGCAAGACCGGCAACCCCTCGATCGACCCCGTGGTCTTTTTCCAGCTGTTGTTCACAGGTTGCTTCGAGAACATTACCTCCGACCGAAAACTGGTGGAGCACTGCAGTATGCGAATGGTAGTGCTCTACTTTTCTGCGTATATTGTGAATAAAGATTTTTGGTTCCTTACCGCTACGTTAGCGCGCATTTGAGACAAATGGAAAATATAACCGACATACTGAGTATTGACCCAAACGCTAAAGTAATGGAGTTCAGAAAAGGACATGTACTTCAACGTGCTGGTGATTCCAAAGCTTTGGCCTTTTACGTAAAAAGGGGACTTTTGAGAAGTTACATTATCGATAGCAAAGGGAAGGAACATATTTTTATGATTGCTCCAGAAAATTGGATAATTGCAGATGTAGAAGCGCTAGAGTTTAATGAACCCGTACAACTTTATATCGATTGTCTTGAAGACTCAGAAGTAATTATCTTTAACAATGACTGTCTATTCGAAGCTGATTTACCTAAAGGGAAATTGGTTGAGGGTCCGTCTTTTATACAGACGAATGGGGAAATTACAACGTAGGGTCCTCATGTTATTGGGTTCGCCGGCAATAGACCGTTATACGTATTTTTTGAATACCTATCCAGAATTATCCAATCGGGTAACCCAACGCATGATCGCTACTTATTTAGGGATTACACCTCAAGCTCTTAGTACTATGCGAGGAAAAATAGCACGTTCGGGCTAATTCCATTTGCTTTCTTCATCTAGATGAATGCATAGTAAAAATTAAGTCTTGAAATTTGAACTTTAATTTCTTACTTATGAGTAAAGAATATTCAAACGGAGAAATCATCATAAGGTGGCAACCTAAACTTTGTGAACATGCTGCCGTTTGTGTAAAAACCTTACCTAAAGTTTATAATCCAAAAGCATCTCCATGGATTACCATTGAGAACGCTACGTCTGAAGAATTAAAAAATCAAATCAATAAATGTCCTTCTGGGGCCTTAAACTACTTTAACCATGAATAAAATATTGAACATAGCGCCACTTGGGTTTCCATGGAAAACGCAAGATCCATTCTTGTTTTGTGCCTACCATCGTGATGAATATCCCAAAGGAAATGCACAAATGGGAGTTGATTTTGACCTGTTAAAGGGAAGGAATATTGGTCAGGATTTTTTGGTAAAAGATGGATGGAGAATGTATCACGGGTCTAATATGCCCGGTTTTCCCTACCACCCACATAGGGGTTTTGAGACCATAACCATTAATAAAGAAGGGGTAGTTGATCACTCTGATTCATTAGGAGCCGCAGGTCGCTTTATGGCTGGGGATGTTCAGTGGATGACAGCAGGAAAAGGCGTTCAACATTCTGAAATGTTTCCCCTAATCAATGAGGAGATGGGAAATCCATTAGAGATTTTTCAGATATGGCTCAACCTGCCCAAAGCATCAAAAATGGTAGAACCGCATTTCAAGATGTTATGGAATGAGGACATTCCTATAGTAGACCATAAAGATGCCTCGAACAGAACAACAACCGTTCAAGTAATCGCGGGTCGTATTGATGATGTGACCTCTTTAGACCCTACCCCGGATTCATGGGCGGCAAACCCTGAAAATGCAGTGGGAGTCTATACAGTTAAGATGGAAGCTAATGCGGATTGGACTGTTCCCAAAACCAATGCAAATGCCAATCGTTCCCTCTTTTTTTACAAAGGGTCAACTATTGAAGTGGAAGGACAGACAATTGATTCAAATCACATCATAGAAGTATTGGCCGGTGAAGACATACGAATTAAAAATGGGGCTACTGAAGCCTACTTTTTGATTCTGGAAGGAAAACCAATTGGGGAGCCTGTTGTTCAACATGGCCCTTTCGTGATGAACACACAAGAAGAAATTCGCGATGCTATGCGGGAGTATGGAAAAACACAATTCGGAGGATGGCCTTGGGA
>JAGXIC010000171.1 GCA_024635875.1 Pricia sp.
AAGAGGCCTTCCTTTGGGTTGTTCTCGGGATCGTTCATCTCTTCCGCGTTTACCAAACGAAAAGATCCGTTCTCCCCAAATTGCTTGGCGAACTTTTCAATGGCATATTCGTTGATATCCGAGTTTCCGGTCAAGGCCATGAGATAACCGATATCGTTCAGTTCGATGTTATCGGTCAAGTTATCGGAGTATATATTTGCTGTCAAAGCTTCCAACCCCAATTTTTTTGCTTTGGCCACATTGTTTTGGTTGTTGTCTATCAAGACCACGTGCCGATTATTTTTGTGGATGTAATCCGCAATCAAGCGCGATGCCTTTGAGGCACCAAGAATAAGGATGCCCTCAGATTTTGTCAAGAACACTCCGATCAATTTCGCAAAAAGCCGCGCCGTTGTAGCATTCAGCAGTACCGTACCCAACACAATCATAAAGACCAAGGGAGTGATATATTCTGCCCCTGGCTCGCCTTTTTGTATCAATTTGGAGCCGAAAAGCGAGGCAATACCGGCCGCGACGATACCCCTGGGCCCAACCCATCCGATGAAAAGCTTTTCGTTCAATTTCAGTTTCGACCCATACGCACTGAGAAATACGCCTACCGGCCTAATTATAAAGACGATAATGGCAAATAGAACCGCCGTGTTCCAATTATAGATGAGCTCAAGATCCTTAAGATTGATATTGGCGGCCAGCAAAATAAATAATATCGAAATGAGCAGTACGCTGAGCGATTCCTTAAAATAAAGTAGTTCTTTCAGGTTCGGCAAGTTGGAGTTGCCCATAACCATGCCCATGATGACTACAGCCAACAGGCCGGATTCATGCGCAAAGGCATCGGAAACAACAAATACCAGCAATACGGCCGAAAGCGATACCACGTTGAGCAAATAATGGGGAATGAACTTTTGCTTGATAGAGAACATCATCGCATGGGCAAAGGTAAAACCGAAGGCAAAACCGAAGAGCAAGATTTTCCCAAAGTCTATAAATGCGGTTTTGGTATACGCCTGACCCTCTCCCACGCTAATGAACTCGAAGACCAGAACCGCCACCAGTGCCCCGATGGGATCAATTAGAATACCTTCCCATTTAAGTACCGCGGAAACATCTTTTTTCAATGGAATGTTTCTCAGTATCGGCGTAATTACGGTAGGGCCTGTTACAATAATCAATGCGGAGAAAAGAAAAGAAATCTGCCAGCTTAGTCCGAAAATAAAGTGGGCCGAAATTCCGGCCCCAAAAAAGGTTACGATAGAGCCGATGGTGATCAATTTGGTAATGACCGGCCCGATGTTGGCGATTTCACCGCGGCGCAAGGTAAGTCCCCCTTCAAAAAGAATGACTCCAATCGCCAAAGAAACAAAATAATATAGGCTCTCCCCCGGGAATAGGCCTTGTTCGCCGTTCCATATCGGTTCTATCAATTTAGACCCCTCTTCTGTATACATTGTGGCGATAGGCCCTACCAAGAGACCGATTAAAATCAAGGGCAAGATAGCGGGCAACTTAAACCGCCATGCGACCCATTGCGCGAAGATTCCCAGTATGACTATTCCGGCCAGTTCTATCATAGATTATTAATTTTTTTTGAAAAATACTCTTTTTATTCGAGATTAGCGCTTCTTACGGCGAACTGCGAACAGCATACTGCAAAAAAAGCCGGAAATACAACACAACTCCTGGAGGTTACTATTTAAGGGCACGGGGGCATCAAGGATAAACCAAAACCTTACTCTTTGCCCTGAAAGTTGTATCAGTCTTAACGGCAAGGTTTTCCATGGTCCGGAGATAGGATACAGATCCTTCCCTAGCGGCCACAAACACAAAAAGATCTTGTTGGCCGGTTTTAGGAGGATTGTCTATGAACGTTTCCCAATGCGGTAAATCGTAAAAAGTGGGTTTATTGTTGATGCGCCGTGAGTTGAAAAACGTAAGAATTGCCTTTTGGGTGTTTTTATTACAATAATAAAAAAGGGGTGCTGCCAATTCTTGGGCAAGCTGGGCTATTTTCGGCAACCAAACTCCGAAACCGTTTTCCAGTTCCGCCAAAGGGGGAACGGCTACCAAGAGGCGCTGGTGATTGGGCAAGGGCTGTTCGAAATGACAGATAAAAATAGTCTTGCCGGTGCCGTTAAGAATAACATCCATCTTTCCGCCCACAATCTTATCCATGAATCCCGTCTTTCGTGGCCATCCTAAAATGATGATGTTCGACATGATTTCTTTTGCTACCCTCGCAATTCCGCTTGAAGCATTGTGGTCTATTGTGGCAATGACTTCTACGGATGACTCCAAAGCGGTAGTCTCATAGATAAAATCCTCCAAGGTTCTGCGGGCGGTTGAAATATTCTTTTCGGCCTCCGTATTATTGGGCACTACGGTTAAAATCGAAATGGGGAAATTAGATCGTTTTTCCTTGATTAAAACAGCAAATTCAAGCGCCTTTTCCATATTGGCCGTGTTAATAATCGGTATAAGTAGCCTTTCTGCGGTATCGGTTTCCGAACTCCGCACATCATCCGCCTTCCCCGATAAGATCAGCACCTCTTTTGCCGCCCTTTCTGTTGCAAAGGAAGCAACTACGCAAGTAACCAAAACAAGCACAATAGTGCCGTTAAGTATATTAATATCTAGGATACCCTCTCGATATCCTACCAAAATTATGGCCAAGGTGGCCGCTGCATGGGCATTGCTCAGACCAAATATCAATTGTCTTTCCGATTTAGAATAGTTGAACAGTTGTTGCGTGAAATACGAAGCCAGCCATTTGCCGGAAATGGCCACCGCAATCAACGCGCCGGCAACGATCAAGGCCCAAGTCCCGTTAAAAAGTACCCCTGCATCTACCAACATTCCAACGCTAATCAAGAAAAAGGGAATAAACAGCGCATTACCGATAAATTCGATACGGTTGAACAGTACCGAACTGTTGGGAATGAGCGGGTTCAAAGCCAGTCCCGCAACAAATGCGCCAATAATAGCTTCAATGCCGGCAAGTTGCGCCAAAAAAGCCGCCAGAAAAACCATGGATAGCACGAATATAAAATGCGCATATTTCTCGCTGGCCATTTTTTTGAAGAACCATTTCGTAATTTTTGGTACGATGTAGAACATAATTCCCATAAAAGCGGCCAAGGAAACAATCAATCGTATCCAAAATTCCAGGGAAAGACTTCCCTTATGCGCCCCTACAATGACGGCCAATAACACTAGAACTGCGGTATCGGTAAGGATGGTCCCTCCCACCGTTACCGCGACCACAGGATTGTTTGACACCCTAAATCTACTTACTATGGGGTAGGTCACCAAAGTGTGAGTCGAAAACATGCTGGCCGTTAACAGACTGGCATAAAAGTCGTAATCCAGCAAAAAATAGCACATAGGAAATCCAATTCCGAGTGGAATCGCAAAGGAGAAAAATCCGAAGGTGATACTACGGTTCCGGTGCGCCCTGAATTCGTTCATATCGAGTTCCAGTCCAGCTATAAACATGATATAGAGCAGGCCGACCGTGGAAAAAACCTCGGTAAAAAGCCCTTTTTCAAGTAAATTGAGGCCGTGCGGACCAATAATTGCCCCGGATAGGATCAGCCCGATAATACCTGGAATCTTCAACCGGTTCAAAATAGTCGGGGCAATCAAAATAATAAAAAGAATCAAGGAGAAAATGAGTACCGGATTCTGCCAGGGCAATCTGAAGCTTTCGGAGATATCTTCCATACAGATGGGGTTTTGCGGGTGGTATATTTATAAAGGTCCGGCAAAGCGAAAATAGGATATTTTTGAACAGGATATCCTGATGTAAAAAGCTTGGTAAAAGTTTAACAGGGGTACTTTTTTGTGGATATTTTAGCGTGCAGGGCATCCCATGAAATCAATAAATATCTAGGTCGGTAAACGTATATAATTTTAGTTTCCTTAATTTGCAGGTTCCTAATTTTAATATGAAACTCTACCCTATAGAAACCGGAAATTTCAAGCTCGACGGTGGCGCCATGTTCGGTGTGGTTCCCAAAAGCCTTTGGCAGCGGACAAACCCTGCGGATGCGAACAATATGATCGATATGTCGGCCCGTTGCCTGTTGATCGAGGACGGCGACAGGCTCATTTTAATCGATACCGGTATGGGCAATAAGCAGTCAGATAAGTTCTTTGGATATTACTACCGTTGGGACGATTTTTCTTTGGATGGCTCTTTGGCTAAACACGGCTTTCATCGCGATGATATCACCGACGTATTCCTGACTCATTTACACTTCGACCATTGTGGCGGATGCATTCAATGGAACAAGGATCGTACGGGTTACGAACCCGCCTTCAAAAACGCCATTTACTGGACGAACGAAAGGCATTGGGAATGGGCCATTCACCCAAATGCCCGCGAAAAAGCATCCTTTTTAAAAGAAAATCTACTTCCTATGCAGGAAAGTGGACAATTGCAATTTGTAAACCTCGGCTCCCTGGCCCCTAAAGCCATGACTGCTGTTGGGCAGAAGGAAGCAAAAACATTTTTTGAGAAATCCGAATTAGGCTTTGGCATTCACTTTGTAGACGGGCATACCGATAAGCAAATGCTGCCGTATATCGATTACCATGGAAAAAAGCTCGTGTTCGTTGCGGATCTGCTTCCGACGGTAGGCCATGTCCCCCTGCCTTACGTCATGGGATTTGATACCCGGCCGTTGTTGACCCTGGTAGAAAAGTCCCGGTTTTTGAACGAGGCGGCCGAAAATGGATATTATTTGTATTTGGAACATGACGCGCACAATGAAATCTGTACGGTAAAGTACACTGAGAAGGGCATAAGGGTCGATAAGGTGTTAACCTTTAACGAAATGTTCGTGTAGGAACCAATACTACTGTTAAAACTCTCTTCGCCATATTTTTTTGCGTTGGCATCCTCTTATAAACCCTAAAAAAATTAAATTCCCCATTGGGTCATCGATGCTAAGCTCGTAAAATACATGACGAGAATCGTATACGAAAAAAGGGCGGTCCTTTTGTTTATTGGGCTTACTGGCGATAGTTTAAACCGGGCGCCCCTATTTAGGGAAGTCTATCCTATAAAACCTACCTGATGCGTTCATTGATGCGGCAGGGACAGTCTGCACTACGATTTAACGGGAAATTTGTAAATTACCTGCTGCAAAAAAGCAAAAAGGGGGCATTTCACCTCTTAAAAAATCATAAAAGAGATATAATTCACAAAGTAAAATGCCCTTTAACCTTATCTTTGAGGGCTTAAACCGGAAAATTTAATCTTTAAACAAATTCCAGGCGCAGGATTTCCAAGATGTTTTTGATGTTGCACTCCTGCCTTTTGGAAAGAAAAATAACCCTTTCATAATTCGATTTCATGCTACAAAAATTTCCTAAATTCCTTGTAAGTCTTTCAGTGCTCTTTTTACTTATGGGATGTGGTGCGACCGCTTTGGTCTCTACGCCCATCGAAAATATTGACAACACTCCCCTTAAAATATCGGACCTGACCGATACCGAAAAAGAACATTGGGGCCATCTTGACCTGGTTGCCGACACCATTCCCGGGATGAGTGTGGACAAGGCTTACGCCGAAATCATCAAAAACAAAAAAGGCGATAAAGTTATTGTAGCAGTGCTCGATTCAGGTATTGACCTTAAACACGAAGACCTCGTGGACGTACTTTGGACCAACAAGGGCGAAAAACCCGGAAACAACAAAGATGACGATAACAATGGCTACATTGACGATATACACGGTTACAACTTTTTGGGGGATTCGTACAACGAACAATTGGAAGCCGCCCGTATTGTCAATCTAAAACTGGGCGATGCAGCTATGCAGGCCAAGGCGAAGGCCCTGGTAGACAAAAAATACGCCGAGGCACAACAGCAAAAACAACAATACGAACAGATTCAACAAGCGGTAAAAAGTGCAGATGCCGCAGTGAAAAAAGAGCTCGGCAAAGACTCCTATACAAAAAAAGACCTGGCGGGCATCAAGACCGAATATGCGGCCATGGAACAGAACGTCGGAATATTGACCCAAATGCTTACCTATGAGGACAGTGTTGACGCCGTTCTGGAACAATTGGAAAAAGGTATCGCCTATTTTACCGATCAGGTCGAATACAACTACAATGTGGGCTTTGACGGAAGAAAGGTAGTGGGCGACGATCCTTATGATATCGCTGATTTGGGATATGGCAATGGAAATCCACAAAGCACCTCCGAAGACGAAAGCCATGGCACGCATGTTGCCGGTATCATCGCCGCAAAACGCGGTAATGGCAAAGGCATCGACGGTGTTGCCAACAATGTAGAAATCATGAGCATACGTGCCGTACCCAACGGTGACGAATATGATAAGGATATTGCCCTAGGCATCCGATATGCGGTAGATAACGGTGCCAAAATCATCAACGGCAGTTTCGGAAAAAGCTTTTCACCGAATGCGGAATGGGTGTACGACGCCATCAAATACGCCGCGGATAAAGACGTGCTTTTTGTCCATGCCGCAGGCAACGAGGGCGCCGATTTGGATGACCCTGCCAATCCCAACTTTCCCAATGATCAAATCGACAATGGTGCTGAGATTGCGGACAACGTGATTACGGTAGGCGCTTTAAGCGCTGACTACGGTTCGGAAATGTTAGCTTCTTTTTCAAATTATGGAAAGGTCAACGTCGATGTTTTCGCGCCAGGGGATGACATTTACTCCTCGATGCCGGGCAACAAGTATGAATTCCAGGGAGGTACTTCAATGGCCGCCCCGGCCGTTGCGGGGGTTGCCGCACTGATCCGTTCTCATTTTCCAAAATTGACGGCTCCACAGGTAAAACAGGTTTTGATGGAATCAGGTTTGGCCCCTCAGGCAAAGGTGGTTTTAGGAGGGGACGCCTCAAAAACGGCAACATTCGATAAAATTTCCATTTCAGGAAATATTGTAAATGCCTACAATGCATTGATTATGGCGAGCAAAGTCGCTGCAGGTAACATTACGTTGTAATAGCCGCTTTGCGCTAAACACTTTGCGCCATACGACTCGAAAAGTGTAAAACACAAGGCTATCTTGCAAGGAAACTATAATAAAAACCATATGGTATAAAATGAGGATTTTTAAATTGTTGTCCGTTTTAATCGGGTTTTCAGCCCTTTCCTATGCCCAAAACAACACCTCGTATTGGCAACAACATGTTGATTACACCATGGAGGTAACCATGAACGTAGAGAACTACCAGTACACGGGCACCCAAAAATTAGTCTATACCAACAATTCGCCCGATACCCTAAACCGTGTGTTCTACCATCTCTATTTCAATGCCTTTCAACCCGGTAGTGAGATGGATATTCGATTGCAGAGCATCAAAGATCCCGATGGCCGAATGATGACGGAGGATGGAAAAAGCAGGATATCGGGACTATCCGAAAATGAAACGGGCTATCTGCACCCCGCATCCCTTTTGCAGGACGGACAAAAGGTGGACTATGTTGAGGAAGGCACCGTTCTTATAGTCAATTTGGCAAAGCCCCTGCCTCCCGGCGGCAAAACAACTTTCGATATGGTTTTCCGGGGGCAGGTTCCGCTTCAAATCCGTCGCGCAGGTCGCAATAGTGAAGAAGGTGTCGCATTATCCATGAGCCAATGGTACCCGAAATTGGCCGAATATGACTTTGAGGGATGGCATGCCGACCCCTATATCGCTCGAGAGTTCCATGGTGTCTGGGGTGATTTCGACGTAAAACTGACCATCGATAAGGATTATGTAGTCGGCGGGAGTGGCTATTTACAAAACCCTCAGGAAATTGGTCACGGTTACGAGGCTCCGGGAACCAAGGTTAAACGACCAAAAGGCAAGACGTTGACCTGGCATTTTAAGGCGCCCATGGTACACGACTTTATGTGGGCCGCAGATCCAGACTATCAGCATGATACCCTGCAGGTTGAAAATGGGCCAATGTTACATTTTCTGTATAAAAACGATAAGGAAATCATAGAAAACTGGGAAAAATTACAGCCAAAGACCGCAGCACTAATGCAGTTTTTCAATAAAAATATCGGCGAATATCCCTACGACCAATACTCCGTCATACACGGGGGCGACGGGGGTATGGAATATGCCATGGGCACCTTGATTACCGGGGGCAGAAACTTCGGTAGCCTAGTGGGAGTAACCGCCCATGAAATGGCGCACTCATGGTTCCAGCACGTCTTGGCCACCAACGAATCAAAACATGAATGGATGGATGAAGGCTTCACTAGCTTTATTTCTACGCTGGCCATGAACCAAATCATGGAAGAAGGCAAGGAAAATCCGTTCGAAAACAGTTATAAGGGCTATTATAATCTGGTCAAATCAGGGTTCGAACAACCACAGACCACACATGCCGACCGCTACAATCTCAATTACGCGTACGGTATCGCCGCGTATAGCAAGGGTTCTATTTTTCTTTCCCAATTAGGTTATATCATTGGGCAGGAGAAGCTGATGAAAACCATCCAGAATTATTATAGGGATTTCAAATTTACGCATCCCGTGCCCAACGATATCAAAAGGGAGGCCGAAAAGGTCTCCGGTATGGAGCTCGATTGGTACCTGACGGATTGGACCCAGACAACGAACACCATTGACTATGGCATAACCAATGTTGTAGCGGACAGTGGTAAAACCAAAATTAACCTAACGCGAACCGGACAAATGCCGATGCCTTTGGATATTCTGGTCATTTATGAGGATGATACCAAAGAAACATTTTATGCTCCGCTCCGGATGATGCGCGGCGAAAAAGAGAATCCATATCCGCAAATAAACCGTACGGTATTGCCAGATTGGCCCTGGGCTTTTCCCACTTATGCCTTTACGGTTGACAAACCTTTAGAAAGTATAAAAGCCGTCGTAATCGATCCTTCACAGCTCATGGCCGATATCAAGCAAGAGGATAATGTGTGGCAAAAGGCGCCGTAACCCCGAAGAGGGGCAAAACCCTTTATCCATATGGACCACACCTATCCCAAAAAAGAAAAATTAAAGAGCAGAAAGCTAATTGACCGGCTTTTTGTCCAAGGGAAATCGGTGTCCAATTATCCCATCAAACTTATCTATCTGAACACCGACCTCGCCGAAGAGGTAAAGTATCAGGCCGGGGTGGCCGTACCTAAAAAGAATTTTAAAAGTGCTGTGCGGCGCAATCGCATCAAAAGACTGCTTCGGGAAGCGTATCGTCTGAACAAACCCCGCGGTTTTAACAATAGTGAAGC
>JAGXIC010000172.1 GCA_024635875.1 Pricia sp.
AACACTTACGGCTATTCACTCCACTTTAAATCCCATGCGCCTGTATGGCCGTAATCACTACGGTATTGAAAATGTCGTCTACCATACAACCACGGCTAAGGTCGTTTACCGGTTTGTTCAGGCCCTGTAACATCGGGCCGATGGCCAGCGCACCGGTTTCGCGTTGTACCGCTTTATAGGTGTTATTGCCCGTGTTGAGGTCCGGAAAAATAAAAACGGTCGCTTTGCCCGCTACTTGGGAATCTGGCAATTTGCTTTGGCCAACTTTCAGGTCGACGGCAGCGTCGTATTGAATCGGACCTTCAATTTTCAATTCTGGCCTTTTTTGTTTTACAATTGCGGTGGCCTGCCGTACCCGATCTACATCTTCGCCGATGCCCGATGCGCCGGAAGAATAGGAGAGCATGGCAATGCGCGGTTCGATACCAAAGGCGGAACTGGTATCCGCAGAAGATATCGCAATTGCTGCCAGCTGTTCGGCAGTTGGGTTGGGGTTGATGGCACAATCGCCGAAAACTACGACCCGGTCCGGCAAGCACATAAAGAAAACGGAGGATACCAAGGAGACATCCGGTTTCGTCTTTACAAACTGTAAGGCCGGTAAGATGGTATGCTGTGTGGTGTGGATCGCACCGGAAACCATGCCATCGGCGTGGCCCTTATAGACCATCATGGTGCCGAAATAGGAGACATCTTCCATCAGGTCGCGCGCCATGGTAAGATCGACGTTCTTGTGCTTTCGCAGTTCGAATAGGGTAGTAGCGTATTCCTCAAAAAACGGGGAGGCTACAGGGTCTACGATAGTGACGTTGTTCAGGTCAAGCCCCAGTTCCAGTTTTTCGATTTTGTCTGTAATCTGTTCGAGATCTCCCAGCAAAGTAATATCGACAACATTTATATCGGTCAGTAATTTGGCAGCGGTGAGAATACGCCAGTCGGTACCTTCGGGCAAGACGATATGCTTTTTATGGGTCTTCGCCCGTTTTAAAAGATTGTACTGAAACATCCTTGGGGTAATGCCCTCCGCCTGAAACGTTATGAGACTCTCGGCCAATACGTCGGTGGAAACGTATTTTTCAAAATCACTTATAGACGTCCTAATTTTTTCGGTATTCTCCGCGTACATCTGTGATTTTATGGCGCCGATACGGTTGGCTATGGCAAAGGTGCCGCCTTCGACCGAAAGTATAGGTACCACCTCAGACAACCCCTCGATCAACCGGCATATGGTATCTTCGGGAGTAATTGCGCCGGTGAGAACAATACCCGAAACCGCCGGATAATTCGCGGAAATATTGGCTTGTAAGGCCCCCAAAATGATATCTGCCCTATCACCGGGCGTAATTACGAGTCCGTTTTCTTTCAGATGTGAAAGGTAATTGCGCAGCTGCATGGCGCCGACACTGAAGCCGTCCACTTGATTGTTTAGATATCCTTCCCCGAAAAGTATTTTTCCGTTCAACGTATCGCAAATTTCCTTGACCGATGGGTTCGCCAAAACCGGATTTAGGGGAATGGCATTCACTAAAATCGACTCGGGAAGTTGTTTTTTAAGTTGCTCCACGACCAAAGAAACATTCCCCGGAAGTACTTTATTTGCGATGACAGCGAGTACTTTTACGCCTTTGTCCTTAAAAGTGTCATACGCTATTTGAAGGTTCCCGACCAACCCTTCCAGGGTCTTGTCCACACCGCTGGCCAGCAGAATTGCGGGAATACCCAAGTTTTTGGCAATGACCACATTGATGTCAAATTCGATAATCGTGCCTTCCCCGGAAAAACTAGTGCCTTCGACCAAAACAAAATCGCAGCGCTCTTCTATCGCCTTATACTTTTCTATGATCTTACCGATAATCTCGTCATCGCGGTCCTCATTTTTTCTTTGGATGACTTCGCTACGTGTAAAGGCATAGGCATCGGAAAAGGGAATGTCAAGGTTGAAATACTGAGATATGGTATTGATATGATTGTCAATCCCTCCATCCTCAAAATCGTCAATAATCGGTCTGAAATACCCCACTTTGGCCGCCTTGCCCAACAACAATTGCATTAATCCCAGCGAAATAATTGATTTGCCGCTATTCGGCTCGGTAGTGGCGATGTAAACTGCTTTACTCATTAAAAAATGTATCGATGGCAAAGATAGGGGTCTGGCTTTTATATGGAAGCGGATTTTAGTTATTTCTGGATTTTTTTGGCCTTATGGAAGGCTATTTAGGAAACGACCTTGAAATCGCAATTCTCAAGGAACTTGAACATATAATTATGGAACCTTAATTTATAGAAATATTACAAATAATTCCTACTTCATAATCTTTACGAAAAATACAAATTATGAAGGGCTGGAAGAAATTTTTGAGGGGATGAGATCCATAAACCGAAAATTCCTCCAGTATTCACAACTCCGTCTTCATAAGCCGGTCCCAAAACGTAAAATAAAGGCCAAAGTGTTTTTTAGAATTCCGGTGATGATAGTCGTGATGCGTCGCACCGATAATATATTTGCGGAAGAGACTGGAATTTTTCTTCGATGGATAAATCTCCACTCCCGCGTGGTTAATTATTGCCGAAATGGTCATAAGAGTAAGGGTAATCATGATGGCGATTACACACATGGGGATAATCAAAAGTAGCAAGGGAATAATCAATGCTTGAAGAAAGGATTCTACCGGATGGAAAGA
This sequence comes from Pricia sp., assembly GCA_024635875.1. Taxonomy (GTDB): domain Bacteria; phylum Bacteroidota; class Bacteroidia; order Flavobacteriales; family Flavobacteriaceae; genus Pricia. The sequence goes on from JAGXIC010000172.1 coordinate 2,682, forward strand.
AAAAGAAGTAAATACGGTAGTGTCCACACTTTTATGATGTTCCATATGAAAGTGGCGTATGACCTTCGATTTGTGCATCCATCGATGTAACCAATAATAATAGGCATCATGTAACACCAGATAAAGCAATATGCTGACCGGGATGTACCATAGCGGGTAGTCGTTGATATCCGAATATATTTGCGTATAGCCTTTCTGCCTTAGTATCAAGAGCAGCATTCCCATCAAGCTGAAAATGATGGCGCTGTATGCGGAAAGCAAAAGTTCTCTCTTGATCTGTATACCTTTGGGATTTTGTTCGGACAATATCCTTTGCCTGAGTCTTTTCCGGTAAATTACCAGAAATACCCAGTGATAGGCGCCCGATATAAAAATATATCGCAAAAAGACAATCAGAAATAGCAGAATAAACGACCTAATGAACGTTCCGATATCCGTAAAGTCCAAAGCCTCTATTATTTGCATCTTACCATCTAGGTTTGCGGACGAAAACCGATTCGCATCGTCTTGTAAGGATACCTATACCCGAAGTAACCTAGGTACATGATTAAACTAATTCTAAAATAATTTGCACCGTTATCTCTAGGCAATCATTCCGTGTGGGTCGATGACATATTTTTTTGCCGCGCCCTTGTCAAAATCGGCATACCCTTTTGGGGCATCCGCCAATGAGATTACCTGCACGTTTACCGCTTTGGCAATAGCGATCTTCTCGTTCAAAATGGCCTGCATCAATTGGTGATGGTAGCGCATCACGGGACATTGCCCAGTATGAAAGGAGTGCGATTTAGCCCAGCCCAGCCCGAACCGGATTTTCAAAATACCTTTTTGGGCACTTGTGTCTTCGGAACCGGGATCTTCGGTCACGTACAGACCGGGAATGCCTATCTGCCCACCGGCACGTGTAACGGCCATGGCCTGGTTGAGTACTACTGCAGGCTGTTCCCCTGTACCTTTGCCATCGTGCCCTACTGCCTCGAAACCAACGCAGTCGACAAAGGAATCTACTTCGGGACTACCTGTGATTTCAGCGATTTGCTGTTCCAAGGGAGTATCTTTGCCAAGATCAATGGTCTCACAGCCGAAGGAACGGGCCTGTGCCAATCGATCCTTGTTAAAGTCGCCTACAATAACGACCGCGGCTCCCAACAAATGGCAACTTGCGGCACAGCCGAGTCCGACCGGTCCGGCACCGGCCACGTATACCACCGAACCTGGACCTACGCCTGCGGTGACGGCGCCGTGATAACCAGTAGGCAGAATATCGGACAACATGGTTAGGTCTTTTATCTTCTCCATGGCCTGATCGCTGTCAGGAAACTTGAGCAGGTTGAAATCGGCATAGGGCGCCATGACATATTCCGCCTGGCCGCCTACCCAACCGCCCATATCTACATAGCCGAAAGCGGCACCAGGGCGGTCGCCGTTAACGTTGAGGCAAATGCCCGTAAGACCTTTTTTACAATTTCGACATCTACCACAGGCGATATTGAAGGGTACGGAAACAATATCCCCTTTTTTGATAAACTCCACATCGCGGCCGCATTCAATGACTTCGCCTGTTATTTCGTGGCCCAGTACGAGACCTTTGGGAGCAGTGGTTCGGCCCCTAACCATGTGCTGGTCGGAACCGCAAATATTGGTCGATATAATCTTTAGGATCACTCCATGTTCACACCTACGGTCTCCCAACGCCAGTTTGGGATAGTCGATTTCCTGTACTTCTACTTTTCCATCGCCTATATAGGCAACTCCATGATTTTTACACATACCATATCTGTTTTAAGTACATACTTTTCTTTGTTGTATTCTAAATGGTAAGTTACGCTAAATTTGTGTGTAATACAATGTGTCTTTTTTTGTCAAAGTGTGTATAGCGGATTTCGTTGGAGTACTCAATAATTAGAACCGCTTTCCTAAGTAGATAACCCGTAAAAGTTCTTAAGATTTGCCCAAATGTTGTACCCGGAAAAGAAAAAAGGCCTCCAATTTCTTGAAGGCCCTTTTATTATTGGTAGCGTGAGGGGGACTTGAACCCCCGGCCTCCGGGTTATGAATTTTGGGACATTTGTATTGATATGGTCTTAAATGGTTTAATAATCAGCTGCTTAACAGTTATTTATGTACATCACTCTATTTGGAAAATCCATAAAAACCCATGTAAAAACGCTAAATGTTTTACCTATGTTTTACCTAAAATTCGTATCTTCATGCAGTAAAACATATGGTTTATGGCAACAATACAATCAGTATTAATGAAAAAACCGAATAGCGCAGGTTTGTTTCCGCTTGCTATTCGCATGACTAAAGATAGAAAATCGTCGTACTTATTTACAGGA
>JAGXIC010000173.1 GCA_024635875.1 Pricia sp.
GCCTTGCACTGCTCCATAAACTGGAACTGTTGCCTTTTATCCTTCCCGAACTGATTGCCTTACAGGGTATCGAGGAAAAAGAGGGACAGCGCCATAAAGATAATTTTTGGCATACCCTGGAGGTCGTAGACAACATCGCCGAAACCACCGATAACCTTTGGTTACGCTGGGCGGCCCTCTTACATGACATCGGCAAGGCGCCCACCAAAAGATTCCATAAAAAAATTGGGTGGACGTTTCATGCGCACGAGTTCGTAGGTTCAAAAATGGTCTACAAACTCTTCAAACGACTGCGGATGCCCCTGAACGATAAGATGAAGTACGTTCAAAAAATGGTGCTGATGAGCTCACGGCCCCAAATACTATCGGAGGAGTTCGTCACCGATTCGGCCGTGAGACGATTGGTACACGATGCGGGCGAACATGTCGATGACCTGATGACCTTATGCGAGGCGGATATAACGACTAAAAATTCGCGTAAGCAAAAAAAATACAAGAACAACTTCAAGCTGGTTCGTCAAAAAATAGAGGAAGTCGAAGAACGCGACCACATAAGAAACTTTCAGCCCCCGGTCAGCGGGGAGGAAATTATGGAAACGTTCGGGATAAAACCATCTAGAGAAATCGGCATCATCAAAGACGCAATCAAAGAAGCAATTTTAGAAGGAGAAATTCCCAATGAATATGAAGCTGCTAGAAAATTTATGCTCAAAAAAGGAGAAGAATTGGGTCTCTCGTGATACCCAACAAATATTCCTTTCAAAGACACCTTTATCCTAAAAGTTTATTTTTGACAAGTAATTCCCTACGGTCGTGAATACAGAAATACCGTTATTTACGTTTATAGGGTGAATAAGCCATCGAAAATAATTTGGTTAAATCAGCTCACATGAAGAAATTGATTCTGTTCATATTACTGGTTGCAAGCACATCACAAATTATTTTGGCACAGCAAGAGCCCCAATATACCCAGTATATGTACAACACCTTGGCCATAAACCCCGGCTATGCCGGATCAAGGGGCGTTTTCAGTATTACGGGCATGCATCGGTCGCAATGGCTGGGTATCGATGGCGCCCCCAAGACCCAGACGTTGAATTTTCATACCCCAGTTTCCGAAAGGGTCGGTATTGGCCTGTCCATTGTAAACGACGAAATCGGTAACGGCACCAATCAAGAAACCTATTTCGATGGTATATTCTCGTACACCATTCCATTTTCAAGGGAAAACAAATTAGCCTTTGGCATAAAGGCCGGAGGGCATCTGCTAAACGTAGATTTTGCCAAATTGGCCAATTATGGACAGGAGGTTTCGGTATCGGGACTCACGAATATCGACAACAAGTTTTCCCCGAACTTTGGGGTGGGGGCCTACTATTACAATGAGCGATTTTACGCCGGGATATCGGTACCCAATTTTTTAAGGACCGAACACTTTGACGATTCGGAATCCAGCAATTCGTTTTTGGCAAAAGAACGACTCAACCTTTACTTCATGACCGGGTACGTTTACGATATACATCCGACCGTAAAATTCAAGCCGGCACTGTTGCTTAGGGCTGAACAAGGGGCTCCCTTACAGGTCGATGTCTCCGCTAACTTTCTATTCAATGAAAAATTGACTTTAGGAGCTGCTTATCGCTGGGATGCCGCACTTAGTGCCATTTTTGGATTTCAGATAAATGAAAATCTGACCCTAGGGCTTGCCTATGACCGCGAACTTTCCGAACTCGGTGGCGAAACTTTTAACGACGGATCTTTCGAGCTACTGTTAAGGTACGAGTTCATGACCCGAACTCAAAGAAGGATGGTCCCGAGGTTCTTTTAAAAGCCGCAAATCCCAAAAACTAAACTACTATCGGCTAAAGACCGATGGGTTTTGATTCCGACCCAAAGTCGGCTAAAATTCCACCTTTCGGCCCAACACCATACTCAGATCGCTTCACGCATTTCTTGCGTACGGCGTTTAGCGCAAAGCGAACAGCAGATAAAACTAAAGTCCTTCGCCTAAAGGCGAGGGATTTTCTCCCAGAATAATACATTAATTGGAATTCAGAAATGGATTTAAAGTTGGGGTTTCCGACTTACAATTTCGTGCTGTACCCCAAAGTGTTGGTGTTAATTTGGTTTGAGATGTGCCGTTTACACATCAAAGAGTAGTAAATTTGCACTGCAAATCCGCAAGGCAACATGCAACAGCGTTTCCGAAAAATAGCTAAAATTTCATTGGCACTTGTCTATCTGGTCATCGCCGCAGGCGCCATCGTCAGAATGACCGGGAGCGGTATGGGTTGCCCCGATTGGCCTAAATGTTTTGGATACTACATCCCTCCTACCGAAGCCATGCAATTGCAATGGCAACCGGAGCGGGAATTTAAAAAGGGACAGGTTATCATTGTAGACAAAACCCTACAGGTCGCAGTAGCGGATTTTAAGACAGCCTCTGAATATACGCCACAGAACTGGGAAGCTTACACCAAACACGTCTATGCCATTTTCAATCCATGGCATACCTGGATTGAATTCATCAACCGTCTTTTTGGGGCCTTGGCAGGTATCGCCACCCTAATTTTGGCCATTTTCTCAATCCGCTTCTGGAAAATTCAAAAAAAGGTTACCATTTTTTCTTGGTTAGTGGTTTTCGGAATGGGCTTTCAGGCTTGGCTTGGGGCAACTGTAGTCTATTCCGTTTTGGCCCCAGCAAAGATTACGGTGCATATGATCATGGCCTTACTTATTGTGGCCTTGTTGGTCTACCTCGTTCATACGACCAAGAAATCTTCCAAAGGCCCTACCTATCGAAAAAACTTTGGTAAATGGCTTCTCGTGGCGTTTGCCGCTACCATGTTACAGATTATTTTGGGCACCCAAGTACGGCATTTCGTCGATGAGCAAATCGATAGGGTCGGGGAAACCGTGAAACACCTATGGTTATCCGATTTCGATTGGACGTTCTATGTCCACCGTTCCTTTTCCATTGCAGTTGTACTATTGAACTTGTTTTTGGCACAACAAATCTATAGGCATAAGCTGGGCTATTCAAAAATAAATTGGGTGCTGCTACTTATCGGCATCGAAATACTGACCGGCGTCAGCATGTACTATCTCCACTTTCCGTTCGGCACACAACCCATTCATCTCATCATCGCATCTCTATTGTTCGGCGTACAGTTTTATCTGGTTTTAGAGGCGCTACGGGCGAAAAAAATGGAAAGGGCTTAGCGTAAATTTTATAAACTCCCCTCTTTAACTAAAGAGGGGTGGCAGCTTTGCAGCGAGGGAGATTTAATCGCAAATTAGTGTTACGTACCGCTTGGGCATCTGAATAGGAAACTACCCTCTCGCGAGCTAGTTTGCGGTGCAATCCCTCCAACCCGCTAAAGCGGCCCACCTCCCTTGGCCTCAGTGGAGGAGCCTTTGAAATTTTGCGCTAGAGCTAAAGTCAGGAAAACAATTAGTGACGATGACTACCTGAGAAACTTCCTAAACCTAGGAATTTTTTTATGGTCCCCCTACTTTTACATAACTCCTAAACTTCTCAACTCCTAAACCTAAAACCTTAGAATTCTTCGTAACTTTGGCCTCCCACAAAAATGAACACCATGATTTATAAAATACGGATAATCTTGGATGCCAAAGAGGATATTTTTCGGGATATCGAGATTCAGGACAGCAGTACGATGGAAGAATTCCACAACGCCATTGCGCAATCTTTTGGATTTTTGGGCAACGAGATGGCCTCGTTTTACACCTGTGACGAAGAATGGAACCAAGATGAAGAAATCGCCCTTTTTGATTTGAGCGACAGCATTTCGGACGTACGGCTGATGAACGAAACATTCTTGGAGGATGTGATGAGCGAAAACAGTCCGAAATTGATATACGTCTACGATTTTCTGAGCATGTGGACGTTTCTTGTCGAACTGGCGGATATCGTCGAACCGGAGTCCGGCACATCCTACCCCAACCTCTTGTTCAGCTTTGGCGAGCTGCCCGAAAACCCGCCGGAAACCAATTTTAAGTCCGAAGCTACCTTTGATTTTGAGGATACCTTTGAAAATTATGATGATCTTGATTTTGACGAGAATTGGAATTAGGAACACGAATTGCGAGAAGTCCGATTTGCCGCAGGAAAAACGGACGACGCGGCAATCTGTTGAACCTACTACGACACCAAATCAACGTCTGTATTCAACCTTGTAGCATACGAAACAGATTGCCACGTCGCCTTTGAAATTTGATTACGTTTAAACAATGTAGGAGGCTCCCCGCAATGACGAACTCCGAAAACCCTAAACTCCTAAACTCCTAAACTCCTAAACTAATAAACTCCTAAACTTTTTCGCCATGATAAACCTATACTCAACCCAAATCGAAACCATTTCCCTACATCGCGTAGGCAATAAAAATAAAGCAGAAGGGCTATTTCTTTCCGAAGAACCTTTTAGGTTAAACGATGAAACTACCGGACTTCTAAAAGAATATTTCTTCAAACCCTTCCGAGAAAAAGAGGAAAACTATTTTAAACTTTCAAACGAGGTCGATGTGGAGTTCAATGAACTCTACAAAATGGCATCCGCTATTTTTGCAGATCCCCATACCACGCATCCGAATTCAAAGAAAATGGCCAAACACCTTTTTGATCAATCCAACCACCCACACATTACAAGCGGCGAAGTTTACGTGGCCCACCTTACCGGTATTCTTTTGGACAATGTCAAAACCGACGCCATCGGTATTTTCAAGAGCGAGCTGAAACACGACTTTTTGCAATTCGAGGAAAAGGGAAGCAATCTTGATATCGTCATCCAACAGGGCATCAACATCAACAAACTTGACAAGGGATGCCTTATTTTTAATGTCAATAAAGAAGAAGGTTACAAGGTGCTTTCGGTAGATAGCAACCGCTATGACGCCAAATACTGGCTAGAAGAATTTTTGGGAGCGACCGCATTGGCCGACGAAAACTTCTACACGAAAAACTACCTGAAATTCTGCCAAAATTTCGCAAAGGACGTCGTACTCCCGGCCGAGGACAAACAACAAGAGGTACTTTTCATGAACCGTGCCGTCAACCACTTCGCCAAGAACGATAATTTTGAGGAAAGCAATTTTTTGAACGAGGTGATGGAAAACCCCGAATTGATTCCTGAATTCAAGCACTACAAAGTCGAAAAAGGACCGAAATACAGCGTAGAAGACGTTTCCAACTTCAATATCGCCAACAAGGCCGTATCCGACGCCCGAAAAAAAATCAAGAACGTTATCAATCTCGATACGCACATCCAGATAAAATTGGACTTCATCAACCCCGAATCAGCCCAAAAATTTGTAGAAAAGGGCTGGGACGAAGAGAAGCAAATGTATTACTATCTGGTGTATTTCAACAAGGAAGAGAAAAGTTAAGGTTCGGTGTGAAAAAAACCAAGTTGCGAGTACCAAATTCCAATGCTATGTTTTGGAATTTGGTTTTTTAGATTCGAATTTTTTGCTCAATAATCTGCTTCATGCTTACATCTTGATAATTACGACGCACGAAGTTGAGCGCTAAATCGAGTACCTCGCCCATGGTTTCGCACTTCTTAAAATTGGGATCTAGGGTGAGGTCAAAAATCTGTTTACGTAGCATTTCGGTGTTCTCATCCGTTGAAATGACATCCATTCTTGCGATGGCCCGCAACCTTTTGATACGGTTGCCCGAACTGAGAATGCGCTTGGCGACTATCGAGCGCTCTTCCAACTTATATTGGTCAACGGAATCATTCAAAAGCTTATGGCGCACCAGTTCTACCATCTGATAATTTTCCTTAAAAAACTGCGGGCGGTACACTTTTAACTTTCCCTCGAAACACTGTTGATCAAAATCTATGGCCCTAATACGGTAGACCACATGGTCAAAATCATGTACAGGTACGATAACATAATTGTAGGAGCGCATATCCCCCAAAAGCCGGATCATACACCTTTCGTTGAATTTCACGAACTCCTTGGCCAATTGCGCTTTCTCCGATTCCGTGCAACTGGGCAGCATGTCCTTTATAAAAACATCCCCGGGAATACCGGCAATATGCTCTTCGATCAAGGTATCTTTATACACCAAAAAGTTCAGGTTGTAGGGAGATAACATGTGCTCAAGTTCGAGTCCATATATCCGCGAGGCATCGGTCTTCTTGATATAAAAATACGTAAAGTTATCGTTGAGGATATTCCGAATTCTTATACGAAAAGGTTTGGAATTACCGAACGTACAGAAATCTACGGCATCTACGTTCAAGTATTGGTGGATGTTACTGCTGCCATCGGAATGCAGTATAGAATACACTTTTTTGAGGCTGTCATCGATTTCCTTACGCTCGAATTCAGGGTAATAGACCCGTATCCAAAGGGTGTCCTCATCGTTCGAATCATAGACCACGACCGACCCCGAGAACCGCAACAGATCCTCATAAAAAATGGGAATCTCTATTTTGCGACTGTAGTGGTCTAGATAGGCGTCCAACTTATCGTTGACCGGATAGGCGGGTTTTTTCTTCGACATCAATCGTTCTTCGGACATAATTTGTCTTTTATTTGTAACAAAACTACGATTTTGTCGTCAACTTAGTAGGGTGATGAAATTCCAATGAAGAAATTCCAAAATTCCAAAATTCCAAAATTTTGGAATTTGGTGCTTGGTGCTTGGTGCTTGAGCTAATTAATTTCCCATCGTTCAAGTTGATAGTACGGTAATCTTTTAAATAACGCTTTAATTTGGAAAAAATATTAACGGTTAACCATCTCAGCAAAAAGTTTGGACCCTTGGTCGCGGTCAACGACCTATCCTTTACCATCGAAAAAGGAAATGTCTATGGTATTCTCGGACCCAATGGCAGCGGAAAATCAACTACCCTCGGCATCGTCTTGAACGTGGTCAATCGATCGGCCGGAGATTTCGCTTGGTTTGATGGAAACATTTCGACCCATAATGCCCTGAAAAAGGTGGGCGCCATTATCGAGAGGCCAAATTTCTATCCGTACATGACCGCAGTCCAAAATTTGAACTTGGTCTGTAAAATAAAGGAAGTACCGAATACCAAGATTGAAGAAAAACTTGAACTCGTCGGCCTCCTCGATCGCAAGAATAGTAAGTTCAGCACCTATTCTTTGGGGATGAAACAACGCTTGGCTATCGCCTCAGCCCTTCTGAACGACCCGGAGATATTGATTTTGGACGAACCCACGAACGGACTCGACCCACAGGGCATCCACCAGATCCGGGAGATCATTAAAAAGATAGCATCCGAAGGCACTACCATTTTATTGGCTTCGCATTTGTTGGACGAAGTAGAAAAGGTCTGCAGCCACGTAGTCATCCTCAGAAAAGGGAAAAAACTATATTCCGGCCGCGTAGACGGGATGTTGGCCAGCCATGGATTTTTCGAGTTGCGCACGGAAAACACCGAACTGTTAACCCAATATCTCGAAAAGCACGCTAGTTTTAGTGCGATAAAAATCGAAAACGGCCTCATAACCGCAATCCTAAAGAAAGAGATGGACGCCACTGAACTCAACAAAATCCTGTTCAGCCAAAATATTATACTCTCACACCTTGTCAAACGCAAGGAAAGTCTGGAAGAGCAATTTTTGACGCTTACAAAAAAACAGGCGAATTAAAACGCGGTGCGCGATACAAAGGACGCTTTTCGCTTTTCCTTGCCCATGGCGAAAAGTGCATAGTGAAGGGCTATAAGAAATCCGCTCATTTATACATAAACAACATGGTACGACTTTTAGAGATAGAGTTTATTAAACTTTGGAACAATAGGGCCAGTAAAGTATTGATTATAGCCTATTTCGTACTGTTAACCTCTATTGCGCTAGTGGCCGCCATCAAATTCGATATCGGTCCGATAAAATTCCATCTGGCGGATCAAGGTATTTTTAACTTCCCCTATATCTGGCATTTCAACACCTACATTGCGGCACTTTTTAAACTCTTTCTGGCCATCGTCATCGTATCGATGATGTCGAACGAATACAGCAATAAAACCATCAAACAGAACCTGATAGACGGTCTCTCCAAAAAAGAATTTATCCTATCCAAATTTTTGACCGTTATCTCATTGGCATTAATTTCGACGGTTTTTGTATTCACGGTCTCGTTGATTCTTGGCATCATCTATTCCGATTTTAACGAATTGCCGATTGTATTTTCCAATCTGGAATTTTTGTTGGCTTTTTTCCTCAAATTGGTCGGTTTCTTCGCCTTTTGCCTTTTTTTAGGGATATTGGTGAAACGTTCCGCTTTTGCCCTCGGATTTCTGATTTTATGGTCCATCATAGAACAGATTTTATTCGGGCTACTGGGATGGAAATTTGTTTCGTGGGACACAGCAAAGTCAATAAAGGGATTTTTTCCACTACAGTCGATGTCCAATCTGATCGAAGAACCTTTTTCGAGACTGAAAGCGGTGCAATCGGTCGTCAAGGAAATTGGGGAACAGGTTAATCTGGACTATCAAGTACACTGGTACGAAATTCTTATCGTGCTCTGCTGGACGGTAATTTTCGTGTATCTGTCCTATGCCTTACTGAAAACGCGCGACCTGTAATTCAGCTTTAGGTTTTTGTATACCTTATAATATACTGCTCAAAAAACGTGGCTTCCAAATCGGAAGCCTAATACCAAAACACCGTTTTCACAAAAATTTTCTACGGGAATACCGGTAGAGTTTTATTGTGATTTTCCTGTATTTTTTTTCTCGGATACGCAACCATTGGGTATGTATACCATCTGTTTAACAGCATAGTATGGTCAAGATGAAGAAAATTTTAGTATCGGTCCTTTACCTGTTTTGCGCACTGGTATGGGCGCAAACAGCAAACGATTGTTCCAATGCCATTGTGGTATGCGGCAACAGCTTAATCGCTTCCAACGTTTCAGGGTTTGGCAAACAGGAACTTGACAGCATCACTAACCCCTCTCAAAATAAAGAAGTCAATTGCCTATGGCTTCAATTGAATATTGACCGGTCGGGCATCATGGAGTTTACGCTTACCCCCGACGATTTCGATATTTCCGCCGACTACGATTTTTATATCTATGGTCCAAACTTCAGCTGCGGCGGCAGGTAAATCCGCTTCCCGAAATAGATTTGGCCGATGCATTTTACATCTGTACGGATGTGGTGAAGTACAGGAAACCGTATCAATGTTCGGATATCCAAAATTCACGTCCAATGGGGATGCGATGAACGATTTTTGGCAGATTATCGGTGCCGATGTAGAGTCGTCGACCACCGCAACCATCACTATTTTTGACCGCTATGCCAATCATTTAGGGCAAATCGAGTCTAGCGGCATGGGATGGGACGGGACATTTATCGGAAAGTCAATGCCCGAATCCGACTATTGGTTTAGGGCAATATCTCAAAACGATAAGGATTTCAAAGGGCATTTTACCCTAAAACGATAGCCTTCAAAATATCCCCGAAACCATCCGGTCAAACCGACCTTCTTTTGTAATTTTAGGGGATGAAATTTAAGGTAGTATCAGAGTTCGAACCGACGGGCGACCAGCCGGAAGCCATCAGGCAATTGACCGAGGGCATGGAGTCCGGAGAACGGTATCAGACCCTATTGGGCGTTACCGGATCGGGAAAGACCTTTACCGTGGCCAATGTCGTCGAGAACGTGCAACGGCCTACATTGGTCTTGGCACATAATAAGACCTTGGCCGCACAGCTCTATTCCGAATTCAAACAATTTTTCCCGGAGAATGCGGTGGAATATTTTGTTTCCTACTACGATTATTATCAGCCGGAAGCTTTTATTCCCACATCGGGACTCTACATCGAAAAAGATCTTTCCATCAATGAGGATATAGAGAAACTACGCCTTAGCACCACATCTTCCCTGCTTTCAGGGCGGCGTGATGTCATTGTTGTTGCCTCGGTATCCTGTCTATACGGTATCGGCAACCCGGTGGAATTCAAGAAAAATGTGATTTCCATCAAGAAAGATCAGGTAATTGCACGTACAAAATTCCTACATCAATTGGTTCAGGGATTATATTCAAGGACAACGGCGGATTTTAAAAACGGGAATTTCAGGGTTAAAGGGGATGTTGTGGATGTCTTCCCTAGTTATGCCGACCATGCTTTCCGTATCCATTTTTTTGGGGATGAAATCGAGGAAATCGAGGCGTTCGATCCGTTCAACAATACTGTGATCGAGGTGTACGAAAGCCTGAACATCTATCCGGCGAATATGTTCGTTACTTCGCAGGATATCCTTCAAAACGCCATCCACCAAATACAGGATGACTTGGTCAAACAAATCGATTATTTCAAGGAAATCGGGAAACCCTTGGAAGCCAAACGCTTGGAGGAACGTACCAATTTCGACCTTGAAATGATTCGCGAACTCGGTTACTGCTCCGGTATAGAGAACTATTCCAGATATTTGGATGGGCGCCTTCCTGGCACCCGTCCGTTCTGCCTTTTGGATTATTTTCCCGATGACTATCTTATGATAGTCGATGAAAGCCACGTAACGATTCCCCAAGTGCACGCCATGTACGGGGGCGACCGCTCTAGAAAAGTGAATCTGGTCGATTACGGCTTCCGGCTCCCTGCAGCCATGGACAATCGACCTTTGAAGTTCGAGGAGTTCGAAGCCTTACAAAATCAAGCCATTTTCGTCAGTGCCACGCCAGCCGACTACGAGCTACAGTTAAGCCAAGGCGTCTTTGTGGAACAGGTTATCCGCCCAACGGGACTGTTGGATCCCGTTATCGAAATCCGGCCCAGCCTTAACCAAATCGACGATTTGGTAGAGGAAATACAGCAAAGGGTGGAAAAGGATGAACGCACCCTGGTTACGACACTTACCAAAAGAATGGCCGAGGAACTGGCCAAATATCTGAGCCGTATCAATGTCCGCTGCCGATATATACACAGCGATGTCGACACCTTGGAACGTGTAGAAATCATGCAGGACCTAAGAAAAGGCATCTTCGATGTGCTTATCGGCGTAAACTTGTTACGGGAGGGCCTCGATCTTCCCGAAGTTTCCCTGGTTGCCATTCTGGATGCGGACAAGGAAGGATTCCTTCGTAGCAACCGCTCCCTGACCCAGACCGTCGGTCGCGCGGCCCGACACCTCAACGGGAAAGCTATCATGTATGCGGACAAGATTACCGCCAGTATGCAAAAAACCATGGACGAGACGGATTACCGTCGGGAAAAGCAGGCAGCCTATAATCAGGAGCACAACATTACCCCAAAAGCCCTAAAAAAGAATCTGGACAGTGCACTCTCCAAAAATTCCGTTTCTACCTATCATTTCGAGAAAGAAGAACTACGCGCCGCCGAGCCCGATTTGGACTATCTCACCAAAGATCAAATCGAAAAATTGATCCGCACCAAAAGAAAGGCCATGGAAAAAGCGGCCAAGGAACTGGACTTTATGCAGGCGGCCCAACTGCGCGACGAAATCAAAATGTTACAGGAACAGGATTGAAAAATCTCAAATGCCCTCCAAGAACTCATCTTGAGCTCCAGGATTTCGCAGCTAAATTCTAAAAAGTATCAGTGAAGATTACGCCTAATCTTTCACTCCGCTTTGATGAAATCACGGTATACGCAAGCTTAGAATTCTTACAAATTTACTGAAAACCACTTTTGACATTGCAACCTTTAGTGTGTATTATTTCAATATGAATATCTCGATTGAAAATTACTTTTCGAAAAAAAGAGCACCATAATTTTCGAAAAGAACAGTCAAATCCGATACGTTTCAGGAATTTCTATGAAATCAGTAGTACCTAAATAAAAAATACGTATAAACATAAACAATAAATTGGAATACAATAAAATATAATTTATTTTTAGATTAGACTAAAAATAAAAATTTGCGATATTATTAGATATATCCTTGTACTTTCTCCCCAACGATGCAAGGTGTCCAGTTAAACACAAAAGAAAAGCGCCTTGATTTCTCAAGACGCTTTCCCTAACTAATCAACTAAACCAACTCATAGAAAAACTTACATAAAAAGTAAGGTTTTACATAATGATATAAAACTACTTACGACAATTCAATCATTCTTTTTGGTTTGGGCAAGGCCTCCTCTTTTTTCGGAAGAACGAACCTCAAAAGACCATCTTCATAGTTAGCCTCAATCCTTTCACTGTCGACAGTCTTCGGTAATGTGAAAGCCCTCTTGAAAGAAGTAAATGCAAATTCCCTTCTCGTATAACTTCCCTCTTTGACCTCGCCTTCGTTTTTGACCTCCGAAGAAATAGTCAGTACGTTCCTATCAATTTCGATATTAAAATCTGACTTTTTTCTTCCGGGTACGGCCAATTCCAGTTCAAAATCCTTTTCGTTCTCCTTAATGTTTACGGCGGGAGCAGTGCCGATAGCATTCTCCAAGCCACCAAACCAGTCCGGTTTGAAAATTTCATTCATTAAAGAGGGGAAAACTAAATGGTTTCTTTTTGTAGTATTCATGATAGCTATGTTTTAAAATTAAACTTCAAATTCATTATCACAGAGTCAAAGGATGTACCATTTAAAAATTAATGCCTTTTTGTCATGAAATAAGATTCACTAGATGCCATTTTGTCGCTTTTTTTAAGTAGGGCTAAAGACAAGTAGCGAGATACGCAACAGGCAATTTAATAGTGACGCGGAAAGAAGGGAGTGATTATCAGCAAGGTTAACTCGTTGATTTTCATAAACTAAGAGAATTCGTATTTAGAAAATTGTATAATTAGCTGATAATAGGTCAGCCTCATACAGTGAATTAGTAGTACTACATGAGTCGTATTGAGAACAAATACGAAGTACTTCAATTATAGTGCACCTTAAAAATATCAATCAATACGTCGGGCGGTACTACCTTATTAGGGTAATCGTGCATAACGGCAAGAACTTGGTCGATGGCCGTTGGCCGAAGTCCCATCTCCAAACCGATTTGGTGCAAACGTGTAATCTCGATTTCGTCTTGAACCTGGTCAACGTTCATCAATAAAACCAGCCGATGGAACTGTAAGATACGATCTGCCTGGGTTTTCGGAACGATATGTTCGGCCTTGGTCTTGAAAAGAGCGTCGAAGCTTTTTCTATCTACATTCAAATGGGAAGATACGCCCAGCAAAAAGTTGTATTCGGGTTCTTTTACCTTGCCATCGACCTTTGCAAAAGCGATCATTTCGGAGAGGATACTTAATCTTTCTTTTTTGGAGCTCATAGATATAGTATAGCAAGTGTTCTTTATACAAACGTAAAAATAGGCTTTTCGTATGCGCCGGTATGTTAATACCACCAACGGCGCATGAAAACATTTTATTTGCTTTATCTTGCCAAAAAATGGAGAATGACCAACAATGATATTTTTAAGAAGCTTCGGGTAGCCCTAATGCTTAGGGATGATGACATCGTAGACATCTTGAAATTGGCAGATTTTAAGATGAGCAAGAGCGAACTGAGCGCTTTTTTCAGAGAGGAAGACCATCCGAATTATATGGAATGTGGCGATCAGGTCCTACGGAATTTTCTCAACGGATTGGTACTTCATTTACGGGGAACCAAGGAAAATCCAACGCGCCCCGGGGATGTTCTTTCCAAAAAGGCTATTAAATCCGTAGAACGCAAAACGCCCAGTTTTAAGGCGCAACAAAGAAAAAAAATGGATAGCACTATTACAAACGTAAAATATAAGAACAAGAAAAAATCCTGATTCGATCAATTTCGAATCAGGATTTCCAATAATTACCACAGGTCCCTAGTCCACAATTCGCACGGGGATAGTATAGAGTTTACCTTCTTTATACCCCTCTAGATCGACTTTTTCATAGTTCAGTTTTCGCTTTACAAAGTCCGCCAAAGCCAGATTTTCAGTTTCGACCGAAAGCACTACGATTTGGTGTGCATTATTAAGGGTAAACCTCACTTGGGCGGTCAATGCCACTTCATTTTGGGTGAAGGCGTTGTGGCTCAATAATTTTGAAATTTGCGCGGAAAGACTTTTAGAAGGGTCCACCGTTGTAACTTCGTTTGCAACTACATTTCCTACCATTAGCAGCATTGCAGCTACCAGTACCACACTAAGTTTTCTCATGACTTTTTGTTTTTAAATCCCGAACCGCTGATTGACGGCTTTACCTCAGAATTTGATTAATACTAATTGATGATGTTACTATAAAGACGGTATAGAAGTGAGATTGTTACCGGAAAAGCAGTTTTTAACAATTTTTTAAGATATTTTAATTTTATAGTATTCCCTCATTTACACCGGCTTTTGGTGAGGTCATTTACTATCATGCGTAGTAAAACTGATATGCCTGCTCATATTTTCCTCTACGGACATAAAGGATTCTATAGCCCGAATGCCTTCGATGGTCAAAATGGACTCTTGATACAGGTTTCGATAATGCAGGCTGTCACGGGCGTGCAGCTTTATAAAAATATCGTATTTACCGGTGCTGTGATGTATCTTGACCACTTCCCTAACCTTGGACAATTCTTCCATCACCACCTTATATAGGTTGCTCTCGCGTAAAAATATGCCTAGAAAGACGGTCATTTTCCAACCTATTTTACTGTAGTCCAGTGTCAAGGTCGCCCCTTTGATGACCCCTAAGTCTTTCATTTTCCGGGTTCTCATGTGCACCGTTCCGGGTGATATTCCGGAACGTTTTGCCACTTCGGTGTAGGGCATTTGGGCGTCATCCGACAGCAAGGTCAGTATTTGGTGGTCAATTAGGTCTAGTTTGTCCTTCATTCGTATATAATGGATTTATATAACCGCAAAAAAAATCTGCTTCCCTTTTCAAAATTAAAAACTGAAGAATTCTCATATTTTATTTGAAAAATGAGGATTTCAGTAAATATAATTCAAGACTTTTTAAAATTGGGTTAAAATATCATAATAAAAAACACATTTAACTGCTAATAATTAAATTTGAATACTCCTTGATTTTGGATGTAATAAAAATGGTTTTTAACTTAACTTTTACATATCGATAGATTCAGTGCCTTAAAATGTAAAAAGCTGACGATTTGACTTAAACAACCTAATAAATTTTTTATTCAATAAATTTTTACCCTATAAATGGCTTAAGATCAGACTTTAACCTACGCCGCGAATTTTTATTTATCAAAAACTCCCCTTAATATTGTGTTGTTCATTTATTGATAAAAATCGATGAACATTATAGTTAAGTATCCGGAACTTTTCTTTTGTCCTTGTTTGATTTAGTCCTTATCCGTTGGAAAGGAAAAATTAGATGTAGGGTCGTACGAACAGTGATTAATATCCACCAAAACCTTGTACTTATGAAGAAAGCTCTATTACTTGTATTCGTTCTATTCAATACCTTATATATAATGCGCGGACAGGACATAATGATTACCGGTACGGTCGTTGACGACCAAGGTGTCGTTTTGCCCGGTTCGGATGTCATTATAAAGGGAACCACCAAAGGCGCAACCACTAATTTTGATGGGGAATTTACCATTGATGCCCCTGCCGACGCAGTTTTGATGATTTCTTCCTTGGGCTTTGGCAGGAAGGAGGTACCTATTAATGGCCAAACATCCATTAACGTGACTTTGGTACCCGCTGCCGAACAGTTGTTGGAGACCATTGTCATCGGCTCAAGAGGAAAACCCAGGACCGCATTGGATACTCCCGTACCCGTTGATGTTATCAATATTGCGGAACAGGCCATAAACATGCCCCAACAAGACCTCTCACAGATGTTAGCGGCTTCCGCACCTTCTTTTACGGCCTTTCAAAGCGGCGGTGGAGATCTTTCATCTTTTGTGAGTCAGCCCAGTCTTAGGGGTCTTGCCGCCAGTCAGGTCCTGGTCTTGGTCAACGGCAAACGAAGGCATACTTCGGCCATTTTAGCGGGTAACCAGACC
>JAGXIC010000174.1 GCA_024635875.1 Pricia sp.
AAATATGGGCTTGCATATGGTTTACCTCGATTAACGGAATGTGTAAACCCAAGGCCAGGGACTTCGCGAAAGAGGTACCCACGAGCAAAGAACCCATAAGTCCCGGTCCGCGTGTAAAAGCTATGGCAGATACCACTTTTTTGTCGATATTTGCCTTGACCAAAGCTTGGTGCACGACCGGAACAATATGTTGTTGGTGTGCCCGCGAGGCAAGTTCGGGTACAACGCCCCCGTATTCCTCATGAATTTGTTGGGTAGCCACTACATTGCTGAGCACTTCTTTGTCCTTTAGAACCGCAGCGGAAGTGTCGTCGCAAGAAGATTCGATGGCAAGAATGTAAATAGTTTTGTCTTTCAAAGGGTTTGGAATAAAAATTGAA
Source organism: Pricia sp. (assembly GCA_024635875.1). Lineage (GTDB taxonomy): Bacteria > Bacteroidota > Bacteroidia > Flavobacteriales > Flavobacteriaceae > Pricia. The sequence continues at coordinate 381 of JAGXIC010000174.1, forward strand.
TACATACAAAGGTATTTAAATTCCGTTCTTATATGAAAATATGGGTGGGATTGAACTTTTGGGGATAAAATTCAAAACCGCCTTTCGGCAGGCATGGTTATAAGAGTGAAAAAGTATAGGAGTTTAGAAGGTTAAGAGTTTAGAATACTCATTTTTTAAAAACCTTAAAACTGCCGAGGCCAGAATTAAACTTTAAATTTTAGCACCGAGCACCAAACAGCTAATGTCTCAAGTCTAACATCTCAAATCTACTACAAGTATCAAAAAACTGAGAAAAATACTGATCCGGACCGTACTGGTGCTTTTGCTGATCAGTGTTTTGGGCACGGTCATACTATCATTGCCCATCGTTCAGACCAGTTTTGCACGGTTTGCAGCCGATACTATCAACAAAGATTTTGGTACCCACATTAGTATCGATAAGCTGCGCATTTCCTTGATTTCTTGGAATACCAGTTTAAAGGGCGTTTATATTGCCGATTATCAAAGGGATACGCTTTTCTACGTCAATGAGCTCACCACCTCTGTTTTGAGCGTTCGAAATCTGGTCAAGGGCCAACTGGAATTCGGCGATATCTACATCGACGGGCTCGATTTTAAATTGAAAACCTACCGTGATACCACCAGCACGAATTTAGAGGTGTTTATCGATAAACTGGACGATGGCCGCCCAAAGGATCCTAATAGGCCGTCCTTTTTCTTTTCTTCTTCCGATGTCGAGATAGCCAATGCTAATTTTATCCTCATAGACGAAAATCTGGAAACTGAACAAATGCTGCACTTTACCGGCCTTAATATCAGCGCGAACGATTTTGAAATATCGGGTTCCCAGGTCACCGCCGACATCAAAGCGATGTCCTTTAGAAGCGGTAGGGGCATCGAGGTCGAGAAAATGGCTACCGTATTCAAGTATACCCGAGAGCAGATGCGCTTCGATTCATTGCTTATCAATACCCCAAGATCCCATTTGAAGGGGAATCTGGTATTCGATTACAAACGCGAAGATTTTGCGGACTTTTTGAACAAGGTTAAGCTGACCGCCGATTTTGATGATTCCACTGTGGCGTTCGACGAAATCAATGTGCTTTATGATCAGTTCGGCAAGGGCAAAGAAGTGAACTTTTCTTCCCAGCTCAGCGGGGTTTTGAATGATCTTAATACGGAACAGCTCTTCCTGCAATCCGATAATACAGGAATTCGGGGCAATTTTAATTTCAAGAACCTGTTCACCAAGGCGAAACCCTTTATCATGCAGGCCGATATGAAAAACGTAAGTTCAAGCTATTATGAACTGCGATCGTTGATGCCGAATATTATTGGTAAATCATTACCGCCCGTTGTTTTTCAGAAATTGGGCCAGTTTACCATTCGTGGGAAGGCTACCGTAACCGAAACCGACATAGACGCAAAAGTGAATTTAAATACCGCTATTGGAAGTAGTTATGCTGACGTAACCTTAAAGGGCGTAAATGACATCAACAATGCGACCTATAAAGGTTTTATATCATTGATCGATTTTGATTTGGGGAATTTTATAGATAACAAAAGATTGGGGAAAACGACCCTGGATGTAAACATAGAGGGAAAAGGCTTTGTACAACAATCCCTTAACACCGAGGTTATAGGAGAGGTTTACGCCCTCAATTTCAACAACTATGAATACAAAAATATCAAGATTTCGGGTATTGTTAAAGACCAGCTGTTCGATGGAAGCCTAGTGGTGGACGATGAGAATGTCAAATTCGATTTTGATGGACTGGCCGATTTCGGATCTGCCCAAAACGATTTTAACTTTAACGCCGATGTGGAATATGCAGACCTTAAGCGGCTAAATTTTATCAAGGATAGCGTTTCAATTTTTAAAGGTAACCTCTCTATGGAAGTTACGGGAAATACCTTGGATAATTTGGTGGGGGATGTAAAGTTTACCCAGACCGTTTTCAAGAACAAGAACGATGTCTATTACTTTGAGGATTTTAAGGTATCCTCAAGTTTCGAAAACGACTCCATCCGAATCATCGATATCAATTCCCCCGATATTATCACGGGATACCTGAAAGGTAATTTCAAGGTAAAAGAGCTGGGCAGATTGGTACAGAATTCCTTGGGAAGTATCTATACCAACTATCGGCCCTTTAAGATTTCCAGCGGGCAGACGCTGGCCTTTAATTTTAAGATCTACAATAAAATTGTCGATGTATTTTTTCCCGAAGTAAAATTCGATCCCAATACTTTTATTAAGGGGGATATTGTGGCCGACGAAGGCGATTTTAAGCTGAATTTCAAGTCGCCGAGTATTGTGGCCTACGGCTATGAGGCCGACAATATCGACATCCTCATTGACAACAAGAACCCTTTGTTCAATACTTTTATTTCCGTCGGCGATCTTTCGAACAGCTATTATGATGTCAAAGACTTTAACCTGATCAACACCACACTGAAGGATACCCTTTTCTTTAGAACGGAATTCAAGGGTGGCAGGGAGTTCAATGACAGTTACAACCTCAATTTTTACCACACTTTTAACGCCGATAACAAGTCCGTTATCGGTTTGAAGACCTCTGACGTGAGCTTTAAGGGCAATACATGGGTGTTGAACAAGAACAACGATACTAAAAACAAGGTCATCATCAACTCTAGCCTCGACAGTATCACGATTCAGGAAATCGTCATGAACAACAGCGAGGAAGAGCAGATTAGACTTCGTGGCGAACTGGCCGATTCTACCTATAAAGATCTCGAACTGCAGTTTAAGATCGTATCGTTGGACAAAATCACGCCTGCCATTGATAGCCTGAAATTACAGGGCGAGGTGAACGGTACCTTGAACATACTTCAAAAAGACGATATTTATCTGCCATCCTCGAACTTGGGTATCAAAGATTTTTCCATCAACGATATCCGTTTGGGCGATTTGGCCCTCGGTATCGTCGGCAATAAAGACCTCACCGAATTCTCTGTAAACTCGCAGATAACGAACAAAGGCCGTGAAAAGCTCAGCGTCGTTGGCAACGTAAACAATCAGGGCGATATGCCCTTGGCCGATGTTTCGGTCAGGCTTGACAGTATCGACCTGGAACCTTTCGCCCCATTGGGTGAAGCCATTCTACGCAATATAAGGGGCGATGTTAGTGGTACGGCAAGGATAAGCGGACCCGTTAACAATCCTAATTTTGAGGGTGTACTGACTTTGGACAATGCCGGTTTGGGCGTGCCCTATCTTAATGTGGATTACAGTTTCGCAAGCAATTCACGGGTGAACCTGTACCAGCAGACCTTCGATTTCGAGAACGTTCAAATAACCGATGTGGCCAAAAAAACAAAGGCGACCCTAGATGGTACGATAAGCCACTCCTTTTTTGACAATTGGTTGTTGGATCTTAATGTGGATACCAACAACAATCGATTGCTCATTTTGAACACCGATTTTGAAGAGGAGATATTGTACTATGGCACAGGATATTTAAACGGAAAAGGAAGGATTTTTGGTCCCACTAATGCATTGAATATAAAAGTGGAAGGCGAAACGGCCCGAGGTACCTCCTTGAAAATTCCGTTGAGCGACGTGGCTTCGATCGGGGATTATTCCTTCATCAATTTTGTGGAAAAAAACGGACTCGACAGTATAAACGAAACACGCATCTTGGATGAATTTCAGGGGCTCGAGCTCACTTTCGATCTTGACGTGACCCCCGATGCCGAGGTAGAGATCGTTACCGACATCGAAACGGGAAGCTCCCTCAGGGGAAGCGGGGTGGGCATTATCCTCATACGTATCAATACACGCGGGGCCTTCGAGATGTTTGGGGATTTTGTTGTGGTCGAAGGGGAATACAATTACAAGTTCGGGGGCGTCATCAACAAAACCTTTCAAGTGAAACCGGGCGGAACGATAGTCTGGGACCGCGAGCCGCTCAAGGCGACATTAGACCTGGAAGCGGTCTATGCCCTGAACGCGAATCCGGCGCCCTTACTTGACAACTCGGGCTACACACGGCGCATACCTACCGAAGTCGTCATAAAACTGACCGATGAATTGGAGAGTCCCGATATCGAGTTCAAGATTGATTTTCCGGGAACGAACTCCATCATCCAATCCGAATTGCAATATCGACTGCAAGATCCTACAGTCGAAGAACGCAACGCGCTTTTTCTGTTGGCCCAGGGCTCCTTCGTCAACGACCAGACCGGTATCAACCAGCAGGCGGTGACCGGCAATTTATTGCAATCCGCATCGGGACTTCTGAATCAAGTACTGGGAGAAAACGATAATTTCAATTTGGGCCTTTCCTATGAACAGGGGTTTATTGACCGTAGCACGGCCTTTGAAACGGAAAGCCGGGTCGGGGTCACGGTCACGACGCAGATCAGCGATCGCCTGTTGTTCAATGGCAAGGTCGGTGTGCCGGTAGGGGGGACTCGGGAAACGGTAGTTGCCGGTGATTTCGAGATTCAGTTGTTACTGAACGAAGAAGGTACCTTAAGCGCTAAATTTTTTAACCGTGAAAACGAAATACGTGAATATCTGGCGGATAGGCTAGGCTATACCCAAGGTGTCGGTATTTCGTATGAAGTTGATTTCAATAGTTTCAGCGAACTTTTTCGAAATATCCTAAAAAAGGATACGGCGCCCAAAATGGATGTTCCTTCACCTAACGAAGTGCCGACCGCCGTGATGGGCAAGGATAGTCTGTTGCGGTTTTATCCGAAGTCGAAGGGGAGGAGGTAAGGGGGTTTGATGCTCGGTGCTCGATGTAACATATAACAAATGTAAAAGTCATGGAATTTCAAAGTAAGTTTAAGTTTGAAAGCACCGAGCACCAATCCCTTCCCAAAAAATCCATAGTTTTTCAACTATTTATCAATTTCCCTCTGTTATTTCCACGAAAACGTTTTAGCGGCTAAGAATAGTTTAAAATAGAAGCCGGAGCCCTCCTTGAATTGGAACAAGTTTTGTAATTTTGCAGCTTAGTTTTTTTAATGGGTCCAGAAATAAAGAAAATAGGGGTTTTGACTTCCGGCGGCGATTCCCCCGGCATGAATGCGGCCATACGGTCCGTTGTTCGTACCTGTGCTTACATGAAGGTCGATTGTGTAGGTATCTACAGAGGATACCAAGGCATGATCGAAGGCGATTTCAAACCTATGGATGCTAGAAGTGTCAACAACATCATTAATAAGGGGGGTACCATATTGAAGTCCGCCCGATGTGACGAGTTCCGAACGCCCGAAGGGCGAAAGATGGCCTATGATCAACTACGGGCCGAAGGTATCGATGCTTTTGTGGTTATCGGAGGCGATGGTAGCTTTCACGGCGCAATGAAGTTCAACGAAGAATTCCACTTTCCGATCATTGGCATACCTGGCACGATCGACAATGATATTTTCGGCACTTCGAACACGGTGGGTTTTGATACCGCGATGAATACGGTGGTCGACGTAATCGATAAGATCAGGGATACCGCCAGCTCGCACAATAGGCTGTTCTTTGTAGAGGTTATGGGCCGTGATGTCGGCCATATCGCGCTGAATGCAGGTGTCGGTGCCGGTGCCGAGGAAATATTGATTCCCGAAGAAAATAGGGGACTTGAGCGTTTGCTCGAATCCCTGAAACGCAGTAAGAAATCCGGAAAATCGTCCAGTATCGTAGTGGTTGCCGAAGGCGACAAGATTGGTAAAAGTGTTTTTGAGCTTAAGGAATACGTCGAGGAGCACCTTCCTATATATGATGTCCGCGTTTCCGTATTGGGCCACATGCAGCGGGGCGGCGCACCTTCGTGTTACGATCGGGTGCTAGCGAGCAGAATGGGGGTAAAGGCCGTCGAGAGCCTTTTGGACGGGCAGACCAATTTTATGGTCGGCGTTCAGAACAACAAGATTATCCTGACCCCGATAAGCAAGGCCATAAAGGGACATACAAAAATAGATAAGGAACTCATACGGGTCTCGGAGATAATGACCACATAGCGAATGGGAAAATAGCGATCAAAGGCGAGTGTTGAAGGCGATAAAGGCTCTCGTAGGTTTGGGGGTTGAGAAGCGAAGTGGTCTTAGGTCTATACCGGCTATATAAATGAAAAAAGCATAATTTTAATTTAAAAACAGAGTACTATGTCAGATTTAAAAATAGGAATTAACGGATTTGGACGCATCGGAAGGTTGGTCTTTCGCGAGACGGTAAGAAGAAAGGGTGTGGATGTAGTCGCTATCAACGATCTTTTGGAAGTCGAGCATTTGGCCTACCTATTAAAATACGATTCCGTTCACGGCCAATTCGATGGAACTGTTGAAGTTAAGGACGGGAACCTAGTGGTCAACGGAAAGACGGTACGGATTACGGCGGAAAGAGATCCCGCAACTATCAAATGGGATGCCGTTGGTGTTGAGGTCGTGGCGGAATGTACCGGAATTTTCAAAACCTTGGATATGGCTCAGAAGCATATCGATGGCGGAGCCAAGAAGGTTGTGATTTCCGCGCCTTCGCCCGACGCCCCCATGTTTGTAATGGGTGTTAACCACAAAGAGGTCAAGGCATCCGATACCATTGTATCGAACGCATCGTGTACCACAAACTGTTTGGCGCCGATGGCCAAGGTATTGAACGATAGTTTCGGTATCGAAGAAGCCTTGATGACAACAGTTCACGCCACGACCGCCACACAAATGACCGTAGATGGCCCATCCCAAAAGGATTGGAGGGGCGGCCGAAGTGCGTTGTTGAATATCATACCTGCTTCAACAGGTGCCGCTAAAGCCGTTACCAAAGTAATACCGGCCTTGGAAGGAAAACTCACGGGGATGGCGTTCAGGGTGCCTACCGCAGATGTTTCCGTTGTAGATCTGACCGTGCGTCTGAAAAAGGAAACCTCTTACGAGGAAATTAAAAAGGCGTTCAAAACCGCCTCAGAGGGAGATTTGAAGGGAATTTTGGGGTATACCGAAGAAGAAGTGGTTTCCCAAGATTTTGTTAGCGATCCCCGAACCAGTATTTTCGATGCCGGTGCAGGAATGGAGCTGAATTCCAAATTCTTCAAATTGGTATGCTGGTACGATAATGAAGCTGGATTCTCAAATAAAATGGTAGATTTGGCACAGCATGTCGCGAGTTTGTAATTATTGAGGTATTTTTTAAAAGGAATCCTGAAATAAGGCAAAAATTTGCTTATTTTCAGGATTCTTTTTTGTTGGTAATGCAACGGGTAAAGTAATTTTGTTTTTTGGGATATTTTACGGATGAGATTTACGGCTATTACTTTCAAGGCTATTTTTTTAGGTGCTACCGATGGTGATATTTTTTTAAACAGGCTCCTTGGCCTATCCCTATTTATTGCGTTTTTCAGAGTTTTTGGAATTTGGTGCTTAAAATTTAATTACACAGCTTATGATATTAATAGTAGATAGCGGGGCAACAAAATCCGATTGGATCGCCTTGGATAAGAAAGGAAACCAGTTGTTCATCACCCAAACCTTGGGTCTAAGTCCCGAAGTATTGACCCGAACCGTCATTGAGGACCGGTTGGCCAACAATTTCGAACTCTCGAAGAACAAAGAGGATGTAACGCATTTACATTTTTATGGAGCGGGCTGCGGTACCGATCGTATGAAAAAATTCTTGGCCGAAATTTTCAAGGAATTTTTCCCGAATGCCAAAGCCGATGTGAGGGAGGACACATTTGCGGCCATTTTTTCCACGACCAAAGTGGGCCATCAAGGTATTGTATGCATTTTAGGTACGGGATCGAACTGTAGCTATTATGATGGGGAACGATTACATCAAAAAGTTACTTCTTTGGGATACATTCCCATGGATGACGGGAGCGGAAACTTCTTCGGAAGAAAATTGATACGGGACTACTATTTCAACAAAATGCCCAAAGATTTAGCGAAAAAGTTTGCCAAGGGCTATGATCTCGAGGCCGATGTTATTAAGGAGAACCTTTATAAACAGCCCAATCCGAACACCTATTTGGCTACTTTCGCCCGCTTTCTTGTGGAGAACAAAGATCACCCGTATGCAAAGGGCGTCATCGACAAGGGCTTTCAGCAGTTCATCAACAATTATATCATGCAATTCGATCTGGCAACTAAAGTACCCATCAATTTCGTCGGAAGCATCGCCCATTACCTTCGCAAAGAACTGACTGCCGTTTTAGAGCGTAATGACTTGATAGTGGGCGTCATTCGCCAAAGACCTATTGAGGGATTGATGGAGTTTCATCGGGAAACGCTTTAACAAGTGCAAGTTCAAGCGCAAGTATCAAATTCAAATTCAAGTTCAAGTATCAAGTTTAAGAAAAAGTCGCCATAATAGTGATCATGGTTTAGGTTCAATCGCTACTTCATAGCCGTTCAAGGTTTGAGGTAATTCATTTTTCTTTGAACCCTGAACCTGCCGAAGGCAGAATTAAATCGTAAACCTTTACCGTCGCCTTTGCGTTGGCTGACTACGGTTTTCCCATTTAAGATCACTAAGTATAGAACTCTTTATCCCGATAAAAAAGTACCAGCGGGTATAGGTGCCGAAGGGTGTCCAGTTGAAGTTCATACGGAAGCTTTTCAGGTCACGTTCGAACCGGAGCTGGGTGAGGGTGAAGCCTTTGTTCTTAAAATCATAGCCCGACGAACCGCCGACCTTCCAGCGGGGCGATAGCTCAATGTCACCGGAAAACATGAGGGAATGGCTGCTGAATTCGTCCTGTCTGGCTGAATTGAAGTAGCTGGCAGAATAGGCCAACCGAAAATTCCAAGGGATTTTTGTGGCGTACGGGGGATTTTCAATGTCTTCGTCATCATCTTCCCCGTAATCGTCGTCGACCAAACGATTGTTATAGTTGTCGGCACGTCCGAAAAGGTCATCGTCCCGTCCGCCACTTTGGGCCACATAGTCATAGGCACCGGTTTCATCTTCTTCCTCTTCCTCTTCCTCCTTTTTGCCAAAAGTCTTGCTATCGATGGAATATCCGATATTGATATTGGCCGCCGTTAGCCGAAAAAGACTTCCACCATTATTGATATTAAAGGTATTGATACGCCTTCCATTATTATCGATCGCATAGGGATCAAGACCTGCGGAAAAGTTGATCGACATTTTGTTGTTCAGTATATTGGTGCCGCCATTGATACGTAAAGGGCTGATTCTAAGCGAATCCGATTCAAAATTATAGCCTGTAGAAAGATTGAAATTGCTTAGAATAGGTACCTTTTTGGCCTCGGTGGCCGTAGAATCCTTATCCGTTACTTTAGCCTCGAGCGTGTTGGCCAACGAAAAACTGAGGCTGTTCGATTTGCCGAGACTGGGCGCGCCGTTCAAAGTGCCCTCGAACCTGCTGTATTCCACAAGTTCGTCAAGGTCGGAATTGAAATATTCATCGTAAAACTGATCGAACGAGGGAGCGTATCCGTAGCTCAAGGAGGGACGCATTACGTGCCGAATGGCCTGTATCTTTTTATCTTCCCCGAAAGTAAAGGTTCCGTATACCGTATTACCGATGCTTGCGCTAAGATTATAGGTATTATATCGGTCGAAACCGGGAATGGTGTCCCTGACCAGGACGCCCCGATCGGTGTCGGTAGCCGGTTCGTAACGCTGACGAAAGGTTTCCAACGCCCAAACATCCTCATAACTACCGCCCATACTGACGCTAAAGAATTTGGCGACCTTAAAATTCGTACTGATGGGAATACGGTGCCGGGCCCCAAACTTTGAATCCTCGAACATGGCTTTTGTGAAAAAATCGGCATCGTTCGTAGTCAACTGGTTACGGGCATTGACATCGTACTGAAAGTTGACGTTCTGAATAAGCCCTTTTTTGATACCGTCTCGTTTGGCAAAGGGGAAAATACGCTCCATACTGGCCTGAAAGGTCGGCAGGGTCATCTGAATGTTCTTCTCATCGGGATTTTCACGGGCAGACGGACTCGTATTCTGCGAGTGCGTAGCCGTAAGGCTCATATTTACGGAAGGGTATTCAGGAAAAGTCTTCGAGTATGAAATGGATGAGGACAGGTTGTTATTCTGGGTCAGCGGCAGGTTCACCTGATTCAACGACTGCTGATAATACGAGGTGCTACCGAGGTTGACGGAGGCCGAAAATTGGGAATTCGGACTCGCCTTTTGATCCTGTGAATGTGATATTTGGATATTATAGGCTGTGCTATTGCTATAATCGTCAAAACCTTTCTGGCTGGTCACCAGATTCTCGAACCGAAAATTCACATTGCCCCGATATCTGTAGCGTTTGGTATAGACACTTTGGGTACGAAAGCCGTAACTGCCGTTGGTATAAAAATCGCCGGTAAGGGTAATGTCCGCATATTCGGAGAAAGGAACATAATAACCACCGTTCTGGAGAAAGTAGCCCCGGTCGGGGTCGTTGCCGAAGGTGGGCATCATCAGGCCGGCCGTACGCCCGGTGGTCAACGGAAAATAGGCGAAAGGTAGGCCGATGGGTGTCGGTACGTCGGCGATATACAGGTTGCTGAAACCGGCGATCACTTTTTTCTTGGGTACGAACTTGGCCTTGCGTAATCGAATGTAATAGTCGGGATTTATCGTATCCTTGGAAGTCGTGATCTTGGCCTCGCTCATAAAATAGACCGAGTCGTTTTCTTTTTTGGTAACTTGGGCATAGACCTTCATGGCATCACTGCCCAGTTGTCCCAGTCCGGCCTGCTGTTCGGTACGCGAATTGAAGATCAGGGCCTTTTGGGTATCGAAATTAAAGCGGATGCTGTCCGGGCGAACCTCATTGTCGCCCTGTTTGAAAAAGGGCAGCTGGGTGTAATTGCCAAGGGAATCCTTTATTCGGCCCGCGTAAACCTCGTTTTTCACGTAATCCATCGTGATTTTTCCGGCCTTGAGTTCGGTATCCTGATAATAGATTTCCGCCTCGTTATAGAGGTATATTTTTTGGTCTGTTTGGCTGAGCTTTACATAATCCTTTGCCCTATAATTGATTTTGTCAAGTAACAGGGGCTGTTTGCCATTGGTAGGTTTAACGACTGTGGAATCTACAACGGGAAGGGTATCCTTTTTTATGGGATTCGGAAACAGCGGTGCGATGATCGTATCCTTCTCGGCCTTAATGGGCAGGGGTATCAAACCGTCTTCCTGTGCAACTGCCGACCAAGTGCCTACAAATAGCAAAACGAGTAATACTAAACGACGATTGTTTGATTGCAAGGCTATATATCCTATTTTTGTAATCGTTTGGCATGGAATTTTCGTTACAATAGCTAGCGGACCATAGATAACAAAGCCCAAACTTACATATATTTTTTGTTCCCTTAATAGGGAGTTACCACAAATTTAACCAAAAATGAAGGCATTGAAACAGGGTACAAACGTAGGTTCCAAAAGGTTTATTTGGTTTACCTTCAGTATTTTGACCGCCTTATTGCTGACCTCTTTCCATACAGACGTGGATGAACTACGCAACGACGATCCATTCACGATCGTTCTCGATGCGGGCCATGGCGGGCATGATCCCGGAAACTTGGGCAATGGCTATTACGAGAAAAATATTGCGCTCAATATTGTTCTGAACGCTGGTGCGCTATTGGAGAAGAACTCCGATATCAAGGTGATCTATACGAGAAAAGACGATACGTTCGTCGACCTTTACGTCAGGGGCGAGATTGCCAACAAGGCCAATGCCGACCTGTTCGTTTCGGTACATTGCGACTCACATACCTCACAGGCCAATGGCGCCGGTACGTTTGTATTGGGTCTGCATGCCAACAAGCAGAACTTCGAGATCGCCAAGAAGGAAAACTCCGTAATCTATCTAGAGGATGATTATAAAAGCCGTTATGCGGATTACGATATCAATTCTCCCGAATCCGTTATCGGCCTAACGATTATGCAAGAGGAATTCTTGGATCAAAGTATCGCTTTGGCCAAGGCCATACAGGATAATTTTTCGAACAAACTCAACCGCATCGACAGAAAAGTAAAACAAGCGGGTTTTATAGTGCTGCACCAAACGTTTATGCCCAGTGTATTGGTAGAGACTGGTTTTCTCACCAATAAAGAAGAAGGCGCCTACCTGAATTCCAAAAAGGGACAATCTCAAATGGGTACTGCAATCGCAGAAGCGGTGATGACCTATAAAGAAGACGTGATGGCCAATATCGCCGATTTTGGCGGCCAAGCGGTTACCGAAGCCCCTAATCCCGAAAATAGGGCTGAGAAGGGTCAAAAAAGTGATATCCCGACTAAAAAATCCTCGAAAAAGAACTCCGTTAGGGAGTCCAATGAAAGCGTTGCGACGGGTATAACATCCAAAGAAACCGCGCAAATTATCGAAGAAGCGAATAGAAAGTCCAGTGAAGCCTTAAAATCAACCAACAAAAAAACCGGGGAAGTGGTGGTAAGTGCCCTTCCTGAAATGACGGCGACCAAGGCGGACAAGCCATCCAAAGAAAAAGACACAAAGGAGATGGATGACACAACGGAAATTATCTACAAGGTTCAGCTAATGGCCAGTGCCAAAGATTTTCCTTTACGTCCCGAATCCTTCAATGGCCTGAACAGGGTCGCCAAAGAGCCGATTAAAAACCTATATCGCTATGTTTACGGAAGTACCCAGTCTTTGCGAGAGGCCAAGATGCTAAAATCCAACGCGGATATGAAGGGGTATCCGACCTCCTTTATAGTAGTATATCGCAATGGCGAACGGATAACGTTCAAAGAGAGCCAAAAATATATTTCGGGACAATAGGCGCTATGCACAAATCGCTATGCGCCTTGCGTATTCCCGATTGTACTATTGATAAGCCCGCAGCACGCAGCTAAAGTCGTTTTGGGAAAAGCGCACCGCGTAAGTTGAAAAACGTATGGCGAAAAGCGAATAGCGGTAACCAAGATATTTCCCACTATATTTGTAGTGAAAGTAAATTACCGGGGCGCTTCCGTTTTTTATTTCTAATTTTGTAATCACTCAAAAGACATCCATTTGAAAATATCCAGGGAAATCAAGACAGGTATCATCGTAATAGGCGGCATCCTGTTGTTCATAATGGGCTTTAGCTATTTAAAATCGTCTCCTTTATTCGAAGATGGTAAAACATTTTATGCTATCTACGAAGACGTTGGAGGCTTGCAAACGGGCACGCCGGTAACCATTAACGGTCTGGTGGTCGGCAAGGTAAACGGCATCAAATTCAAGGGCAGCAGCGGTGAATTGGTGGTTACGTTTTCGGTGAAGAACGATTTCGGTTTTTCCAAAAACAGTCCCGCAGAGCTTTACGACACCGGTATCATCGGTGGAAAGGGCATTCAGATCAAACCCATGTTAGATGGTGCGGCCAATGCAAAATCAGGGGATACGCTGAATAGTAGGATACAGCCCGGCCTTACCCAATTGCTGCAGACCCAATTGACCCCGTTGCAAAAAAAGGTCGAGGGGGCGGTTACCAATGCCGATTCTTTGTTGATGAATGTCAACGAGGTGTTGGATGGCAGGGCAAAAAAAGATTTACGGGAAACGCTTTCCGGCCTGAACAAGACCGTGGCGAGTTTTCAGAAAAGTGCAGATGCGCTCAACCGCATCTTGAACAATAACGAAGATAAATTAGGAAATTCACTCGATAATTTTGAAAAGTTGACCGCTAATTTTGCTACGCTATCCGATTCCCTCAACAATGCTGGACTGAACCGAACCTTGGCCGGTCTGGAATCCTCCGTAGCGAACCTTGATG
>JAGXIC010000175.1 GCA_024635875.1 Pricia sp.
AGAGATTCCCTATACTACATTCCCCTACTATGAAGGCATGAACCGTATGGGGCTTGACCAGTACTGGCTTGGCCTCTACTGGCGGAACAATCGTTACGACCTAGCCTTTCTCAAAGAATTCTGCGGCTTCTGTCTCGACAACAGCATCGGAAAAATAAGCATCACCCCGTGGAAATCACTGATAGTAAAGGGTATTCAAAAACAAAGTAGGCCCGGGCTCGAACGCCTTATCGGGCAATGGGGCATCAATATCCGGCATTCGCAATTGGAGATGAACTGGCATGTGCCCGTAGATGATCAGGAAGCCTTGGAACTTAAAAAGTTTCTGGTCCTTAGTTTTGACCAAAACGATATCAGCACCTATGGCCTTACGTTCGGCATCAGTAACGATGTAGGCAAAAGGTCTCATTTTGCATCGGTCATCATCGAAAGAAACACTGCCCCGGCGCTCATCACCGATTTTGAGGTCCGCCCTACCTACAACGTGCTCCATTTCAAAAATTTCGACCCGAACACCCATGTTTATCAGGCTTACGCCAAAGATGTGGACAAAGTAGAGCTACCTGGACTTCTCATGGAACTGAGCAAAAAATATTTCGGACAGCTGTACAGCGAGGAAGCACGGGAAAAACCCATCCAGAAAGATTCGGCCCCTGACAAGAGAACGGTACGCCAATGCCGATCCTGCCTTACCGTTTACGATACCCTATACGGAGATGCCAAGGCTGCTATTCCCGCTGGAACGCCGTTTGAAAATCTTCCCGAGGATTATGGGTGTCCGGTCTGTGAGGCGCCGAAAGCCAATTTTGTAACAGTGGCGCTTCAATTTTCTTAAAAAGATGTTTTATAATTGATAGTAACCCGCGTGCCCTCGCCCGGAACGGAGTTGATAAACAAGCGGCCATTGATATAATCGATCCGTTCCTTCATAAAGAAAAGCCCCATTCCGCCTTCACTGGTATTTTTCGGCGGTTTTCCTAAAATAGAATTGTCAAAGCCTTTGCCATCGTCATCAATGAGAACGCTTAAAAGGTTGTCCTTAAAGTTAATGGTGACTAAAATATAGTTGGCCTGTGCATATTTGATGGCATTGTTGACCGCTTCTTGGGTTACCCGATAGATGTTGGTTTCTGCCAAAGAATCGAATCGGATATTCCCTTCCGACCTGTTTTCGAAAAGAATGGTCTTGCCCGTTAATTTAGAGAGCTCCCTAGTCATTTTCTGTAGGGCGGGAAAGATACCATGATCGCTCAGTTCAGGCGGGGTAAGGTTGAAAGTGGCGGTTCTAACCCCTTTAATCAAATCGGCGGTCAAGCTTTTCAGATAGGTAATTTTTTCGGCTGTTTTTTGCCGGTTTTCCAGGTCGATGGATTCAATATTGAATTTCAGCGCGGTCAGCATTTGTCCTATACCATCGTGTATATCCTTGGCGATTCGCTTACGTTCCTCCTCCTGCCCTTCTACGATTTGGCTCGCCTGCGCTTTTTTTTGCAATATCCGTTCCTCGAAGTTTTGTTGGGTGAGCTGCTCCACTTTCAAGAGGTTCTTTTTGCGTTCGGTAATATCGGAGCACAAAATCAAGATGCTCTGCTGCCTGCTCGATGGATGCATAGGAACGATAGACATATCTAGCCAGACAGATCTTCCGTCTACCGTCGCAATCTTTATTTCTTCGGTGCGGATAACATTCTTGCGGTTGCCTTTTAAGATTTCCCTGAGATATTCCCGTTGTCCCTCGTCCGCAGTCAATATTTCGGCTAGCGGCCCGCTCGTTCGCTTCTCGGAAATACCCAGTAGCTTTAGTAATTTTTTGCTGATAAAAACAATACTACCGTCTTTTCGGGCACTGGCAAAAAGGGCGGCATTGTCGATTACGAAATTGAGCTCTTGGAGTTCTTGGAGCGATTTTTCTTTTTCCGTGAAAAGTTGTTGTATTTCCTTGGCCCGTACTTCGGATTTTTCTTGATTGTGCATCAGGTCGGCAATGGTTTTCCGAATCTGTATGGATAACGGCTTAAAAATGAACAGGATTTCTAAAAGTAATATCAAGAGCGAAAAAGCCAGCAACAACAGTTCCTTCCGCTTGAGGTCTTGTAATTTCTCTTTGCTATTTTGATCGTATTCGTTGACGATGGTGTCCATCAATTGCAAAAAGGGACGTTCGTTTTTCAAGAGGATGGAAATATCGTTTTGCAGGCGGTCTGAGGGGATGCCGTCCGCAGTGGAACTATTTCCGAGGATGCCCTCCACCGCAGTGGCCATAGCGGAATACCGGGGTTCAATTTCCTTAAAATGCGCCAGAATAGCGGCATCCTTCTCAACGGGAAGTTGTAAGGCCGCACTACCCGATTGCAGTCCCTCGTGGGATGCCTTCCAGACCGAAAGGGTCTCTCGTATTTCCGGAATGATCTGTTTTTTATCCGCTTCGGTAGTAGCATCCCGCAACAGTAAGGCTTCCTTGACCAGTTTTTGGCTGTAGGCCCGCTGTCGGCCCGCTACGTTGATAATTCGCGAATCGCTTAATTGCGAATCGAGATGCCATTGGATCAATACCTGTGCAACAACAATGCTGAGGGCAATTGCCGCCAGCGCCAACAGATATCTATTCCGGATCCTTACAAAGGTTTCGGAGTCAAGGGACTGTTGCTGTCTGCTATCGGGCATAGGGTTTGACTGAAACTTAAAATAAATGGTTCAACTGACCGCTTTAGAAACCAAAGCAAGCGATTTCTTGGATAGCGGCAACCCCATCGCGGCCTCATGTCCTTTTTCGGACATTTTTCGCCAGGTTTTCCGAAGGATATCGATAATCTTGTCCTCGGCATGCTCGGCGGTGAAGGGCTCGAAATAGTGTTCGAGAAACACGAGGCAGATGACATCCTCCAAGGTCTGGGTATCCTCATTTTTTTTAAGCGCTTTCTTTTGTAACAGGAAACCGACCTTGTCGATTGTTTCCTGGGAATAGCCGACATCTTCCAAGATTTCAGCCGCTTTTTGCGCATGGAACTTTTTAAGATCTTGCCGCCATTTCAAATAGCCCGCCCTGTTCATGTCGTAGGCATTTCTGGGGATTTCCCACCGACAGATATGCTGGCAACGTGCCGTCAATCGAAGGGCTTCGGAGGCATCGGGCGCAAAATCGTTCAGCTTTTCGGTCATGCGGATGGCATACAGTACTTCCTTAGGGTAAGTATTGTCCATATACATTTCAGTATTGGGATCTTGAGCGTTTGCAGCGTCGAACTTTTGAAAAGCCCGTAACAATTTGTCTGTGGTAGCCATATAGCATATTTTGGACTAATATACGAAGAGGAAAGATAAACCCGTTATTACCGCCCTTTTTTGGGTCTGTGGCCAAAAAGATGGCAATTACCTCAATCCACGAATCCCACGTAAACAAAGTCGCCTTCGATTTTAACCGGATAGGTGGCAATACCCTCCAAACTGCCATTGAGATTCTCCCCCGTTTTTAGGGAAAATGTGTTTTTGTGCAGCGGACAGGCAACTTTAGCCTCCATGTTCTCTTCCCCGATCATTCCGCGAGAGAGTACCATTTCCATTTTATGCGGACAAAGGTTTTGACAGGCGTACCACGTTGCTTCCCGGGCGAAATTAAAAACCGCGATTTGCTTGTCCTTATATTTAATACAAGCACCGCCGTTTTTAGGAAATTTTGAGGTGGCAGCGGCCTTGAACCAAGTTTTTACGTTTTCCGGCTGTACGGTTTCGTAGGTGTTTAGCGTTGCTATCATAATAGGTATTTTAGTTTTTTACGCCCATTCTTTAGGCATTTTCTGCGCGCGAAGCTCTACGAATTCAATATTGCTATCGGTTTCCTCAGAGTTGACGAAGTGGGTATATCTCTCGCGTATCTCCGGGGTTTCGATGGCTTCTTGCCATTCGCATTTGTAACTATCGACCAAGGCCTGCATTTCGGCATCCAACTCCGCCGCAATACCCAAGGAGTCGTTGATGACCACATTCTGAAGGTAGGTGATTCCGCCTTCCAGTTTTTCTAACCAAGGGGCGGTGCGCTGCAAGGGTTGAGCCGTTTTGATGTAGAACATGATAAAACGATCTACGTAAGTTAAGGCGGCGGCTTTATCCACTTTTTCGGCCAGCAGTACCGCATGTTTGGGATTGGCGCCACCATTGCCGCCGACATAAACGTTCCATCCACCTTCCACGGCAATAAATCCGAAATCCTTTCCCCGTGCCTCGGCACATTCTCGGATGCAACCAGAAACACCGCCTTTAAATTTATGGGGGGAACGGATGCCTTTATAGCGATGTTCTATTTCTACGGCAAAGCTTACGCTTTCATCCATGCCGTATCTGCACCAGGTAGACCCCACACAACTTTTTACGGTACGTAAGGATTTTCCATAGGCCTGGCCGGTTTCAAAACCTTCCTTGATCAGTTCTTCCCAAATCAAGGGAAGTTCATGTAGCTTGGCCCCGAACATATCAATACGCTGGCCGCCCGTAATTTTGGTGTATAGATCATATTTCTGGGCTATCCGGCCCATGGCCATTAATTGTTTCGGGGTAATTTCGCCAGCCGCCACCCGAGGTACGACGGAATAGGTACCGTTGCGCTGTATGTTGGCCAAATACCGATCGTTGGTGTCCTGGATCGTATCCTGACGGTTGGCCGTTTCGTTATAGATACTCGCAAAAACGGCCGCAACCGCTGGTTTGCAGACCTCACAACCATGACCTGTACCAAAATCATCCAATAGATCATCAAAATTTTGGACATCCTTTAGTTTCACAATATCGAACAGTTCTTGACGGGAAAAGTCGAAATGTTCACAGATCCGTTCCTTGACCGTCTTGCCCAGCGTCTTTAAACTTTCTTTGATCAAGTCGTTGACCATGGGCTTGCAGCCACCGCAGCCGGTAGTCGCCTTGGTCGCCATGGCGACTGCTTTTATGGTCTCGTTGCCATCTACCAAAACGGAGCCACAGACTCCCCCTTTTGTGACCGCTTCGCAAGAACAGACCATCGCCGTATCGGGCAGATCCATCGCACTCCCGAAAGCGGAGCCTCCTTCGCCCCTTGACCCTACGATCAGTTCCTCGGCGTTATCGGGCAAGGGCATATCATTAAGGTACATCTGGTGTAGAATGCTATAATCTTCCGCATCCCCGACCATGATTCCGCCCAATAAGGTCTTTCCGTCATGACTGACATTAATTCGTTTATAAATACCCTTGGTCTTATTCTCGTAAATAATGGAAAGTCCCTTATCCGCTGGCATATAGGGAATACCAAAACTGGCTACATCAACGCCGATCAGCTTGAGTTTGGTAGACATATCGATTTCAGGACGCATAATTACATCCTCCTTTTTCAGTATTTGGTTGACGGCCACCTCGGCCATTTCATATCCGGGGGCGACAAGCCCGTAAATCATTTGGTTGTAAAGGGCCACTTCGCCGATGGCGTAGATATCCGGATCCGAAGTCTGCATTTTATCGTTGACCACGATGCCCCCGCGAACGCCCATCTCTAGATTACAGGTTTTGCCCAGTTCGTCACGAGGTCGAATACCTGCGGAAATGACCAGCATATCAACCACCAAGGTATCGTCCTCCCCAAAATCCAATCCGGTGATAGCACCGTTTCCCAATATTTTGTTGGTGGCCTTGCTGGCATGGATATGGATGCCCATGGATTCCAAGGTCAATTGCATTACATTACTACTTCTTGCGTCCAACTGCCTTGGCATTAGTTTAGGGGCGAATTCTACGACATGGGGTTCCAGGCCCATGTCCATCACGGCTTTTCCTGCTTCCAAGCCCAACAGTCCTCCACCTAAGATGGCGGCCCTGCCGTTCGGTTTTATTTTTTTGATTTTTTCGGCATAGGCCAACATGTTCTCTAGATCTTCGATGGTACGGTATACGAATACCCCCTCTTTTTCAATCCCTTGAATAGGCGGAACAAAAGGCGCTGATCCGGTGGCCAACACCAGATAATCATAGCTAAACTCCTTTTCGCTGGCGGTCGTAATCGTTTTCTTGGTATGGTGGATATCGGTCACACTTTCACTCACGACCAGTTCGATACCATTTTCGGAGTACCAGTCCAAGGGCGCTAGCTCCAAGGCTTTGGCATCCCTATTTTCAAAATAAGCGCTAAGGTGCACACGATCGTACGCGGCCCGGGGCTCCTCGCCAAATACGACCAATTTGAAATTCCGGCTTTCCGCGCGGGCTACGAATTTTTCGCAGAATTTGTAGCCGACCATTCCGTTTCCTACTACAAGGATAGTTTGCATATACCTATATATTTTAAAACTAAGTACAATATTACGTATTAATACGTATTTAACTAGTGTTTATATGGAAATAATTACGTATTATTTTTGAAGAATAATTAAAACGGTCCACTTAAATTAACAGGTCGGAAATCGACGACAGAATTGATACTCGTTTGGAAAGCTATGGGAAATACCACAGCTATGGCTTTAAAAGCCCGACCAATTCGATTCAATTGGATATTCCATAAAGGGATCAACACTTTTTTTTCAATCCAAAGATTTTCAACACCTATAATTACCATCCCTATAAAAATACGTAGAAAATCAATATTAATATCATAATTACGTATTAATACGTAATTATATACTTAGTTTTGGCCATCGTTAAACCCTAAAACATTCTTTTTATGGAAACACAATCGAAAAGAGCGACCACGCTCAAACTTACCGACCTCAAAAGCATGCCTATCCGTACCTTTTGGATTACGTCGATCGCCTTTTTTATCTGCTTCTTTGCTTGGTTCGGTATCGTACCCTTTATGCCCGACGTGGTCAAAGATCTTGGCTTAACCCCCGACCAAAAATGGAACTCCATTATTTTGGCGGTAACGGGTACCGTATTCGCCCGTTTATTGATCGGAAAACTCTGTGACAAATACGGTCCGCGTTTATGCTATACCTATTTGTTGATATTGGGAGCTATTCCGGTAATCTTGATCGGTTTTGTTCAGACCCCTTTGCAATTTTTGATCTGTCGCCTATTTATCGGTTTTATCGGTGCTTCTTTTGTCATCACGCAATTCCATACCTCTATTATGTTCGCACCTAATATAGTAGGTACGGCCAATGCGACGTCCGCAGGATGGGGAAACCTTGGCGGGGGCGCCAACCGCTTGGGCATGCCCTTGATTGCTGCGGCAGTGGTAAGTTTTGGCGTGGCGGACGAGATCGCTTGGCGGTATTCCATGATTATCGCCGGTATAATCGCAATGCTTATGGGGCTTGTCTACTATTTTTTCACTCAGGATACCCCGGAAGGTAATTTCGCCCAACTGAAGAAAGCGGGTAAAATGCCCAACTTTAAAAAAGATGAGGAAAGTTTCTTGAGCGTATTGAAAGATTACCGGGTATGGATCCTGTTCATCGTCTACGCAGCCTGTTTTGGGATGGAACTGACCGTGTACGGTACTATGGACGATTATTTGCAGAACACATTTGGACTCACCCGTAGTACTGCCGGAAACCTTGTGCTTTCGTTTGCTTTGATGAACATTTTTGCGCGTACCCTTGGCGGGTTTTTCGGTGACCGTTTCGGTAAATTGAAAGGACTTCGTGGAAGGGTTCTTTTTCTGACCGTTATCCTGGCAGCAGAAGGTTTTATGCTTTCCATTTTTTCGATGACCACCAGCCTGGCCATTGGCATGTTGTTCTTGATCGCTTTTAGCTTAACCGTACAGATGGCAGAAGGTGCCACGTTTTCCGTAGTGCCCTTTATCAACAAAAAGGCCATTGGTTCTATTTCCGGAATTGTTGGGGCGGGGGGTAACGTGGGAGCATTTTTGGCCGCCATGTTCTTAAAATCAAAGTCCGCAGTGGCGGAAACTACGGCTTTGGCCGCCAATTCCAACTTAGGCGAAGCAGCCATGAAGGCGGCACAATCCGCAGCAGCTTCATCGGCGGTATCCAGCGGCTATTTTATTATTGGCGGATGCGTTGTGGTCAGTGCCTTGACTACATTGGCCATTAAATTCTCAACGGCCGATGAAAAGGCGATAGAAACCGAAATGAAGGGAGAACTGGCTATGTCGGGTTCCGATAAATAAGCGATTCCTTTTCCATTCTTTAGAGGAATTTCCTCAAAATCAAGTACGCTCTGGAAGATTATCCTAAAACCACCTACCGATGAAAATGCACTTCCTTTTACTACTCTCGACCTTACTGATTTCTAGTGTGGCATTTGCTCAATTCGCTCTTGACGGCGAATTCAGGCCAAGAACGGAATACCGGCACGGTTTCGAAAGCATCATTCCCGATGAAGCCGATGCCGGGTATGCCATTTCCACCCGGGTACGTTTGAATACGCGCTACACCTTCGATTCCTATGAATTCTTTGTCAGTCTTCAGGATGTACTGGTATGGGGCGAAAACAGGCAGC
>JAGXIC010000176.1 GCA_024635875.1 Pricia sp.
GGCATATACGAAGCGGAAACAGTTGTATTCCCAGGTTCGGTTCGGCGTTTTGTTTACGCTAAGTTTCCTTGCGTTTGCCTGTAATTTCACGAATTTTGATTCGATAGACTACGGGAACGCCACGGGAGTAGCCCTTACTTGAAAATTCGCTGATAAATTCCGTCTCCCTATCCTCCTTATTCTTGATAATACTTTGTATTCCTTCGGTAAATTGATGCAATTGCTGCTTGGCATCTGTGCCCTTTAGCTCTTCGAAAGTACCGTGAACCAATACCGATTGCCAGTTGTAAACGGATTGCACTTCCGCTATGAATAGGGATACCGATGGGTTCTTCCGCATGGCATCGATTTTGTGGCCCTCGGCGGAGTAGCTGATAATAGCGTGGTCTTCCTTATCATAATAATAGCTGATGGGAAGCACAAATGGGTTGCCCTCTAGGGTAAAACCCAAGTGGCCGGTATAATTATCGTTGAGTATGTTGAGAACTTCACTGCTGGTTAAATCTGTCATGGTGACTTTTTTTGGATTTATTTGTGTGAATTCGATGCTTTTTAACCGCCGAGATATATTGAATACATATGGACGTTATTTAAACGTCAAAGCTAGCCCCTGCCTGCCGGGTAAAATATGACATCGGTCAGTTGTAATCTGTAAAGGTCTTTTTAAAATCAGAAACAGGTATACTTGTGGCATACCGATGGTACTGGATTTTTTGATGAGCATTTCGAAATAGTTTTATGATTTTAGGTTTGTTTCTAACTTCTGCTCGAAAGGAGTAGGGCCGTCTCAGCCGCCCGCTACTTACGATATCCTTTTCTTACCGGTAATCTCTTCAATCTTGATCCGAAAAACCAGTGGTGCCTTTTCCTTGCTGATTCGAGCGGAAAAATCACTTATAAACCGGACGTTCTTTTCCGGTGACCGTTCGATGATACCTTTCACACCGTCAGCAAATTGGCGTAACATGTGCTTGGCATCGATATTTGAAAGTTCCTCGAAAGTTCCGTGAACCAAGACCGATTGCCAATCGGCTACCGAAGAAATCTCGTCTACGCAAAGGGAGACCGACGGGTTTTTTCGCATCGCCGTAATCTTATGGCCTTCGGAGGAGTAGCTCGTTAGGGTATGGGTAGCGGCGTCGTAATAGTAGGTAATTGGCACTACGTGTGGATAGCCACCGGAAATATATCCCAAATGGCCAATGTAATTGTCGGTCAATATTTTGACACCTTCATCTTTTTCTAAGTTTCTTCTCATAATCTTTTTCTTGGGTTCAGCCCAAAACTAAAGGAAATTGGATTAAGGGGGTATGATATTGGTCAGTTTTGGATTTTTAGCTGGTTTAAGAAAGTTAAGGGTGGACATTGATTCCCAAATTTTTCTCCAAACATGATTTTGCTCATATCCCGGACATCGATTTTGCCCTTAATTTGTGTACTGCAATTCCACCATTATGCGCTACCTTTTTATTTTAGTCTTTGTGATCGCGATGTTATCCTGTAGCGGAATAGAGGAAAAAATATATCCACAGAAAACCCGATTGACAGAATCGGTCTATGCCTCCGTAACACTTCAGCCAGACAGTTTGTACCAGGCCTTTGCCGCTGTGGGTGGTATCGTAGACCGCAATCTGGTCGAAGAAGGCGATCGGGTGCGAAAGGGGGATGCGCTTGTTCAGATTATCAACAGTGCGCCCGAGTTGAGTTCCGTTCGAGACAGGTTCTAACATCCGTAACCTGATTACCTATGCGGTCTCGATCACCCTCTTGATTGTTGCCGGGTTCGGCATTTACAATATTTTCAACATGCTGATCTATGAAAAAATGAAGGACATTGCCATATTGAAGGCCACTGGGTTTTCCGGACGCGACGTACAGCTGATTTTTATGAGCCAAGCCATGATTATCGGTGTCATTGGCGGATTACTGGGCCTATTGGTCGGCTTCGGACTTTCCCTATTGATCGACACTGCCCCTTTTCAAACCGAGGCCCTACCTACCATAACAACGTATCCCGTTAATTTCAATATCGGTTACTATTTGATAGCGATTGTGTTCGCACTATTGTCCACTTTTGTGGCGGGGTGGCTACCGTCGAACAAGGCAAAGGGTATCGATCCGGTACGTATTATCCGTGGGACTTAATGTAGGCGTATGAAACTGGTTCTAGAGACAAAAAATATCAACAAGCACTTTTTAAAGCCAAAGGATTTTCATGTGCTCAAGGATATTTCATTTGGAGTTCAGGAAGGGGAATTCGCCTCCATTATGGGAAAATCTGGATCGGGAAAGTCTACACTGCTCTATATTCTTTCGACTATGGATACGGAATATACCGGCGAGCTGTATTTGAACGACGAACTGGTTACCGGTCGCCCGCATCAAGAACTGTCTCGGATACGTAACAAGAATATCGGCTTTGTGTTTCAGTTCCATTACCTGTTATCCGAATTCAGTGTTCTTGAAAACGTGATGCTGCCCGCCAAGAAACTGGCCGAGAAGTCCCAGGCTGAAATTGAGCACGATGCCATGGAAAAGCTTAAAATGTTACATATTGACAACCTGGCCAAACAGCGCGCCTCCCGGATTTCCGGTGGCGAAAAGCAACGGGTGGCTATTGCCAGGGCATTGATCAATAACCCCACAATTCTTATGGGCGATGAACCCACCGGAAATCTCGACAGCCATAATTCCGAGAACGTATTCAGTATTTTCAAGAGGCTTAAAGAGGAGGAAGGACTTTCGCTATTGGTCGTGACCCACGACGAGGATTTCGCCAAACGTACCGACCGAATCATTCAAATGGAAGATGGTCGTATTCTTGATTGATTATTAACATGATAAATATCATGACCCTACTTTCAAAACTGGGCTACCTTTCAAAACTAACAGCCAATGAGGATATTTACCAAACCCATAACTGATAACCAGTACCATATGTATTGTTTAGTTTACCGATCTAAAGCCAATGCCGTTCTTGGCGACAGCTCATTGTGGCAAATGCTCGAAAAGTCTCGCGAGAGCAATAAAAAAAGAGGAATTACCGGTTGTCTGCTTTATCATGATGGCCATTTTATCCAATATTTCGAGGGAAACCAGATTAAGGTACTCTAGCTCTACGATAAATCAAGGCGGATGCTATGCATTCGGATGTCAGGCTGCTTTCCCATGAAGTCATAGAGACCAAGGAATTCGATACTTGGAACATGGCCTTTGAATACCTGAGAAACGACAACAACCAATTGCAGTACCTAAAGCTGTTGGTAAGCACATTTTTGAGCGATGAGGAAGATACATTGGCTCCGAACCCCACCTCCAAAAAGTTTTGGAACGCGACCAGGCTTATGTTACAATGCAAATGAAAGTCCGGTTATGAAGAATTATAGGGTGCTGTCGTTAAATCTGAGGTTGTCAGGATGAATTGATACATTTTTAATATTCGAACTCAGCGTTCGTACCGAACACCCGAATACATTTCTGTATTTCTTTTTTGGCGCTTTCTTCGGAAAAACCAAGGGCAATGGCGTATTTATGGACCAATCGTCTCTCCGCCTCGTCGATTTCATGATCGGCATAGATGATTCCGAACAAGTCATGTAGCCGTTCCAATCTGGTTTCCAGATCGTAGGGGGGAACCAGGGAATGAGTATCCGGATTCTTAAGGATATGTTTGTATTCCTCTTCCGAAATATCAAGTTTAAAGGCCAGACGCTTTAACACGCTTTCCTCTTCGGAAGTGATGGACATGTCTACGGTGGCTAAGCTAACGATGGCCGCGAAATGGGCCATGTTGCTCTGATGCGCTCCGGAATCGTAAAGATCGGCTATTGACATTATTTGTGATTTAGATTGTTATCAGTGTTACCCAACAGGTTCTAGGTCGACGATTATACATTCCCCATAATCGTATTCCTCTTCACTTTCCTCATCCTCTTCAACTATTGCTTCCTGTTCTTCTGGCTCCTGTTGTTCCTCTTGCTGTTCCTTGTCTTTTTCAATTTGGTAATCTATTCGGTATACTACCGTAAATTTTCTTCCCTCAAATCGGGTGTCGGTAAGGTCGTATTTTTCTTTGGCCTTGGGCTCGATATCGTTGAATACATAAGAAGAACCTTCCATATCCACGAAATAAAAAACGCCTCCGGATTGTCCGTCGTATGTCGCCTCCACGGCATGTAGCTGATCTTGTCCCAATGGGGACATTAGCAGCATTACGGAAAAAAATAGGGTCAAAACTAATTTCATTATCCTTATTTTTATCGAAGGTAGGGTAGTGGCGCTACAGCAAATATGATTTATGTCAGTTTTGGAGTATCAGGTGGTCAAAAATGGTCAAGATGGGATAAGGAAATAAGAAATGGGATAAACTTGATGAAGGTTTATCCCATTTGAATGCCATTTAACCGATACCCCGATTAATGTCGGTACTGACGTGATTCCGCCCAACGTATCCGCTTACTGTCCTTGAAATGGGTAAAGAAAGAGGACCTTCTAGATTCTATTGGCGACTGATTGATGAGTATTTTCATAACTATAAGTTTAAATGATTGATATTTTGGGAGTTACGACTCCCTTGGAGTCCAATAACCGTGATTAGCGATTAAAGTTCCGGAACTGTGCCCATTGTGCCCTTTTGCTGCTGCCAAGGGTTGAAAAGTACTGTCCTGTTCTTGATTCTGTTACTGTTTTTGTGATTGATGCTTTCATGACTTTTGTTATTATATTGTTACTTTTTGATTTTGATTTTGATTAACGGTTGAAATTTCTGAACTGTGCCCATTGGGTTCTTTTACATCCTCCTAAGGATGAGAAGTACCGTCCTGTTTTTGATTCCGTTGCTGTTCTTGTAATCGATGATTTCATGATTTCTAGGATTTATTTATTGTTTTTTAATTGACTTACAACTGATAGACGAGGTGAGGTTTATTTTGTTACAGTACTATGTATAAAAAGGTACTATTTTAGTTTTTTTTTAACACTTAATAGGAAAGTTAATAATATGTTTTTAAGCTTAAAAAGCTGATAATAATATATTTAAGCTAAATATAGAGTTGTAAACATATGGGGCAAATTACCGCTATCACGGGTAATTCAATTTCGGGCGCGGTAAAAAATCTTCGTTTTTTTATTAATATTGATAGTATCTATTTGTCGAGGATTACCGGTCACATATATCTTCGAGTTTGCCTGTCCATTGATTTTCAACCTGTTTTTCGCATAGATTTCTATATCTGCCGTACCGGAAGAAAACAGGTATACATCTTCCGCCTTCAACCCCCAGGCCGTCAATATGGCCTTTTTGTCCACTGTTGCGCTTAAGGCTTGCGCAGATCCCCTCAAACCTACGATACTGTCATCGGTTAGTTCCACATTAACTTTGCCGCCCAAGACTTTTAGGGAGGTACTTGCGTTGTTTTTAGTTTGTACGCGTACGCTCTCCGCCGTAAGGTCAAGATAACCGGTGCTTTCCCCTGCTGAAATCAGCGTAAAAGCAGTGCATTCCATAGGAAAGTTATAACTACTATTTCCACCTGAGTTCAAAATAAAGGTTTCCATAACCATTTTTTCATCCGTCTGGACCGAGGCGTTCCCCGAAAGCCGTAATTCCTCAAAATCCTTAACGTAAAGCGTTATTTCCGCATAGCTTGCTATAGTATTCTCCCCTGAGGTATAGAGTTTCAGAACAGAATCCTTGAAATCCCATTTAATGATATCCTTTAGGCGTTTATCGCCCTTGATCTGTACCCCAAAAAAGTGGGTCGGGTAAAGTATGGCGCAAAGGTTATTCTCAATTTGGATGGTCTTTACACCTTCCAAAGTCTCGTAAGAACTGAACGTCTCAGTATCCTGGGCCGAAAGGGAAAGCCCGAACATCAGCACAAGAATGCCTAATCTAATTTTCATAATCGGATATTTTAGATTATATTTTTCAAAGTAATTGATACCAAAGGAAGGGAATATGCTATTGGTCATTTTAGGATGCCGTGAACTTGACTAGTTATAACCCTACACTATTAAAACTCAATAGCGGTACGGTAATCTCCGATACCATTTTTATGACCATATCTTTCTTGATGTATTTCTCGAAGAAATTACTATCCTTCCGTTCCAACATGACCAATAGGTCCGCTTTCGTATCGTTCAGATATCCATTGAGTTCGCTAAATATCCTGTCCGAAAAGATTAGCGTGAATTCCATATTTTCATAGCTTGTTTTTTGTTCGAGCATTTCCTTGAACCATTCCATTAGTTCCTCCCCCGCGTATTCATTTCTGGTAGTAATGTGCAACACCTTGATTCCGGCGTCGAATTTTTCCGCGATCTTGACCAAGCGGTTGATGGCAAAAATGTCGGCCTGTTCAAAATCGGTAGCGTAGACCATGGTGTTGAGGTTTTCGATTCCGGCTCCTTCCGGTACCGCCAACACAGGGCACGGTGCATTTTTGATGAGTGACTTTGTGGTACTTCCCAATAAGAATTCGCGAACAGGGCTAATCCCCTTAGTGCCTACCACGATGAGGTCCGCATTGAATTTTATGGCCTTTTCCTGAATATTGCTCCAAACCGAGCCGTTTTCGACGACCACAAAACTGAAATCGATTCCGTTTTCCGGATGCCCAAGATATTCATTGGTAAAATCCCTTATCCTGACCC
>JAGXIC010000177.1 GCA_024635875.1 Pricia sp.
CCGTACTGATTGCCGTGTACGTCTAGCTTCTCGTCCGGATTGGTTTTATGCAAATTTCTAGCGTATTCGTCCAAATTTTCCCCTGCAAGAAAGGAAAAGGAATTTCCTTGTATCAAACGATTTCGCGAACCTGAATGACATTGTGCACAAACATCCAGACGTTGTTGTCTGGAAAGGGAGTCTAAGGGCAACATGAAATTTGCTGTTTCGTCTCCTGGATTTTTTCGATGATAAACTACATGTTTTTCAGAGGGGCGGTGACATTTTTCACAGGTTATTCCGTAGATCATTTTTTCTTTATCATACCGATTACCTTGACCTGAAAAATCGAGGTTTGTGGCAAAGGTAACATGGCATTTCAGGCATGCGTCCCTGACAGGTCTATCTCTGTCAGCAAATGTTGGGAAACCCGGACTATTTACCCAACTGTTGGTAGGTGTGTGATACGATGTTTGTAATTGAAATAATTCATTGCCTTTCCACGTAGCATACGATTGTCCTCTAACCCCAGACCCAACTACGATATCGAACGTTGAGGGCGGTTTTTTTTCAGCCCTATTCTTGAACAGGGTCTGCTGGTAGAACGAATCTCTTTTTCGTTCCATAGTAAACGTTACATATTCAAGATTCAGGATATTCGATCCAGGTTCAAAACTGCCCAAGATATTTTCTTCGTTGACCGGGGCAGAGGTATTGAAATGGGCCGTTTTTAGATAGCTGGAATAGATATCAGCATGGCATTCCATACATGTTTCAGAGCCGACGTAATTCTCACTGTTAAAGTGTGTGGCTAATACTTTTGGACTAAAATAATCCGATTCCAGTTTAGGATTTTTACAATGATATATAAGTGCGATGATGAATGAAGCCGTTATTCCGATTCCGCCATTTAAAAAGTACTTCTTCTTCATTTGATGTTTTGAAATACAGTTTATTGCTATGATATCTAAAAAAAGATGTCAAGATAGAAGAGAACGGAAGTGGCGTTTTAATTCACTTTGATAAGTTGAAGTAGGTCATCGTTTTTTGCCACTAAAAGATGTTTTTTGCCTGAAATCGAAATTTCCGCCATGCCACGGACATCACCGACTATTTTTAGGCCCGATTCCATCATCGTTCTTGTTTCAAAATTACCTGCTCCGTCGCCTTGGAGATAAAGACCGAAACTGGCATCGCCACGGGGGGTTTCAACTTCTGCGTTATACAGATTTCCCGCTAATACCACATCTAAATTGCCATCGGAGTTGAAATCGTCGACTACAAATTTATTGATACTTGATAGTTGGGCCAATTGGGGCAGTGGCCTTGCAAAAAACTTCCCATTTTCATTTTCAAGATATACACTTTCGAACGAGGTAATTTCATAACTTAAAGATTCTTCCAAAAGCTTGCTGGTGTAAATCTGTTTCAAATTCGCACGAGCGAATGAGTTGTAATCCTTGAATTTTGATTTAATCGCAGGCATCTGCTGTGATGAGCATTGCCGACCACGGACAGGGAATTCTGTCTCTCCTTTTTTATAGCTCAACACTATATCGGAGCTTTGGTTACCATCAAAATCATTAAGATAGATTTTAAAAGGCGTTGCTTCGGTGGCTTGGTATTTATAGTTTTTCCCTAAATTACCCAAAACTAAGTCTTGGTCGCCGTCGTTGTCAAAATCTCCTTTTTGAACGTCGAACCACCATCCGGAAGTATTGCCAGATAGCATTTGATCGGAAACATCTTTAAAACTTCCATGGTTGTTCTTATAAAACTTCACAGGCATCCATTCGCCCACCACCACAAGATCGTCCCAACCATCATTATCAAAGTCTACCCAGCTTGAGGCCGTAACAAGGCCCAGTTCATTTAGTTCAGGCAGTACTTTTTCGGTGGCATCGACGAATCTAGGTGTTTCAGGTTCACTGATGTTTTCCAAAATATAAGAATCCACGGGATAGGGATATTTCTGGGGTAGTAATCGTCCACCTAAAAACAGGTCCAGATCACCATCATGATCATAATCGGAAGCCGTTACATTTAAACCACTTGTTGTAATTTTAGGGAGTACGCCTCTAGTTGGCCTGAATTTATTTTCGCCAATATTCATGTATAATCTATCCTCGTAACCCAATGAATTCTCTTTAAACTCATTGCCGCCACTGGCTATATAAAAATCGTTATCGCCATCGTTATCGAAATCAAAAATCAATATGCCCAAATCTTCATGATATTTATCTTCGGAGAGCTCCGGGATGTTCAAAACTTGGAAATGGCCTTTTTTATCTTGAATATAGACCGCTGGCGCTTGCCCCACAGCACCACCCACTATATAATCTTCCGTACCGTCGCCGTTTAAGTCGCCAGTAGCAAGTGCAGGCCCTAAAGTGGAAGTTCGATGCGGCAATAGCACTTCTTTTTTAAAATCGGGATAATCGTTTTCCTCATGCTTGAAGAGATCTGTGGTATCGACAGCGACAGTTTCAAACTGTTTTTGGTGAATATCCGTTTCGGACGATGGGGTTTTAAATGATTTCTTTTCATCGTATTCAACGCTAAGCTTTTGATTCGCCGGCACACCAGTAAGTTTCGTTGTAAATCCATTTGGCCAGGCGACCAAAATACTATCCACCTTTTGTACTTTTCCGAGACCAAAATGAATCAACGGTGATACGGATGATAAATAGCCGCGAACTGTATTGTATTCCTGTACCTGCATACCTTCGGAAGTATAGACCGTAACTTTGCTTCCATTGGGCAAAACTTCACTTCCTCCCCTTAGGTCAAGGGTCAATTGATTAGAGCCGGAGGTGTTGTTCCGATAAATACTTGCGGTATCTTCCAAATTGTTGATGACCAAATCTAAATCGCCATCATTGTCCAAATCGGAATAGGCCACACCATTGGAAAATGTTTTCTCCTCAAAACCCCACTCTTCGGTTTTTTTGGAGAAAGTAAGGTCGCGATTGTTTTGGAACATGTAATTGCTCAATTTCTCGGAAGGTAGTTCTTCGAGATATTTTAACAGTCCCACCTCTTCCTCCTTATTTTTATAGTTAGGGTCGTTTTCCATTTTTTTGAAAAAATCCCTGTATTTGGCATAAAAGTCTTTGTTGTTGACATCACGTCGAATGCCATTGGTGACGAACAGGTCTTTCCAGCCGTCATTATCAAAATCGGCAAGCAATCCACCCCAACTCCAATCAGTAGAGGAGACCCCAGCCAAGCGCGATACGTTGCTGAACAAGGGAAGCTCCCCTGGTACATTTCCGTTGTTCATTTGCAAAGAGTTCTGCATATACTGATGGTGCAGTCCAGACTTCACGGAACTGTAAAATGCCTCGGTATCCATTGCACCCATATTGGCCTTGGAACGGTAATGGTCAGGAGCAGACATATCCAATTGAAAAATATCCATAAAGCCGTCGTTGTTGAAATCAGCGATATCCGCGCCCATTCCAAAAAACGAGGTCTGTTGCAAACTGGTATTGATTTGATTAGTAAACGTCCCATCTTGGTTGTTTACAAATAAAAAGTCGGGAGCATTAAAATCGTTTGAGATAAAGATATCGGTATAACCGTCATTATTCACATCTGCAGCTACTACACCTAAACTGAGACCGAAATTACTAAGTCCGGCTTCTTTGGTGACATCGGTAAAATGGCCATTATCGTTCCGGAAAAGCTTATCTGAATCTTCTTCAGAATGATTTTCGAGCTGGTACGCGTAGTACTCGATAGGGGCCACAAAGCTTGTAGGCGGGTAGTTGATGATATACAGATCAAGGTCTCCATCTTTATCGTAATCGAAAAAAACCGATTGCATACTCTGCCCATCATGGTCGATACCATATTCCGCTGCTTTTTCGGTGAAGGTATTGTCTTTGTTATTGATGTACAGTACATTGTTATGTGGTGGATTTTTACCGCTCACTGAGCAATAGATATCCAAATAACCATCTTGGTTAATATCTACAAAGGTAGTGCCCGAATACCAACGATCATCACCTTGAATACCGGCACTTACCGAAATATCCTCGAATTTTAGATTGCCCTTGTTGAGGTATAGTTTATTTTCGACCATATTCCCCGTAAAGAATATATCCTCCAAACCATCATTGTTGATATCGCCGGTAGAAACCCCTCCACCTAAATACATATAAGGG
Organism: Pricia sp.; assembly: GCA_024635875.1. Classification (GTDB taxonomy): domain Bacteria; phylum Bacteroidota; class Bacteroidia; order Flavobacteriales; family Flavobacteriaceae; genus Pricia. Next base: position 4,149 of record JAGXIC010000177.1, read on the forward strand.
TAGGTAAAGTAATTGTGTTTATGGGTCTCCGTTAGCGCATTTTTAAAATCTATTCCTGTTTCAGAAGAGGAAAGCATTGAAAACAGGGTTTTTGACTTTTGCTCGCAAGACAACAAAAGTAGACCTAATACAACGTAACATAACGAATTTTTCATCTCTCAAAAAGATATTCAAATTGGCGCAAAATAAGAATAACCCCGCAATTAAGCTAAGGGTTAGTCAAATTTATAAATTAAATGGATTCTACTAATATCCCGGATTCTGAATTAGAGAACCATCCTTATCGATTTCCTCTTGCTTTATGGGCATAAAATAAACATGATCTTGCCATAACCTGTTTTCAAAAACAATATTTGTCGGCTTATATGTGTAATCGAACAATGATGTATCCTTCCTATAATCAGTCGCAGCAACAGTAGTACCGGGCTTTTGTTTGGCTTGAATCGTAATCTGTTGCACTTGCTTGTTCAATGATTGAGGGCCTTCTAGCCAACGCTTCATATCGAACAGTCGCGCATCTTCATTGACCAATTCTTTATCGCGTTCCCGCTTATACAGTTCCAATAACGCATCACCGGATTCAGTTAAGGCCGGTAGGCCGTTTCTGAACCGTAATCTGTTCAGCCACGATTTAGCCTCACCTTCATCGTTGGTATTGATATTCGCCTCTACATAGTTCAATAACACTTCGGTATATCGAATATAAGGTGCATCAACTTTTTGCAAGTTGTTAGGCCATGATGCCGGTTCGGTAGGGTCGGCAAATTTTCTGAAATAATAACCCGTTCTTGAGCCGTTCCAATCTTCTACAGGTCCTTGCCGGGTATCTACACCATTGATAATAGTGCCATCGGACAAGGTGTAATAGCCAGTCTGAATCTCATTAAACCTGTCGAATTTGACCACATCGTCGGTACGTTGCTTCCAAGGTCCGCCATCATAAAGAAAAGTGGAGTAAAAGCGTGCCTCACGATTATCATAGGGGGCGGCAGCGTGAACGGGATTGTCCCAATCGAAGGCTGTACCATCAGCAAAACTATATTTGGATACCAAAGCTTCTGTTGGCGTAGTACCTGCCCATTCGTGGTAGCCGTTCGGACCGTGGTACAAGGCTACCATTCCAGGACCTTGCGACCAGCCGTCACCTCCAGGGTAGGTCCTTGAACTAAAGCCGAATTCCTCGACCAATCGACCCCAGATAAAATCTTGGTTTTGGTCTCCTTGGAGCCAAATATCTTCATAATTCTGAATGGCTTCCTCTTGTGCAGCGGGAGCGGAGTAATCGAGCTTGTAGCCAGTAGTGGCATCCAGCAAAGCTTTAGAAGCAGCTTTTGCAGCTTGCCAACGGTCGGTTTGTGAGCCGCTGGTCCAGCCGATCAATTCCGGATTACTGTATGACGCAATGGTAGATACCCTTGAAGCTTTTGAAGGTTCATACAAATCACTGGCCGCATGGGTTAACACCCTTGATCGAAGTGCCAAAACGGTAAGTTTGTGCGCCCTAGCTTTACTCGGTGGGGCATCTTGGAGTAATGTTTCGGCTCGATCTAAATCGGCAAGGATAAGGTTTATCGTTTCTTCAAAAGTACCTCTGGGATTATTCGCTTCGCTATCTAAAGTTAAGGGCTCGGTCAAAAGCGGAACGCCACCGAACTGTCGCATCAGTTGTGTGTAATAAAAAGCCCTCATAAAATAGGCTTCCCCTAGGAGTTGATCTACGAAGCCTTGGTCGAAACCGGCCTCATTTTCAGTAAGTCTCGCTATGGCAATATTTGCATTACGAATAAAAGGATACAATTCTGGCCAACTAAACCATTGCATATCCATAAAGTTGCCTGCAGGGTTCATCTTGCCTTCGGTATAGCCATCGACACCGCGACCGGGGTGTGTAAAAACGGCCTGGTCGGTAAAAGCGTCCGTAGTTTCCTCACGGGTCAGTGTGCCTGCCCATGTACCTTGGTACAGATCCAAAACGGCAGCTTCGGCCAATTTGTTATCTGACCAAACATTCTGTTCCGACGCTTGACTCAACGGCTGCGTCTCCAAAACATCTTTGTTACAACTAGCCATTAGCAGCCCGAAAACCGCAAAGGCCGTAATCTTTAGAATATTATTTTTCATGTCAATTATTTTTAATAAATATAGTAGAAATTATTTGATTCTTAAAAAGTTATTTGTAATCCGACATTGATTGTTTTTAACATAGGATAGATGCCGCCATTGGAAGTTCGTCCTCCACTGACTCCCTGGGTTGAATCATCTTGTCCAACTCCGTTATTAGACAAATCACTATTACTTACCTGAATCACTTCAGGGTCAAAGGGATAATCCGTAATAGTAATCAAATTGGTGCCGGATACCGAGATTCGTAAATTCTGGGCCCCAATCTGCTCGATAATTCCTTGCTCGAAAGTGTAGCCAAGTTCTAGATTTTTCAATCGAAAATAATCTCTTGTAGTCAAGTAGGCATCGGTTTGGCCAGAGTACCATTGATCGCCCCTATCGGCCAATCTAGGTTTGGGGGCATCAAGATTGTCAAGTGACCAAGCACGGTCCCTGACTTCGCGCTGTACGTTGGCCAACGTACCCGACATAAAGCTCCATTCATAGTTACTATACCCACCGGCCGCACCGTTCCAGTACATACTAAAATCAATGTTTTTGTACTCTAAGGCGGTATTGAACCCGAATTGTGTATCCGCAAAAGCACTACCTCCTGTTCTGATTTTATCCTCCGGCCCGATTGTACCATCTCCACTAATGTCGATTACCCGTGCATCGCCCGGCTTTAATTCGGGGGTTACGCCGCTGTAGTCCAAGATCTCGCTATCAATCTCGGCCTGTGTCCGAAATACTCCGTCGAATTTGTAAAGTAGGGGTCTACCGATTTCCCCACCCGTCTGCCGTTGCCAAGGGCGGTCTTCCAGGGGCGGTTCGTCAAAATACACCAGTTTGTTGTTAGAATCACTAAAATTGAAAGTGAAGTTATAGTTAAATTCTTCATTCCCTCCGTTCAAACCTAGGGATATTTCATATCCTGTATTCTCAAATTCGCCGATGTTCACCGCTGGCGCGTTAATACCACTGTATTCGGGTAGGGTTAACAAGGGCACGGTCAAGATATCCTTCCTTGAATTTTTATACAGATCGAAGCCTAAAGTCAGTTTATTGTTCCAAGTTCTTAGGTCGAAACCAATATTTTGAGATATTGCTGTCTCCCACGTAATATTGGGGTTCGCCACATTACTCTCATACGCTGTCGTGACTACCGTGCCTAGTCCGGTTTGCGACAGTTGATAGGTGTTCAGAAATTGAAATCTATCCACATTATCATTACCTAATTGCCCATAGGAGGCACGCAGCTTAAAAAAATCTACGAAAGGCAAGGTCTTTTTAAAGAAATCTTCCTCGGTAAGAACCCACCCTGCCGATACCCCTGGGAAAAACCCAAAGCGATTTTCTTTAGGAAAAAGATAGGAGCCGTCGTATCTAAACAAGAATTCCAACAAGTATTTTTCCTTAAAGGTATAGTTAAGACGGCCATAGTAATTTAAACGTTCGATCTCATACCCATTTCCATAACTGTTTTGGCCATCGGTACCTCCCAAATCCAACTGGGCCAATTCGCTGGAGAGGAAATACCTCTTAAAGGCACCAAAAAATTGTTGTTCGGTTGATTCTCGAGTTACCCCACCCAATAAATTAATATAGTGATCACCAAACTCTCTTTCATATGAAGCATTGAGCATGGCGGTAATATCTGTTTTGGTGGTATGCTCTTGTCTTAAACTCGGGTCACCAGGCCCTCTTTGAGCGGCAGTAAGCCCTGAGGAATTACGGTTTATGCCATCCCAAGTGTATAAGGTCCAAGGGCGATCCCATTGCTTGCGGTCATAGTTTGCCTTATCATAGGACATTTGACCTCTCAATTGCAGTCCTTCAACACCGGGAACTTTGAACGTAATTCCTATATTACTCTGTACAAAGTTATTTCCGGTATTATTATAACCCGGACTGTCCGTTACCCTTACTGCCGGGTTATTTCCGTTCTCAATATCTGGACCCAGCTCTCCAGAAGGCCAGAAGGCGGGAAACCAAGGGTACTGACGGACCAAATCATCAAAAATAGCGTTGGCTCCACGTGTATTCTGCGTGTTATTCTCTTGTCTAGAATATAAACCTATATCAATACTTAAAGATTGGCTAATAGTAGCGTCCATATTCAGTCTGAGGTCATACTGCTGATAGCCCTTAGGGGCATTTTTAAAGTTAACATCCTGTCTAAGATATCCTAATGAAGCTAAATATCTAATATTCTCGGTGCCTCCGGATACTTGCAGGTTCTGACGCGTTATCGGGGCGCCTTTGGTAGTTACTGCATCCATCCAATCCGTATCGGGATATAGCCAAGCATCATTTCCTGCCTCGGTATTAGCAATTCTTTGATTATCGAAGGTTGGGTTTACGACCTCTCCGTTGTCAGCACGTGTGTATGGCGCTCCCCTTCCCGCATGGGCCGATTCCCATTCGGAAACAGGTAGTTTATATACATTTAAAACGTTCACTAAGTCCATATATTCCGCACCTCTTAGCATTTCGGGCGTACTGGTAAAATTTTGTAGACCATAGGTCGAATTGAATTTCACGGTAGGGGTTCCCACTTTACCTTTTTTAGTAGTGACCAGAATAACGCCATTGGCAGCTCTTGCCCCATAAATAGCGGCAGAGGCATCTTTTAAAACAGAAATACTTTCAATATCCGCTGGGTTGAGTCTTGCGATACCACCTTCACGATCCGGTATACCATCGATGACCACCAATGCCCCTGAGTTATTGAATGTGTTCGTTCCCCGTACCCTAATGGCAGGTGTATCGGCACCAGGCGTAGCCTGACCCGTATCAATAAACAATCCAGAAACCTTTCCTGAAAGTGCGGCGCCCAGATTAGGGGATGACGATTTTTCAAGGGCATCGCCATCTACCGAAGCGACAGATCCCGTTAGGGTAGCCTTCTTTTGTGTGCCGTAGCCGACTACTACAACCTCCTCAAGATTTTGAACATCTTCATCCATTTCAAGGTCAATCGTGTTTCGACCGTCTCTTGGAATTTTTTGGGTAAGGAAACCAATGTAGGAGTAAACCAATACAGCATCAGGATTTTCTACATCGATTGAATAATTGCCATCGAAATCAGTCGAAACCCCTAAAGTGGTTCCTTCAACAACAACACTAACGCCAGGTAATGGGGCGCCCGATGCGTCGGTTACTGTGCCCGTGACCAGCGATTGTGCGATGGCGGCGGAAAATACGATTCCACCAAAAAATAAAAAAGCTACAAAAAAGAGACGATTTTTAAGCAAGCCGCTCTTTTTAACATTATTAGTTGGGTTGTTCATAATTATAGGTTCTTAGGTTAATTGGTTAAAAATAGTGATTATTTAATTAAAACCTTAAATGAATGTTAAAATAAAATTATTATTGCTTTGAAATTCGAATTGCTTATTTCTCTAAAAAGCGTGTTGCCTACATATTGTCTAAAATTTAACTATTGAACATTAACCGGATGTAGCTATTGTTCAACACATAACTCTCGAATATTTCGCCATTTTCGGGAACGGCCCCTTCTATCTGTATCCAACCTTCATATTGTATGTCATCTATTGCTTTGCGAACTTCCTGAAAATCAATCTTGCCTTGGCCCAATAAACACCCGTTCTCTTTGGCGTGAAATTCGCAGATATTTTCCTTCCCCAGCCAGCGTATCTCATCGTAGATGTTATACCCCATTTTATCGGAATTGGCCACGTCATAGTATATCTTCACATTTGGGGAATTAACAGAGTTTAGGATTTCCATATGCTCCTCGGCGCTTAACCAAGATTCTATACCCAGGATTATATCATTGTCCTCCGCCTTTGGGGCCACCTTTTTGAGCCTTCGGATAGTTTCTTGGGTACCTTCTACATCGTTTTTAAGGTCGCCTTTGTTGAAGAATGCAAGCAAAACAACTTTACAATCCAATTTTTTGGCGACGTCTATGCTATCGGAAACCCATTGCTCCGCCCTGGGATCAGATTTATAAGGGATATTGTTCATTTCGCCAATGGCAATGCCGCCAAGGGCCATTCCGAATTTTTTGCATGCATCCTTATATTCTTGCTGTACTTTTTCCTGTCTTAAGTGCATATCGTCCCCCAAGGTTCCCAAACTGACCTGAACACCATCAAGCCCGATTTTTTTACCCATTTTCATGGCATTTACATCAGCCATTTCTCCGATTGACCAATCACAGGCCCCGATTTTAAACGTTTTATCTTTGTGCATCGCAAAAGCATCATGGGCGCCCAAATATGCCAGACTTAACAATCCAAGGGAAGATTTTAGTACATTCCGTCTGGTAACTGCATTGCTCATACTATTATTTTTACTCGACTATAATATTTATAGACTATTATTTTTCAGGGATAATAAGTAAGTGGACAAATCGGCCAAATCTTGTTCCGTAAGCCCAAGGGAAGCCGCACTGGGCATAATGCCCGTTTTCATTTCTACTTTACTTTCTATGTCATCGGAAGCAATCACAATCTTACTTCCGACCATGTCCTTGAGAACAGAGGTTTCTCCTTCCGAAAGCAGAAAACCGTAGAAAGCCTGTCCTTCTTTAGTCTTTATCATAACCGGTTTATAGCCGAATACGATGGATGCGTTCGGATGAATTATGGCATCAAGAATAGCCGATTTAGCGAACTTTTGCCCTATGGAGGACAAATCGGGCCCTATGTCGTTGCCTACCGCTCCGTTTTTATGGCAGGTAATGCATTTGCCCATAAATACGGTTTGTCCTTCTGTAACATCGGTTTTTAGTTTTAGGATGTCGGATAACGGATACCTTTTTTCGTCCGGATTGTTGAAATAGTCACGTGCCAAGGTGCGGACCTCCAATCCGGGACTATTAAAAATTGCTTTGGAAACCCCTTCGATAATTTCTTGGGAAAGTTGTTCCTTCGCGGCCATACTTATCAGCAACCGACCTCCGATTAAGCTGCCCGCCATCCGGTTGCCGGACTCGACTCTTTTGGAGGTTGGAACAGCCTTATCCAAAAGCGTTTCCTGTAGCTTTGTGATTTCCTCGGGAACAGCAAAAGTTTCCCCGGTTTCCGATTGCCAGTCCCAGAGGGCGTACCAATTGTTGGTCTTTCTGAAATCGAGCCACCACCCTGCCAAAACGCTTATGGTTTCGTCATTGGCCGAATCTTTCAAATCAAACATCGCTTTGACGGCAGCTTTGTCATCGATAAAGGCAAGCGCATCAACTGCACGACTTTTGAGGCTATCGGGTCCGCTTTCCATCAACACCCTTTCCTTTAACGCGGTTATAGCCGCTTTCGGATGTATCCGCCAGACCAAGGAGGCAAACGCATCGGACCAGTTCGAAGGATTCTTGGGCTGGTCTGAAAGCAAGTCTTCGTAAGCGACCTCTTCCTTCCCCTCCATCGCCACCCCCAATGCATCGAGGTACCATCGATCTTTACCGTCATAACCGGCAAATAATTCCTTAACCAACGGGCCACTTTCTTCCCATGGAACATCGCGTAAAGAAATTGCGACCTCCCTGCGGACTTGGGGCGAAGGGTCATCAACTGCCATGGAGGCATACTTTACCAACGATTTCCCATCAGTTTTGAGCGCGCGGTAAGCCGCGACCCTTATCCGCGGATCCGGTTCTTTTTTTAAGATTACCTCTACAACAGATTTGCCTTGCTCTCCCAGTTCTGACAGCAACCACACGGCCCGCGACCGATGATACGGGTTGTCGGAATCAAGTATTTTTTTGACTTCTTCCAAGACTTGTTCGCCTTGGGCCAACAATTTTTCAAAGCCCAGACTCCGTACGTTAATCGCGGGATTGAGAAGTGCGGCAATCTGGCCTTCCGTGGTTGTCAAATCCAGTTTTGGGGTTTTCAGTTTTTTTCCTTTCGGGGTAATGCGATAAATGCGGCCGTAGCCCACGCTGTCCTTCATTTGGTGCCCCCCTACCACTGGGTCGTACCAGTCGGAAACGTAAATGGCCCCATCGGTTCCGACCGCCACATCGCTGGGCCGGAACCATTTGCGTTGGTCGTCATCGATTTCGTTCCAGACATAACCCTCCGTATTTTCTTGGGTGGAGGCGATTAAATCGTGTCGCTCCAAATCAAACCCTGCGCCCTGGGCTGAAGGTTGATATGCAAAGATGACGTTGCGGCCTGCATCGGCACTTAGGAGCATTCCGCGATAATCGGGACCAAAGGCATCACCTTCGTAAACCACTACTCCGGTAGGCGATCCAGCGCCGGTATTGTCTCCCGCTGGCATTACACCCGGGTCGTCTTGATGCCAATGGGCCGTAAAAATGTCCTGTCCCGGCTTCTGATCGGCCTGCCAAGTGCGTTTGCCATTGGCGTTGAAATAGCCTGCATTGCCTCCTTCCATGAGCCACGTAACCCGGCATGTTTCCACTTGGTCATCATTGTCGTTCTGCCACATATTCCCATAGGAATCCAACGCAACTTCGTACGAGTTTCGAAAATTATGGCCCACGACCTCAAGTCCTGTACCATCCTTGTCTATTTTCAAGGCCAACCCCCCGACCCAAATGCGGCCGTCATCACTTACTTGGGCGGGCTCGTTCTTATCATTATAGGGAG
>JAGXIC010000178.1 GCA_024635875.1 Pricia sp.
CAACGAGACCAATTGGAGTATCATGCGGCGTGACGAGATATATCCCGGATGGCCGCGCTACAAAGAATTACGTTCCGGTCATGAAGACGGTACCCACTGGCTTCCTGCCGAGGCCGACGTCTCCATACGTCCCGGCTGGTACTATCATCCCGCGGAAGATCATCAGGTCAAGACCTTGCCCCATCTGTTGGATATCTATTACCGATCCGTAGGAAGAAATGCCAGCCTGCTACTCAACCTCCCCGTCGATGAGCGTGGTCTGGTTCATGAAACCGATGTAAAACAATTGATGGCACTGCGGCAACAATTGGACCGGGATTTCGAGACCGAACTTGCTAAAAACACTAAAGTGAATGCTTCCGATGAACGCGAAAGTAGTCCGCAGTATGGCGCTAATAAGGTAAACGATGGTAATCCTGAAACCTATTGGGCGACCAACGATACGGTAATTGCGTCATCCATCAGCTTTGAATTCGACGAGCCTACCGAAGTCAACCGCATCCTAGTGCAAGAATATATCCCGCTAGGGCAACGGGTCAAAAATTTTATAGTGGAGGCTGAGGTCGAAGGCCAATGGCGTGAAATCGATGGGCAAACGACGATTGGATACAAACGGATATTGCGTTTTGATCCCATAAAGGTGTCAAAAATAAGGGTCAAATTTTTAGATGCCAAGGGACCATTGGCGATTTCGAACATCGAGCTCTATCGTGCGCCCAATTTGCTATCGGTGCCGGACATCCAAAGAAAGCGAAATGGAATGGTGACACTATCGGTACCTGACACAAATGTAGCCATTCATTTTACTTTAGATGGTAGTACCCCTACAGCGGCTTCCCCAAAATTCGAAACATCATTTTTAATAGATGCACCGACCACGCTTAGGGCCATTGCCTATGATCCCGAAACTGAAAATACGACGGAAAGCAGCCTCAAACATTTCGATATCTCCAAGAAGGATTGGAAAGTTATAGACGTATCCACCGGGAACGTTGTGGACGCCATGAAGGCTATAGACGATAATCCAGATACCTTCTGGGCATCGGCCGAAGGCGCAAAATCCCCCCAAGAATTGGTTATCGACCTGGGGAAAATACAAACCCTGGAAGGCTTTACCTATTGGCCCATCCAAGAACGCTATCCTTTTGGAATCATTACCAATTACGAGTTCTCCGTTAGTTCGAACGGTGTAGATTGGAAGTCCGTGGCCGAGGGCGAATTTGGGAACGTGGTGAACAACCGTATAGAACAGACTGTTGATTTTAATCGAACAAAGGCGCGGTATATCAAATTGAAGGGAACGAAAACTGATGGTGAGAATTTTAGGATGTCAATCGGAGAAATCGGGGTGATTACGGAGCGGAAGTAAGGGATTTAAAGCTCAAGCCGCCTTAATTTTTTATATCATTGCAGTAATTTTCAAAGTGGCAGTGTTCGTCCAAAACAGATGCCATCATCACTCCAAATCAGGTAAGATTGAAAGAGGAATTATAAAATATAATGAGCGTATATCAATTTTGTGGTTTGTTTCGTTATACAAGGGATGTAACTACAATTGTGCTACTAAATAAAACGGAATTTTGAATTTAAAACCTGCTTACGTACTTTCCGGACAGCAGCCGGCTTTAGGAGTTGTTCGTGCCCTCGGCGTCATGGGTGTGCCGATCGTTGTACTGCATTACAAAGAAGAAGATGTGGCGTATTTGTCCAAATATGTTACGCACAGTGTGGCTTCACCACATCCCGAAACCCATGAAAAGGAATTTATTGAACTGCTATTGAAAAACGCGGCGCAATTTGGCGATGGCATTTTATATCCGGCATCCGATGAGACTTTGGTGGCCGTTGTAAAAAATAAGGAGATCCTCGAAAAACATTTCAATGTGCCCTGCCCTGATTGGAACGTCGTACAGAAGTTTATAGAAAAAAAGTATACCTACGCCATTGCGGACGAGCATGGAATTCCTGCGCCAAAAACGATAACTCCGAGAAGTGTAAAGGATGTTTTTGACTATGCGAAACGCGTCGATTTTCCATGTCTTGTCAAACCCAGTCAAAGTCATCTCTTTTTTGATCATTTCAAACGTAAGATGTTTGTGGTGGAAAACGAAAAGGAACTGATTTCGGTTTATAATCAATCGGTAGATGCAGGGCTTGAGGTCATGCTACAGGAAATTATTCCCGGGGATGATATTAACGTAGTAAATTATAACGCCTATTTCTGGGAGGGCGAACCCTTGGTCGAATTTACCGCCCAGCATATTAGAAACGCACCGCCATGGTGGGGGTCGCCTAGAGTCGTGTTGAGCAAGGATATTCCAGAGGTAATCGAGCCTGGCAGAAAAATTTTAAAGGCGCTGGGCTTTAATGGTTATGCCTGTACCGAGTTCAAGATGGATGACCGAACCGGCATCTATAAACTTATCGAAGTCAACGGTCGCCACAATTTGTCAACGAGTCTTGCCGTTGAGTGCGGGATCAACTTTCCATATTTGCAATACAGACATATACTTGAGAACGAGACACCAACCCAAGGTACTTACAGAAAAGGGGTATATTGGATTGAAATTATAACCGATATTATCAACAGTCTGCAATTTCGAAGCAAGGAGAAATACTCTTTTTCAGAATACCTGCGCCCCTACGTAAAGCCAAACGTATTCGCCACATTCTCGTTGTCGGATTTAGGCCCTTATCCCAAAAGGATGTTTATCCCGATAAAAAAGGGGTTTAGTGCTTTATCAAGAAAATTATTTGGGGGGAAATAGGATGGTTTTCAATTAGTGGTCGTCTTCCTCCGGTGTTCGGAAAACTTTTCAACCTAGGAGAACTTTCTTTAGAATCAAATTGTGATTTTATTGAATCGGTGTACCCCGTAACTTCTCAAACATCCTATTGGCTCGCTCGATTGCTTCTTTAGGGGCCTGTTCAAATTCCCGGTCAGTTACCATATAGACCTTTTGAACACTGTCGAGCTTTAGGTGCATCGATTGTACCACATCGGCATAGGCTTCTTCATCGATACTGTTGGTCAGCTCTTTGGTGTCTTTTTCAAGGTCGTAGAATTCCCAAGTATCGATGTCGTCGTAAAAATGGATGAGTTTGTAGCGTTTTGTTCGGATGCCGTAATGCTTTTTGGCCATGTGAAAGGCGGGGTAATCGTAGTAGTGGTAATACACTATATCCCTAAAATCGACCTCGTCCATACTGCCATCCAATATCCCCTTAAACGATTGGCCTTGCATTTCGTCACCCATTTCGGAAGCGTCGGCAAAATCGAGAAAGGTCTGGGCGAAGTCCAGGTTCTGTACCATGGCGGTTACTTCTTTTCCCGCCGCAATAGTGCCGGGCAGCTGCATCATCAGGGGCGTTCCGAACGATTCTTCGTACATAAACGCTTGTCGAACCAGCCATTTTCTCCCATCCAGAAACCTTGGTCGGAGGTTTAGACTACCAGCGTGTTTTCGTCTAGGTCGTTTTGTTCGAGATAATCCAAAATCTTGCCTACCCCATCGTCCACGGCCGCAACGGTGGCCAAATAGTCCCGAAGGTAGCGCTGGCCTTTGTATTCGTCGAGTTCCTTTCCGTGGAGGTCGGCTTTCCAAAAGGCGTTGTTATCGGGCAGGTAAGCCTCGTTCCATTGGTTGCGCTGTTCGGGGGTCATCCGTTCGAAGTCAGTGGTCCAAGGGTTGGAAGCGAGTTCGGTACTGCCGTATTCTTTCGACATTTTCAGGTCGTGGCCCTCGTACATATCCTCATAAATAGTCTGCAACTGTTCTTGGGCGGCCCTTTGGTTTTTGAAATCCGGAAAATAGGTGTCCGGAAGCGGAAACTGCACGGAATCATACTTGTTCACATGCCGTAATGGGGGCATCCAGTTTCTATGAGGGGCCTTGTGGTGAACCATCATAAAGAAAGGTAAACTATCGTTGCGTTTGTTCTCGATCCAGTCGAGGGCATCATCGGTAATGATGTCCGTGGCATAACCTGATATACGAACGGTATCACCGCCTTGCCCGATAAAATCGGGATTATAATATTGGCCTTGGTCCACAATGATTTTCCAATAATCGAATCCTTCTGGATAGCCATGCAAATGCCATTTGCCGGTTACCGCCGTTTGGTATCCGGCTTTTTTAAGCATTTTTGGTAAAGTAGGCTGGCTGCCGTCGAACCGGTCGCCGTTCTGGCGAAAGCCGTTGATATGGCTGTGTTTTCCGGTCAATATAACCGCCCTGCTGGGCCCGCAAATGGAATTGGTCACGAAGGCATGATTGAATAAGGCGCCATTTTTGGCGATTCTATCGATGTTCGGTGTCGGCGCCAGTTGGCTAATTGGATGTCCGTACGCACTGATGGCTTGCATCGCATGGTCATCGGCCATGATAAAGAGGATGTTGGGTCTTTTGGTTTCGGTTATTTTTTCAGGTCGCTCCTGTTTGCAGGAGAGGCAAAATACCAATAGGAATACTGGGATACATATTCTGGGCACAATCATTTATTTTAGATGGAAGGATGTTTTTAAATCGGCATTGGAATCCGTTCCTACAAAAATTTCAAACGCTCCGGGCTCCGCTACAAAATCCAGATCACTATTGTAAAACTTCAAATCTTCCGGTTTTAGTTTTAAAGTCACGAGCTTGGTTTCCCCTTTTTTCAGGAAAACCTTTTTAAATCCCTTAAGCTTTCGCATCGCTGGGGTGATACTGCGAACGACATCCCGAAGATAGAGTTGAACCACTTCTTCACCATCATAGTTACCTGTATTTTTGAGACTAACGGTTACTGTGAGGGCTTCATCTGTTCCTATTTCGGATGTGTTCAGTTTCAAGTCGGAATACTCGAATTCCGTATAACTTAATCCGTGGCCAAAGGGAAGCAATGGGGAATTGGGCGCATCCAGATAATTGGATTTAAATTTTTGGAATTCTTTGGATTCGGCCGGTCTGCCTGTATTTTTCATGCTGTGGTAAATGGGAATCTGTCCTACGTTTCTGGGCCAAGTGGCCGTCAATTTCCCGGAGGGATTGTAATCCCCAAAAACAACATCGGCAATGGCGTTGCCCGCTTCTACGCCCGGATGCCATACTTGCAGGATGCTTACTGGAAGCTCGTATTCTTCTGAAATGGTCAATGGCCGGCCGCTCATCAACACGAGAACTACCGGTTTGCCCGTTTTTGCCAAGGCCCGGATCAGTTTCTTTTGGGCATCGGGAATGGAAATATCCGTTCGACTGGCAGCCTCCCCGGTCATTTCGGACGCCTCGCCCACAACGGCGACGATTACATCGGATGCCTTGGCCACTTCAAGGGCCTCTTTTAAAAGGGTATCGGGGGAACGTTCATCGATTTCGATTTTCGGTCCAAAAACATTTACATTTTTGGCCATGACGGGATCGTTGGAAATATTGGCGCCCTTGGCATACGTAATCGAGGCATCGGGAGCCACATTTTTAAATCCTTCAAGTACGGTGACCGCCAATTTGTGCTCACCCGTAGGCGCCCAGGTGCCCAACATATTGTTTCGGCTATCGGCCAAGGGACCTAACAGGGCAATTTTGGCGTTCTTTTTTAAAGGAAGGGTTTTCTCATGTTTTTTTAATAGGACGAAACTGTGCGCCGCGACGGTACGGGCCAACTTTCGGTTTTCGTCGGTCAGAATATCGGTTTCGGGACGTTTTTCATCTGAATAAAGAAAAGGGTCTTCAAAAAGTCCCAATTTGTATTTGGCTTCCAATATCCGTCGGCAGGCCGTGGTGATCTGTTCTTCGGTTATCTTGCCTTCATCCAAAGACTTTTTTAGGGTGGTCAAAAAGCCTTCCCCGACCATATCCATGTCCAAGCCGGCGTTAAGGGCTTGGGCCGAAACGGCTTGCAGGTCACCCATACCATGGGCAATCATTTCATTGACCGAGGTATAGTCGGAAACCACGAAGCCTTGAAAGCCCCATTTTTTGCGTAAAAGGTCGGTAATCATCCACTTATTGCCCGATGCGGGAATGCCATCAATATCGTTGAAGGAGGTCATAGCACTAGCCACCCCCGCATCGACTGCCGCTTTGTAGGGCGGCAGGTATTGGTTGAACATTTTTACTTTTCCCATATCCACCGAATTGTAATCGCGGCCCCCTTCCGCTGCGCCATATAGCACGAGGTGCTTTACACAGGCCAACATCGTATGGGGTGCTGAAAGATCGGCACCTTGATACCCTTGAACCATTGCGGCCGCAATGGCCGAACCCAAATAGGGGTCTTCGCCCGCTCCTTCGGCGATACGCCCCCAACGCGGATCACGGGCGATATCGACCATGGGCGAAAAATTCCAGTTGATGCCATCGGCGGTCGATTCTTTAGCTGCGATTTGGGCCGATTGTTTGATCAAGCCCATATCCCAGCTCGATGCCGATCCAAGTGGAATCGGAAAGGTGGTCTTATACCCGTGGATCACATCGGCACCGATGAGCAGCGGGATTTTCAACCGGGAACTGTTGACCGCAATCTCTTGTGCCTTGCGGACTTTATCGGGGCCGGTAACCCCGAAAATACCCCCCACTTCGCCTGCCTTGATCTTGCCTTCAACATCTTCGCTTACCACGGATCCGGTCGCAATCCCCCCACCGGGAGTCAACAGGTTCAGTTGGCCTATTTTTTCGGCTAAGGTCATTTTTTGCAGGAGAGATTCCACTTCGGGAATTCGCGATTGGGAATTTCCATACCATGTTATGGTGGTGAAAAGGGTAACTGCCAGTAATGTTCTTTTTAGGGTCATTATATTTTGTTTTCGTGCACTGTGTTCTTTCAAAAAAAGATAGCTAATAACTGAATTGTAACTGCTTTCGTCCAGTGGAGCAGTCAAGACCTTGTTTGTAGTCAGCAACCTGAAGTTCTCGACTGCGCCCGAACAGCTATTGTAACCTATTTTTGCTCAATCTCAACTATTCCAGACCTTTCCCCGACCCCATTTTCATTAAAGGCTTCCACTGCAAAGTAATAAGTTTGATCTACATTCAAGGATTTTAGTTCCAAAGAATTTTCCTCATAGACCAACCATGAGCTGTACAATTTGTCGGGGGCAATTCCCCAGAGCACATTGTAGCCCTGGGTATTTTTTACAGGCTCCCAATTAATTTGGGCACCGCGTCTTTTGTCGTTTCGGGTCACTGACAACCCTTTTATTGACTTGGGTGCTTTTCCATAACCCGTCCCGAAAACCCGGATATCGGAAATGGAGAGGTAGGGGGTAGGCACATGGATGTTTTTATAACGAATGAACCTTGATTTTTTAGGAGTATCCAAGGCCACATAATCGTTGGGAACATCTTTTTCGTTCGTGCTACGATCAACCAAGGTAAACCAATCCGTGCCATTCATTGAACCTTCGATGGCATACTGATGGTACAAACCCGGAATCTTTCCGTACATATCCGATTTATAGTCGTTGTAATTGACTTGCAAGGCATGTATCAACCCAGCTTCCATTAAATCGATTTCGACCCATTGGCTAGCATTATTCTCCTTGGCGATCCAAAAGGTCTTGACATTTTCGTCCGTCAGGGTCTCACCGCCATAATTTTCAAGTTGGGAGGATGTTTTTACCGGTTTTTTGTAGGACAGGAGCATCCATCCTGTAAATCCGCCTTTTTTGTCGGTTACTGAAGCTGCATAATGTGGATAATCACCGAAGGATGTATCGGCATATAACAGGCCATCCGCATCAAAAAAAGTAGGAAACATACCGATTCGCCTTTCCCAACCGATATTTACGTTCACAGCCATGGAAGAGAAGTGCCAAAATGGGTCGCCCGGGCCTCTGACCGTACTCCCGTGTCCGGCCCCGTTGATAAAGCCGCCGGGCTTGTACGAAAAGGGATTGTTGGGTGCGTACTCGAACGGCCCCAAAGGCGAATCGCCAATATAGACACCATCGCCGTAGACGTTGAACTCCGTTCCGGGAGCGGCGTATTGCAAATAGTACTTGTTGTTGTGCTTGGTCATCCAAGGCCCTTCGATATATCCGCCCAGTTCGGTGTCGTAATGATTTTCGCCGAAACGCTCCCAACCGTGTTTTTCAGGTTCCAGATTGAAAATTTCATTGACTTCCTCCGAAGGTCGAAAACGCTTGTTTATATCCAATTTTCTGGCCCGGATTGGAAATTTATTGGACGAGCCCCAATACATATAGCCTTGCCCGTCATCGTCGATAAAAAGTGCCGGATCTTGAAGGTTGTGCAAAATTCCAGGGGTCGGCTCCCATTTACCCTCTTGCGGATTATCCGAATACAAAACGCTCATGGAACCAGAGGGGTTTCCGGCCACGTAAAGCACCGAATCCCTGTAATTGAATGCCGCAGGGGCGTTCGAGCCTTGAAAGTACCACTGCTTGGGTTTGATAAACTCCCATCCGTCCATGTTTTTGGAATGCCAATAGCCCATCGATCGGGTAACGAACATGTAATACTCATCCTTAAAGCGCACCACCGCCGGATCTGCGCCCGAGCGGTACGAAAGGTCATTATGTGCGTTGTAAATCATGTAGGTATAGTCGATGTTTATGGGGTTGCAGTAGGTCTCTTCCTTTTCGAAAAGGTCTTTTTCTTGCGCCAGTAGGGCACCTCCCAAACAGAAAAAAACAAGTAGGCTATGTATTTTTTTAATCCGCATAACTAAATCCGAGTTTATCGAGGCCTGCTTGAACATCCTCGTTTTGCATAAAAAGGTTCCATAGCAACCCGCTTCTATAATTCTCTATCATCACCAACTGTGGACCTTGGTCGATGGCCAAATACGCCTCGGCGACCCAAAAATCATTCTCGGGGCTAAAGGCATCGTAAAATCCGGCGGGGCCCAAAAGCTGATCCTTGTTGTCATAAAAATAATGCATGGCCCTTAAAGATTCATCGGGAGTGTAGGGGATAGAGCTGATGGCCGCTGTAGGGGAAACGACCCCGGTATCGTTAGTCGGGCTATGGGCGTTATAGCCGATGCTTCTATCCCCATTTCTGGAATAACTGGCCGTAAGTCCCCAACAATCCTCGCTATAATCGGCATAGTTCCCCGGATTTTCCACGCAATGCAAATAGTTTATTCTGGAATGGTTCACGTTGACGTCTCCATAGTTTACAAATTCATCGCTCAAGCCATTAGGATTCAGGCCAAGGTAGGAATAATGCGCCCAGAACAGCGGTCCCCCTTTTGGTTCATCGCCTGCATGGTCGACAATCAAAGGGATGTCGAAAGCTGTGGTTGCCGCAGCGATAGCTCCGTTGGACGCCCACCCGTTGGTATAGACTTCTTTGGTAATACTGAAATCGGGGGATGCCGCGGCCATGATATAGGTGATGAGCACTTCGTTATAACCCTTTAACGCAAAATTGATAGCAAAATCGTTGTTGGGGCTCCAATGCCAATAGAGCGTGTTTTGACCTTGGGTGTACCAGTTCCATTCCACACTCTTCCAAAGGGAGTCTGCCTTTTCGGCCAGCGCTTTTTCGCCGTCGCTGCCGTCTTTAAAGTATTCTTTGACACAGATCATGCCTTGCGCCAGAAAGGCGGTCTCTACCAGATCGCCCCCATCATCAAGCGCGCTAAAAGGCAACACGTTTCCGTTCGTTCCGTCGAGCCAATGCGGCCAAGCACCGCGAAAGCGGTCGGCAGATTCCAAAAAAGTAAATATTTGGTTTAGGCGCTGTACCCCTTCCTCGCGGGTGATGAAACCCCGTTCGATACCTACGAGAATTCCCATAAG
>JAGXIC010000179.1 GCA_024635875.1 Pricia sp.
AAACAGGAAATTATAAGAAGGATGGTAGCTATGCTATTATATGCCATGATAACAATTTAAGATGAGTTCATTTATTGCGTCACGCCCAAAGGTTTTCGGATGAAGATAATTACGGTTGCCGAAACAAACATCAAGAGCCCGTAAACCGCTGGAACTATGGAGTATTCTGCATTGTTTAGGGCTATCGTTGCCAAAGTTATGGCTAAGGTGCCGTTCTGTATACCGGTCTCTATAGAAATGCTAATAGCTTGGGGCCTTGTCAATTTAAACCAAACTGCCAGTAAAAACCCAAGGGTCATGGTACTGATGTTCAGCAATATGGCTGGAAGCCCCGCCTCTTTCAGATACATCATAAACACATCTTTGATACTAATGGTAACGCCTACCACTACAAGAACAAAGATGATAGCCGAGGCTATTTTTACCGGTTTTTCCATTTTGGCGGAAAATTTAGGGAATTTGCCTTTTACGTACATTCCAATACCAACGGGAATAAGAACGATTATGAGCAATTGCTTGATCATGGTACCGGCATCCACGGAAACCGTTTGGTCCATACTAGAAAACTCGGCCAACGCAAATTGCATGACAAAAGGAATGGTCAAAATGGATAACACACTGGCCATGGCCGTTAAGGATACCGATAGGGCCAGATCCCCTTTGGCCAAATAGGTCAACATATTTGAGGTTGGGCCTCCGGGACATGCGGCCAAAAGCATTATGCCGATGGCCGACGTAGGCGATAGATCTAAGGATGTTGCAATGAGGTAACCGATCAAAGGCAAGGTTATAAACTGGCAGGCTAGGCCGATAATCATGGCTTTGGGGAAACTCAGCACCCGTTTAAAATCGGCTAGGGTAAGGGAAAGCCCCATCCCGAACATAATGATGATGAGCGAAATGGCGAGAATAATTCCGGAAGTAGAAGTCATTAGTTTGAGTTGGGTTCCTGTAAATAAACCTTTTTATATAGTGAATTGCTAGTCATATTTTGGAAGATTTGCATTAAATGTTGATCAAGGGAGGTTTTTTCTGAAACATTGATTTTGAATAGTAAGATTGTTGAAGTTTATTCTTACATCTTCAAATTATTTCATTTTCCCGAACCGCTCCATAATCTCTTGCCAATTTGTAAAAAGGATACCCTCATCCTCAAAAAATTGGTTGAGGTCAGGGTCCGAAAACATTTGTGCCTCCCAAGATCGCTGCTGCCAGGATCCGGTTATCCCTTTGAGATTTTCCGTCAATACCGATGGGTGAAATATGATTTCCGTCAACCCCGGTTCTAGAGAATTGATCAGCTCCTTGAAACTACCGATTTTCTCCTCGTACGTATCGGCTTTTGGCGCACTGGTAAAATAATCCAATTTGGGCAAGGTGTAATTTTCAGACATCTTGACTACGGTATCGTCCATGGGATACCCCTTGCTTCTAAATTCCGCAAGAACCGTGGGATTGGAGATATCGATGATGTTCGCCGGAATACCATATTCCTCGGCTACTTTTATGTAGACTTTTACATAACTGGGATCCCCGAAAAGCGTTCCCATATGTGTATCGATATGATCGGGTCTGTGCCCCCACGCGATGGACTGCTCGATCTGCGCACGGATTTCTTTTTCGACTTCGTCGGCCGATGCGTGTTGCACCACTTGGGGTACGGTATGCCAAAATTTTTTGTCTTCGTCCAGCAGACCGGGCACCTCGACATCGTCGGTTACCGGGCCCCAACGATGGGTTTTCCATTCACTGGTCAGGGTAAGGTGGAGACCTATATCCATTTTAGGATTGTTCTTGGCATACCTTATAAATTCCTCCGCATTAGGGCAGGGAATCATCACGGCCGCGGACTGGATATCCCCCGCTTCCAATTGTTGCTTCGCTGCCGTATTCGCCTCGGGACACATACCTATGTCGTCGGCATGTAACATAATCACCTTTTTACCGGCCGGCCATCCCAATTTTTCGGCCCAGGTTTTTGCCGTTTTTGCGGTCATCGCCATTTCGGACTGTGCCTGCTTTTGGGCCGTATTCTGTTTCTTTTGTCCACAATTCGCGACCGTCATGGCCACCACGCAGATGATTAGCGTTTTGCTGATAGTGATGTTTTTCATTATTTTCCAGTTTTAGTTTGTTTTAAGTAGGTATTGAACCATTGCAATCCATCGCCATAGACCTTGTCTAAGGGGGCGTCACGATGTTTGGCGTCATACCATATGATCTCCTTGGGTTCCTTGGCCTTTTCAAAAAGCAACTTGCTCATCTCCGGGGGTATTACCTCATCGTTTCTGGCGTTGATCATCAGAAGGGGCCGAGGCGATATGTGCTTCACAAAGTTCATGGGATCGATAACGCTCACAAAATTCTTGGCCTCCAAACTTGGTATTTTTTCTTTGAACAACATATCCAACTGCCCACCCGCCAAAACGATTATCGGCACTTTTATCCGCTTTTCGACACCGCTCAAAACCGTACCGATTATTCCGCCTAGGCTTATCCCGAAGTATCCGATTTGTTCAGCATCCAGTTCTTCCCTACTTTCAATAAAATCAACGGCACGCCTTAAATCAAATACAGTTTGGCTGATAACGTTCCTTGACCAATAGCTATACTTTCCCGTGAAATCGAATTCGTAAACAGCCTTTTTTCGGTCACCGTGATCGCTAATATCCAATCGCAATACCGCATAGCCGTTTTTTAGAAAGAATTGGTTTCCAAATTTCACATAATCCACGGCCTTGTGATCGCCAAGACCGTGCATCAGAATAACCACGGGAAAGGGAGCTGTGGCATTCTTGGGAAGGCTTAACAAGCCCGTCACCTTTTGATGGTGTACGCTGGTAAAGTTAATGTTGAACAATTTGTAATCGGCCGTATCCGAAATCAATTTTACGGAATCCTTCAAGGGTATTGCCCTATCGTATTCGTAGTACTTAGAACGGGCAACGATTGGGCCGACCCCAAGTTACATACTGCGATATAAAGTAACGTAAATAAGGTGAATTTTACTTTCATATTTAATGTTGTGTTAAGCCTGTTTTAGCCGGCCCAAACCTTGTTCTTTTTCACCAGTCCTTCGTTAAAAAATGATTCCGTAGCTACGGCTATGCCTTGCCTTGCCTTGCCTTCGCTTCGACTCGCCCACAGCTTTCGCTGTGTCGTGCCTTGACCTGGCAAAAAATAACGGCGGCTTAACCGACACAACAGACGTAACACAACACTGGTAGGGTTCATCTCATTTCTTATAACACCTCATCATCATCAGCGACGTACATGCGAGTACTTTTAGTGTATGTACCGCCATTGGGATCGGTATATTCCAAATCCATATAGAACGCCTTGAAGCCTTTTTTAGGGAAAGGAATTTTTTCCACGGCCGCTTTGCCGGTCTTGGTATTTACTTTTGTCGACGTCCAGGTTTCGTCCCTAAAATCCCGGTCCTCTGAATCAGCGGACCACAGATAGCCCGTTTTAAGGTCTTGGGAATCTGATTCCACGGAAAGCGTTGCGGATGTATTGTCCGTCATTAGCTCGTAATTGAGGTCGGTATAGGGTTTTTTGGCCAAGGTCTGGCCCCAAAAGCCGCTTAATGCCTTTAAAGCTTTTTCCCCGCCATCAAGATTATGGCCGGCGTTGGGCGTATAGTGAAGGTAGTTCTCCCCGGGGATGTCCTTGATATAATTCTTTACGGCATCAACGGGCCAATACTCGTCATTGGTGCCTAAGAAAATTATCTTCGGCATGGTCAATTTTTCACGATACGAATAGGGGTCGATCATTTGTGTAAGCGCATTACCGTCTTCGGTATTTACCGTTTGTGGAATTTCCAATTTGATGTAGTCGTTGATCTGTTCGCTGTATGCGTTCCATGCCGTGAGATGGTAGTCCAAGCTAACGGGCATATTCAATACGTCAATAACCATAGGCCCGATGGCCTCTACCCTTTCGTCGCTTGCGCCTGTCAACCAAGTTGTCCATCCTCTTTTAGAAGCTCCGGCAACGGTAAATCTTGGAATATCTTTGTTTAGATTTTGTTTTGAAAATTCCTGTACGGCATCCATTCCGCGAACGGCACTTTTTACCATCGGAAAAAGTAGCGGCCAAGTAAAATCCTTATCTTTTTTATAATTGTGCAACGTAAAAGATATCAACTGGTCTTCTACAAGGTCGCCGTCGTATAAAGGTTGCATGGGCACTTGTCGTAGTATCGAAACGATGGCTTTGTTCTTCTGGGCCATTTGGGCCATAGGTGTTGATTCACTACCGTTTTTTTCCTTATCCTTCCAGTTGGGCATACCATCTTTCAGGCTACCTCCTGTTATGAACAACAGGCCCCCGTCGTAGGCGATTTCTTGAGGCACGAATACGGTCAACTGATGTTTCCAGAGATGGTCTCGCCAGGTTTGACTCGTCAATAAAAGATCATAGGCCTTTACATTGCCCAATTCAAAAGAATCTTTAATCTCCCAAGCATACGAATCATCGGCAGTATTTAAATAACTTTCCAGAGCGGTATTCGGGGTTACTTCGATTTCTTCGACTACCGCAGTTTCAATATTTTTTTCGGAATTCTCGCGGCATGAAGCCAAACAAGTAATTATCGCGGCAAGCAAAATCTTAAATCTTGTTCTCATACTATTTATCAATTAAGTTATTGTGGTTTTGGATTGTTCTGGATCATATCCATCAGTTCCGACACCAGAATTTCACCGGTCATTTCGCCAAGACTCGTACGGCTTACATAGTCGTATCTTTCAAAACTATTAAAGTCTTCTTTGGTTAGGATGTATCCAAAGGCGTCATTGGTCAATCCGAACAGAAAAGCATGTTCCGTAGGCATTTTTCTTTTTAGATAAAATCCGATATTGGGCAATGCCTCTCCGGGTATGGTCAAAATTTGCGCGGTACCTATATTTAAAAGATTAAGTGTTGTACTGATGTAGCTTTCATCCGACGAACCCATGCCCAAGGGGGAATTTTGCAAAATGAAACGCATCATTTCCGAATCGATTGGAAAATCCACTTTCTTATTAGCAGATAGAATAGTGGGATTTTCTTGAACCGGGGCATCCGAAACGATACGT
>JAGXIC010000180.1 GCA_024635875.1 Pricia sp.
CATATCGTCGGCAGCGTCAGATGTGTATAAGAGACAGCCTTGTAGTATTCGCCCTTCGCAATCGGAAATTCGGATACATCGCGCTTGCCATGGTCGAACACGGCGTTGACATCGGGCGGGAAAACGGACTGGTAATGATCGTTCACGGCCACGGCGGGGTTCGCCCACCATAAAAACGTCTGCGGATGGGGACTACGATTGTACAACTGCACCTTGATTTCCAAATAGGCTTTGTTAGGATAGAGTGTAAAACCCGCCATCCCCTTGGTGCGGAACATACGTTCTACCTCACTGACCCAAACGGTGATGCTGCCATCTTTGTTCTCCTCTATATAATGGTCGGTAGGGTTGTATGTGCTGGGACGGTGGTGCTGGGGCCAGTTGAACTCGATGCCCCCGGAAATCCAAGGCCCGGTCAAGCCCACCAAAGCGGGTTTGATGACATGGTTGTAGTACACAAAATGCCGTTCCCGAATCTTGTCGTAAGCCATTTGTATGCGACCGCCCAAAGCGGGCAGTACCAGTATCTTGATATAGTCGTTTTCGATATAGATTGCGTCCCATTCCTTATCCGTTTTTTCGTCGCTGATCTGTTCCACCACCGGATTCGGATAAACGGATCCGCTACTGCCCTGATATACCCGTTTTTCAAGGAAAACAGGGTATTTTTCGGGTTGGCCGACTTCGTAGGTCGGGAGGGTGACTTTTTCTCTCCAGGCTTTTACTTTATTCATAATTCAGTGTTTAATAAAATCTAATTTTTTTACTTTCCCTTGAGGTTTTACTCGCTCTCTATCGCTGCCGTTTGAACGAACGCTTTTCTTATTTTTTCCAACGGAAATTTCAGCTCCCGGTCGAAGGTGTAAATGCCATTGGTCTCTTGAAAAACATCTGTAAGTTGGGTGTAGGTGTATCCGGCGATTTTAGGGTTATCGGTTAATACTTTGGTGAGATCGGAAATCAATTGTGTTACTTCTTCCGCAGTTTTGCCATAACCCCAGACCCCTCTTGTGCTGCCCCTGGGCTCTTCGTCCACAAATGACGGCAGCCAATAGGTGCCGCCATACTCGTCTACGATGTAAGGCTGGCCACCGTAGGTTACATCGTACTCCTTTACTTCGCCATACCATTCCCAGCCGTTCATGAACATTTGGGTCTTGTCGTTTCCGCGCTTTATGTTCTCGAAGAGTTTTTTGAATAATTCGGAATCCTGCTCATAGGTATGCACGCTCCATACATCGGTAAGGATATGTAAAAACCCGCTAGCATTATATATAGGTCGAGATGGGTCGAGTGCTTTGGTTAAATTATATATATCGCGATCTGCTCTTACGCCGGCATCATAATCATCCCTTATATCGTAGGTTTCGTTCAAAGGAGTCCAGGTAATGATAGAGGGATGGTTATAATCGCGCATCACCACTTCCCGCCATTCCCTGGTCAAATTCGCCCAACCTTCCGGATTGGTATACGATCGTACCATATCCCAATCGGCAAATTCGCCCATGGTCAGGTAGCCCAGCTTATCCGCCCAATAGTGGAAGCGTTCATCAAAGACCTTTTGGTGAAGGCGTGCGCTGTTAAACCCGACCTTCATGGCCAGTTCGATGTCTTTCTTTAAGGCCGCGTCGCTAGGAGCAGTCCAAATACCATTGGGGTAATAGCCTTGATCAAGTACGAAACGAAGAAAAATCGGTTTGTTATTTAAATAATATTTCCCATCCGCGATATATACTTTCCGTAGCCCTGCATAACTTGCTACCGCGTCAATGGCTTTACCGTTTTCTAAAAGTTCAAACTTTAGGTCGTATAAAAAAGGAATTTTGGGAGACCAAAGTTTGGGCTTTTTGACCTTTAGGAAAACCGGTACGCCAATGGTGGTATTGGAAGCGGTCGAGACTACTTTGCCATTTTCCAAAAGACTGACCTTGAAGGTTTGTCCGTTTCTGTAATCCGTAATTTCCGGCGTAACGATAAATCCGCTGTTGTCGACGTCGGGCAGCACCTTCACCCTTTCGAGAAAGCTCTGCGGACGGGCTTCTAGCCATACCGTTTGCCATATTCCCGTAGTTCGGGTATAGCTAAACCCACGATTATTGTAGGCTTTGGTCTGTTTGCCTCCGGGTTGCACACCGCTTCGAATATCATCTTCGGCCAATACGATCAATTCGTTCACCCCCACTTTTAGTGCCTTTGAAATTTCAAACGAAAAAGAGGCGCTGCCCCCGTAATGTTCCCCGACCTCCTCACCGTTTACATAAGATGTACATTTATAATCGACCCCGCCGAAGTTCAGAAAAACACGTTGGCCTTTCCAATCCTCGGCCAGCATAAACGTGCGATGATACCACACGGCATTCATAAAATCAGTATTTCCAATACCGGACAATTCGCTTTCGGGACAAAAGGGCACCGTTATTTTGCGGTCAAAGTCAAAGGCGTCTTTTGACCATCCCTTTTCTTTTCCGGAAAGTGTATTGTCGATCGCAAAATCCCATTCTCCGTTCAAGTTAAGCCATTGCTCGCGGATATACTGGGGTTTTGGGTGTTCGGGTCTTGGGATTTGGGATTGGGAAGGTTGGGCATGGAGTGGGTTCAATATCCAAACCATACTAATTAATAAAATTAAATTTTCGAGAATTTTGCTCTGTATATTGGGACTCATAGAAAGCGTTTTCTAATTATTTAAAAGTAAGTTTCTGATTTTGTCGGCATCCACCGTTACCTTCGGATTGAACGCTTCGCTCGCCACATACTTCTTCAAGCTATAGAGCAACTGCTGTGCCTCCAATCGGTTTTCCAAATTCGTATGAAGGTCCACGCCTGAAAAGAGCAATTTGCCTTTTCCGACCTTGGCCTCGAAAATCAGGGCCGTTCTATGGTTGTCGAACCAATCGTCGATAATACGGACCACAGGCTGAAGATCGGGACTAAAATCATCCAAAATAATGGCATTGGAATGCGACATGGCATCCCACCACTGCCAGTTTGAATGGTATTCAGTCGGGAAATCGGCCAAGGCCGGATGTTCGGGGTTGCAAAGGATGCCCAAGGTGTGCGGCTCTTGGCCGTTAGTCCACGAGGTGTTCCAAAAGATGCTCGAAAAGCCCACGCCGATATCCCCGCCCATTTCCGGAGCGATATCGCCCTTCGTGATATTGAGCAGTACATTTCCGCCATTGTTTAGATAAGCAATAGTACCTGCATCCAATTTTTGTACGATCCGTATTTCTTTGGATTTTTCGATAGGTTTCTTTTTAGAGGGATACACCCACACGTCCCACCTGTTTTTATTTTGCCCGACGTGCACGGTCAAGGTAAGCTTTTGGGCTTTTTCGGCTTTCTTCAAATCCACGGAAATAGCACCTAACTGAATGCCGTTTCCGATGGGAATGGTCTTCTGGGGTAGTTCGCCTTTGGCAAAAATTCCACCATCCTTATCGGTAAGTTCCCATTTTGGGACAACATCGTTTAAAGGTTCTCTCCCGAAATGGGCGACCTCCGGGGAGGCTTTGAAAGTGTCAGTATTCAAAAATATGCGTTTTTCCAATCGAGCAAGGGGTACGGTTGCGCTACAGAATTCGCTGTACTCTTCGGGCGTAACGTATCCTTTTTCTTCCCAAAAGGCATCTAGAACGCCAATTAGGGCGGTTCCCTGTCCGGGGAAATCATGCAGGTCCAACAATTGGAACCCAGCCATATCTTTGGTACGCAAGGCGGCCTCGATATCTGCCTTATAGCAGAGCGTTTGTAATTTGCCAGAAGCTAAAAGTAGGCTGTCGGCCAAGTGACCCATGTGGTTTTCTTCCAAAGTTTCTTTGAAAATCTCGAAATTTTTAGGGGTGGTAACTCCTATATATTTTGACATCTCCTTGAAATTAGGATATACGCACCATTGACCCATCTCGTGGCTTACGTAGGGCGTGGGCGTTTTTTGGACCAATTCGGAATAATCGAACTCCGTCTGGGGTGGTTCTGCATTTATGATACTTTTCAATCCTTCGGCCCAGTGCTGAATGCGCGGATCGGCGTTATCGTAATAATCCATGTTATCTAAATACGGCCAACCCGCGCCACTGGTATAGACTCTGCGACTGTCGAAGGCCTTCATATGGTCGACGAATTGGGTAAGATATTCTTTATGCTTATCACCGGATGGTTCGTTGCCATAGGCCATCATCACGAAGGAGGGGTGGTTGCCGTAGGTGGCAATGATATCCTCAGCTTCCTTGTAGATAAACCGGTCGATAGGTTTTCCGTCGCCGATGCTCGCCCAGGCCGAGGCTTCTACTTGGAGATAGACGCCTAGTTCATCGGCAGCTTGAAAGGCCACTTCGGGCGGACACCAAGAGTGGAACCGCATGTGGTTCAGGCCATGGTTTCGGATGGTTTTTAGGATGCGCTTCCATTCATCGACATCCGTTGGCGGATATCCGGTCAATGGAAAAATGGCACATTCCAACGTGCCCCGCAGGAATACAGGTCGGCCGTTGACCGCAAATTGTTTTCCGTTGGCCTTGAAATCACGCATCCCGAAAACGACTTCTTTTTCATGGGTGCCGCTTTCCGATTCCAAACGCAGCTGCATGGTGTAGAGATTAGGATTGAATTCATCCCAGAGCATTGGATTTTCTCCCATAAAATACGCTACTTCGAACTTTCCGACGGAATCGATTTCTAGTTCTTTGACCGTATTTTGCAAATTTTCCCCCGCTCCTGAGGTTTTGGCCATCAAATTGAGCTTGGCTTTTTGTGGTTGCCCCGTAACATTCCGGACCGTTCCTTTGGCAATGACCTTCATCTGGGCTACATCGGGATAGAGTTGTACGGTTTCGATATAGACCGGGGCCGTCGCCTTGAGTTGGATATCGCCTACGATACCGTTCCAGTTCGTCTGGGTGTTGTCGGAAACACTGTGCGCATCCACCCCCGGATCGATATCCTTGATCCGGTTATCGATACGCAAAGAAACAGTATGCTCACCGGGCGGGAGGTATTCGGCCAGATTATAGTCATGGGGCGTTCCGAGCGTATTTTTCATTCCGACTTTCCCACCATCTATCCAAAGTGTCGTTTCCCAATGGGCGCGTTCTAAATGCAGATTGACCGCTTTTCCTTTCCAATCTTCGGGGATATCCACCTTCTTTTGGTACCACGCGGGACCGGTGTATACCTTATTGGGACTCAACCAAAATGAGACCTTGATGTTGCCCGGCTGTCGGTATTTTTCGTATTTCTTGCTCTTGTACCAGGCACTGTCGTTCCACATACTGCCCGTCCATTTCGTATCCACGGAAATATCGTTCCCCTTTCCGTTCTCGGCCATGGACCCCGGCAGTGAAATGGTGTCGGACAGATCTTTGTCGAACCATTTTTCGGATACGCCTTTGTCCAACGAATCGATTTGGAAATGCCATTGGCCGGATAGGTCGAAAGTATTGGTCTCTTCTTTTTCGCAGGATAGAAAAAGAATGAGTGGGATGGATAGTAAGATGTATTTGAATTTTATTTTCATGTTTTTGTTGACTTTGATTGGTTAATCGTTAATGGTTAATAGTCGCTTTGGTAATATCCCTCCCTAGCCCTGTGCATTCCTATCGCTTAGGTCCGTCGGATGCAAGCGGGCAGGGAATCCCTACTTGCCCCGAAAAAATCTTACGTTCTTAAAAAATTTATTCTATCAAAAAAATTCCATTATCGCCTCCGCAACTACTTGATGTCCTTTTTCGTTGATATGATTGTTCTGGGCCATGTAGGTCTTTAAGTCCTCGGTTTTGGCGATTTCCTTGAACAGCGCATAACTATCGACTAATCCGACCTCATATTTCTTGGCGAGTTGCCTTATTTGCTCGCTGTGTTTTTCCAATTCCGCATCCGATGAAAGAATATCTTCCTTTAAATCAGGGGTCGGGGTCATTAGGAGGATTTTTGTGCCATACCCTTTTGCCTCCCGAATCATTTTCCCCCAAGCCGTTTTAGCCCGTTCAAGTCCGATACTTCTGTCGTTCAGGGCGTAATCGATGAACAGTACATCGGGCCGATGGGTCAACACCTCCTCCTTGAACCTTTTAGCCCCTTGCTCGGCCTGTTCGCCGCCGATTGACGTGGTGATACTATTGGCGACCGCAAAGGGATACCTATCTTTTACTTTTTTCAATGTTTGATGGGGATAAGCCTCAATCGTATGTACATTGGGCGTATCAAAGTACCCTGAGGGTACCGAATGCCCATGAAATACTAAGTTGATGGTGCGATTGTCGGGCCATTTTTTTTGGAGTTCAGTTTTGATGGCTTCCAAATAGATTTCTGGGTTTGCTTTTTGCTGGGCTTGGATGTAGCTGGAAACAAGGAAGGTCAAGAGTAAAATTCCCATTGTTCTGAAAAATATGTTTTGAGTTTTTTTCATTTCAAACTTCCTTAAAAAAAGACTGTTTTGATTTATTCTGCACGTTCGATTGTCTACGGTGACCTGCAAGGTGTGGACAACCTTTTCATTTTTTATCCTTCGTCAACTCCATTTCAATTTCCTCCAGACTTTTTCCTTTGGTTTCTGGTAACTTCTTTTTAATAAACAGGTATCCTAAAATGCATATTCCACTATATACCCAAAATGTGCCATAGGCCCCAAGGGCATCATTCAAGATAGGAAACGTGAACGTTAGAACGAATGAGGCTATCCAGAGAGACAACGTGGCGATGGACATGGCCAGACCTCGCAGCCGATTCGGGAAAATCTCCGAAAGCACTACCCAAGTAATGGGCGCGAGTGACATTGCGTAAATGGCGATGGCCGTGATCACCAAAACAAGTACCGGCCAACCCGTGAACTCAAAATAATAAGCGCCGCCTAAAATGGCGTAGACTACCGCAAGACCTATCGACCCAAACAGCATCAGTTTTCTACGTCCCCAGCTATCCACTGTCCGCATGGCTACAAAGGTGAAAATCAGGTTTACACTTCCAGTAATGATAATGTTGAAGAGCATATCGCCCACGGAATATCCCGCAGCGGTAAAGATTTCGTCGGCATAATTGAAGATGATATTGATACCGCACCACTGTTGAAAGACGGCCAATACGATACCGATTATCAAAATAGGAAGCACCTTTACACTCTTCAGTTCGGAGAACGAAATCTTTCGGCCTTGATCTTTTTCAAGGGTTACTTTCATATTTTTGACCTCCGCTTCCGCATAGGTTCTACCGCCAATTTTCTCGAGTACCGCAACCGCACGGGCATCATCACCGACCTTCGCCAAAAACCGGGGACTTTTCGGCACGACGAACATCAGGACAAAGAACAGAACCGCAGGAACCAACTCTGCCCAGAACATCCAACGCCAGCCCATTTGGCCGTTCCATGACGCTGCGATTTCCTGGGGGGTCATTACTTCCGAAATCGGTTCCGCAATAGCGTAGTTCGCAATCTGTGCGGCCAAAATACCGA
>JAGXIC010000181.1 GCA_024635875.1 Pricia sp.
GAAATGAGGTGATCCTGACAAGATTCGAACTTGTAACCTTCTGATTCGTAGTCAGATGCGCTATCCAGTTGCGCCACAGGACCAGTATTGATCTTTATTTCAAGCGGGTGCAAATATATTTCTTTTTAAATTTACGGCAAAATGAACTGGTCTTGAGTTTTTGTTTTAAACCGAGAATTTTGGCTTTTGTGATTTAATGAAGATATTTTTTAGTAGCATAGCCTTCGCTACGGTACTTAAAAATAGCGAAATTAGGGTGCAAAATGTGAAATTCGTAGGTAAAAGAAAAGTTGAAGACCAGTTCAACAACCTAGCCACTTAAATGAACCTTAGACCCTATATCCGAGATATCCTTGATTTTCCTTCTGAAGGAATTGTTTTTAAAGACATCACACCACTATTAAAAGACCCAGAGGCTATTAGGCAGGCGGTGGATGCACTGATAGATTTGATCGGAAACCAAGAGATCGATATTGTGGTCGGCATAGAAAGTCGTGGCTTTTTCTTTGGACCGCTATTGGCGGCAAGACTGAACGCTGGATTCGTTCCTGCCCGAAAACCCGGAAAGCTACCTGCAAAAAAAATCAGCGTTACCTATGAACTTGAATATGGCACCGACACGTTGGAAATACATAAAGATGCCCTCCAAGTGGGAGACAAAGTCTTGATTCACGACGATGTGCTGGCCACCGGCGGCACGGCCAAAGCAACTTGTGAGCTGGTCGAACAGTTGGGAGGTGAAATCGTTCAGTGTAATTTTTTGATGGTACTTGATTTCTTAAAAGGGGTGGAGAAACTTAAAGGCTACGAGATACGGTCTTTGATCAACTATTAGAATAGTGTCGGAAAATGGCTAACCTAATGCGTTGGTGGTCACATAATAGCGCCATCCGATAATAGCCATCTGAATTTTGGATGCTTTCGAAAGATCCAATTGCTTTTTCGAATAGGAAGGGAGCACCGCCTTGTTCACCTGTGCCAAAAATCTAAAGAAAGCCTTTTTCATCTTATTGAAATCGACACAAATATAAGGAACTCGCCTTAAGTATTTTCAAGCGTGTTGGAAATTGATTCCAAGGTCTCGGATGGAATTCCCCACCCTGCGTCATGAAATCTTAAAATAGAAAAGAACCGCCCCAAGAAGACAGTCCCCTTTTGTAACATAGGCTTATATGATTATGCAAGTATCATAATCAACGATGCCAGCAGCAATATCAAAAATTTAGCAAGTGTAATCATTGTGCTCGGTTTTTAGAGTTAGGCCGCTATGCAGCTATACCATCCGTAGAAATGCGATAAAGGCTTGAGTAAATACTACTCGATAATCGATTGCTTTTTCAATATATGTAAAAGGGATATTCACATACAAATAATTGGATATGATTTAATAGATTTGGATATTATATTATAATCAGAAAGATGATTTATGTTTCTTTTTTTTATTGGTTACCTTAAAAAAAGTGATAAATAGGAATAAAAAATAATATATAAGGTTTCAATATGTAATAAATGAAAGGGGTTTTTGAGCGTTTTTTATATTGCCAAGGGGAATTTTTGAATAAAAATGCCGTTTTTGGGTAATTCCATCATTTTTTGATGCCTTCCCTGATATGTGAAAAGGCAAAATCAAGCTTCGTTAAAAGAATCCCATAAATCTAAAATCTTCGCATATATTTGTGCCTGAACCCGTCTTGATTTTCTTTTTCACCGAAATTCGCAGCTATAAAATAGCTTAAGACGAGCTCATTGTTCCCAACACCCAATCCATGCAAAACCTTCTTTTTATAGTTCTTGGCCTAGTGCTTTTGATAGCGGGCGGCAACTGGCTTTTAAAATCCGCCGTAGCACTTTCGCTGCGATTGAACATCCCAAAGATCGTTATCGGAATGACCGTAGTTTCCTTTGCCACTTCCGCACCGGAGCTTATCGTGAGCATAAAATCCGCTTTAAATGGTTTTCCCGATTTGGCCTTGGGCAATGTGGTCGGCTCCAATATCGCAAATTTGGGACTGGTTTTGGGCATCACGACCCTTTTGGGTAGCATCGAAGTACAACGTAGTTTTTACACAACGGATTGGCCTGCAATGATGCTGGCTTCGCTATTGTTTTTCAGTTTCATCTATTTTGATGGGGAACTGGTGCAATACGAGGGAATTATTATGGTGGTCGCCCTATTTTTGTTTTTGGTTTTTTTACTGCGATTCCAGAAACCGGCGGTCGTCGATGAACTGCCCGAAGACGATGTACCCCTTCCATTATGGAAGACGATGCTGTTTTTGGGTATTGGGGGCGTTGCCCTCTGGGGGGGATCGGAACTGCTTATCGATGGCGCGGTTGGTTTGGCAACCGTTTATGGCGTTAGTGAACGGGTCATTGGGGTTACGGTAGTTTCGGTGGGCACCAGTATTCCCGAATTGGCGGCTTCGGTCATAGCCGTCATCAAGAAGGAGAAGGCGATTTCCTTGGGCAATTTGATCGGATCGAATATTTTTAACCTTTTGGCCGTCTTGGGCATAACTTCAATAATAACGCCCATCCGAGTGATAGATCAAGGTTTATTGACCAACGATATCTTTTGGATGCTCGGTATCTCGTTTTTGATTTTTCCGTTGGTGTTTATCCCCAAAGGCTTACGGCTCAATTGGCGCGATGGTTTCATATTGGTGGCGGTTTACGTGACCTTCGTTTATTTTACAATAACCTGAACATTTTTTTGAAGGATATCAATCCTCCTCTGTTTCAAGGACAGCTTCAAAGGTCTCCGCATACTTAAGGTCGTTCAGCCAATAGGTGGAGGATATTATTTCGAACATTTGGCCGTTATCTTCGGTGGATTCTTGGGTAAACTGCCAAATAATATCCTTGGCATCCTTAAAGTCTCCTCCTTTAAGTTCTTCATCAAAAAGTCGGTTGATCAAGGTGTTTTCGGCCATTCCCTGTACTAAAAGACGAATCAAGCCGGCTTCGGTATCCTTTTCAAAGATGTCCATACCTTGTTTTTCTTTGGATGTCACCTTCATTTTAAACCGTACCGCTTCCGGATGGGGGAATTTACCGTTATACGCCTTATACAAAAGCTGTGTCGCGTTAAAGAATTCCTCGTGCATAGAGAGCTCGGCGTACTCTTCCCACACTTTTTCAGTCTCCATTTCATGGGATAGATTGTCGATTTGACCTTGGTTCAGGCGTTCCCCGAAAACGTAGGCCAACACTAGCTTCGCGGCTTCATCGGGTTCGTTGTCGGATAGGGAAAGTAGGCACATTTCCATAAGCTCCTGGGGTGATAAGTCCGACGTATCGCCGTATTCCGCAGTATCCAACAATTTTTTGTAATCGCCGTCGTTCCATGCATTGGGCAGTTCTTCAATGATTCGGAATTTTATCGGTTCTATAGTGTACTGTAGTTTCATAGGAATAGGATTTATTGATAAATGGAAATATAGTTAAAAGCATGTATGAAAGCCATCCCATTCGATTATTTAATTTGCTATATAATTTGGCAGTACTTTTGACAGCCATAATTGTAACCGATGTATTAAAATGATTAAACATATCTTGCTTGTTCTTACCGCATTGCTTTTTTCTACTGCGGCAATTGGCCAAAAGAAAATCGACAATGCTCAATTGGCAGCTCGCATTGCCTTTTTTAAAAATGACATTCGGGGTCCTTATAAGGATATCCGCTGGTTCTGTACCGATGGAAGCGTCCGTGCGCCGAAAGATCCCTGTCCCTCAGAAATCGGACCGGGCGTTCAGCATGCCCGATATAAGGATGACGTGGAAGCTATCGCAAAGGATCACCATATTTATCTGGGACAACTATTGGCCTATACTGATGCCCCCGATTTCTGGGATGCGAAAAATGACCATTCCCGTTTAAAACAATACCAATTGGATAAATACCTGCGTTCGGTCGACAACGGATGGGTCAATCAAAAGGGACAATTTTACCGCGGTGCCGTACAGTCCGAAGATGAAGAGGCTTGGGGCATCGCTTTTTATAGATGGATATTATCTAAGGATGAGGTCTTGGCGGAGCATTATTTTTTAGTGCGCCAGTCTTTAAAGGATGTACCCCACAGCGGTGACGACAATCTTGCACAGCGGATGCGCAGCGAATCAAAGGTCATTTCGGATGCCTACATGCCCTTTATGGATTTGCGTGTAAAGATTCACGGCCAACCTGAAGCTGCGGATATCGGGAAGGTAAAGGCGTTTCAAAAAAAGAACAGTACCAAATTGACAGCAGCCCAAAACGAGCAATTCGACGGACTCATCGCTACAATGACGGATTTCTTCACCCCCATCGACATCAAAAAACTGGGTCAAAGAGCCAATTTACTGAAGGGAACTCCCTTAGGAGAGACTTTGGAAGGTTTTATCACCCAAAATTCTGCTTCAACAAATTCTTCGGAAGGTATAGCCGCAGCAGCTCAAGTATTGTTGGACATCAGAAAAGGAATAGGAGAGGAGAAACGTGCCATGGCCCGATTGCAACTGCTGGACATCTCTCTGAAACTAGAGGAACTCCTGTACAAAAATGCCTCAAAATGGCAACCGGAAACGCTTATTGAACAGCTGCAGAAAATTCATGCCCTAACTACCGCTGCGGCTGGAGCAGGTTACTTGGAACTTTGGGAATACGAACAGATTCA
The DNA here is from genome assembly GCA_024635875.1 of Pricia sp. GTDB lineage: Bacteria > Bacteroidota > Bacteroidia > Flavobacteriales > Flavobacteriaceae > Pricia. The sequence goes on from JAGXIC010000181.1 coordinate 4,656, forward strand.
GAATACCTTGAACCCTTCGAAAACGGAGAAACTAACCTTGGATGAATTGAATACGGTTCTCGAAACCGCCCGTGGAGCGGTAGAGTGGAGCGCCGCCATGGTCAAAGCCAATTATCAGGAAATCGTAGATATGTATACCGGTTTCGAACCCAAGGCCTACGGCTTTATCGACGATCGCATAAGAGGTTCGATAGCCTTACATTTAGGAAAAAGCGTTGGCGAACTCGGCGATTTTATTGCCAAGGAATCCACCCTCACCAACAAGGTCATGGATATCGGAAACCCCAGTACCGTACGCGGACTCAATCCCGGCTATGCCTTCGGGGAATTGGTCGTTGTCGCCGGTTCGCCCGATGATGTCGAGGTGTCATCCGACAAGATCTATATTTTCATGCGTTCCCCGGCCGACCTGAAACCTGTTGCCGGAATCGCAACAGTAGCTGAGGGCAATATGGTTTCTCACGTACAATTGCTGGCCCGTAATTTGGGAATCCCCAATGCGGCCCTATCGGATGAAAATTTGCAGAGCCTGAAAAAGTTCGACGGCCAGCGCGTATTCTATGCCGTCTCGAACAAAGGAAACGTCATCCTAAAGCCGGAAGGCCAAATGACCGCCCAAGAGCGGGACCTATTCGCCAAAAAAGAGCGCAACACCGAAAAAATTGAAGTTCCGATCGAAAAGATCCGATTGGATAATATCGATGTCCTGAATCTCCGCAGCGTCGATGCTAGCGACTCCGGACAACTATGTGGCCCGAAAGCCGCGAATTTGGGACAGCTGAAAAAGATGTTTCCCGATAAGGTAGTCGAAGGCTTGGTCATCCCCTTCGGAATTTTCCGGCAACATATGGATCAACCCATGCCCGGGCAATCCGTTTCCTATTGGAAATTCCTGAACACCATGTTCGACGAAGCAGAAAAAATGCGAACTAATAACATCCCTGAACCCGAAGTAGAAAACTATCAACTGCGCCAATTGGAAACCCTGCGTGAGGCCATCGCCAAAATACCCTTAAAAGCCGACTTCATCACCGAACTGGAAGAGGATTTTGAATCCATTTTAGGAAAAGGCTTGGGCGATGTCCCCGTTTTCTTGCGCAGCGACACCAACATGGAAGATTTAAAAGATTTCACAGGCGCCGGACTCAACCTTACCAAGTTCAATGTAGTCGGTAAAGAGGCCATTATCAGTGGCATCAAGGAAGTCTGGGCCTCGCCCTACACTGAACGCAGTTTTAAATGGCGTCAGAAATATCTGTTGAACCCCGAAAACGTATTCCCGTCCATTTTAGTGATTCCCAGCGTCGATGTCGATTATTCGGGGGTCCTAATTACCAAAGGGATTAACAGTGGCAATGAAAAAGACCTCACCATCGCCTTTAGCCGAGGTGCCGGAGGTGCCGTAGACGGGCAATCCGCCGAATCTTACACTATCTATATTGATGGCGGCTACCGATTATTGGCCCCCGCACGCGAAACTTTTTATAACAGTCTCCCGGCAACTGGTGGTACCGATAAAAAGACCGCGACTTTCGAGAAACCCGTGCTAAACGAAAAGAACATCGACGAGATACGGGAGTTCGCCAAAACCATTCGCAAAACCCTGCCCAAAGAAACCAAATCCGATTACGAGGGTGCTTATGACGTAGAACTTGGTTTTCAAAACGACAAACTTTGGCTGTTTCAGATAAGGCCGTTTGTGGAGAATAGAAAGGCGTTGAGTTCAGGGTATTTGGAGTCGATTACGCCGAAAATCGATACCAAAAAGGAAATTTCACTTTCAAAAGAATTGTAATGAAAAAAGCACTCGCTTTCTTGTTTTTAGTTGCTTTCTGCTCAGCATTCACCGTAGTGAAATATTATCCCATAGATGGCTACGAAAAAACGGGCATTAAACGCCTAAAACGCCTCGAATTAATCAAAAGCGGTGAAATCGTGGAGAAAACCGCTTTGCCAGCAGGCGCCATGAAGTCCTACAGCGAAATCCAGCTCAATCTGTTGCCAAGAGCAGCAGACAGTGCAGCCGCCTTGATGACCATCGACGAAGACTTCCAAAAAGAAATCAATGGTCTTTTCAGGGGCTTGGACAAAAGCTATTCCCTTTCCGTACTCGATATTTCCGATGTCAACAATCTTCGCTATGCCGAGCGTAACGAAAAGGCGGGCTACCAACCGGGTAGTGTTGGCAAACTGGCCGTGCTGATCGGACTCTTCACCCAACTCGCCAACATCTATCCCGATTCCTTTGAAAAACGGACGGAGCTGTTAAAGAACAAATCCGTCAAAGCAGGGGTTTGGGGACTGACCGATGAGCATACAATCCCTATCTATAACATTGAAAAAAACACCTTGGTCAAACGGCAGGTTATCGCCAGCGATGTTTTTTCGCTCTACGAATGGACCGACCACGTGCTATCCGTAAGCAATAACGGCGCGGCGAGTATCGTATGGCGCGAAGTGCTTTTGATGGCCGCGTTCGGCGAGAAGTATCCCGAGCTGACCCAAGAAGAAGCAGATGCCTATTTCAGGGAGACCCCTAAAAAAGAACTGACCGATTTGGGCAATGATGTCGTAAACCTTCCCTTACGCGATTTAGGAATAACCGCCGACGAATGGCGGCTGGGCAGTTTCTTTACCCGTGGTGCCAACACCTTCGTAGGCGACAAAGGCGGAAGCATAGGATCCGCATCGGGACTGATGAAATTCTTGGTGCAACTGGAGCAGGGCAAAGTAGTCGACGAACCGAGCAGTTTGGAAATGAAACGCCTAATGTACATGACCGACCGCCGTATCCGCTACGCGCAATCGCCCGCATTAAAAGAAGCTGCCGTGTATTTCAAATCCGGTAGTCTCTACAAATGCGACCGCAGCAAAGGCGAGGCCTGCGAAAAATACATGGGCAATGTCACCAATTTTATGAACTCTGTCGCCATTGTCGAACATCCGAACAATTGCACCTATATGGTCGTGCTAATGACCAACGTACTCCGTAAAAACTCCGCCAGCGACCATATGTATTTGGCAGGGAATATTGACAAGATTATTCGGAATTAAGTATCCCCTCCCAAGCTTCTTGGGCGAACGTCCGTAACTTCAAGTCATCGGTTTTAATATATTTCATAATCAGTGGAATATACTTCTCATCTTTTTGATGCTTAATAAGATAAAGCACGGCCAGTTTTAGCTTAAGGTCATTGCTGTTGAGCAAGAGTTCAAAACATTCCATTTCGGTAGGTACTTTATGCTTTAGCTTTAGTAGAACTTCATCTGAAGAGGTATCCAATGCAGATTCTTCGATGATGGGCAAAAGGGTGCGTTTCAGGTCTCCCGTAAGAAGATTGTCCAAAAACTCTATGGCGTTGGTGCGGGCCTCCTGTTTGTCGCTCAATAGGCCTTCGTAGGCGATATTAATGTCTTTTTGGGCGTAGCGCAGTCCCAATAACTTAAAGATGCGCTCCAGTCCGGCATCCAGTCGGCGCTCCAAAACTTCCAAAAGACTGGTTCGGGCGTCCCGTTCTTCTTCGCTAATTTCTCTTTTGGCTTTGGTCCGATTTCTATAGGATATGATAATTTGGGTATGCATGGCCGAAAGGGTCCGATGGTGCAGTTTGCATTCCTCATAAATCAAGGCGACAATCTTGTACTTGTCGAATTTGAGTCCCGGATGGTTTTTTCGGATTTCGCTTAAGGCCCGTATACTTTCTAACCGAATGGACAAATCGCTATCCTCCATCAACCGGAACAGGCAGCGTACCGTTTCCTGGGAGGGAAAGTTTTGTAGCGTAGCGGGAATAAAGCGACAAGTTTCAAGGGGCGCTAGCCGTTCTAACGCAATGTTTGTCAGTAAGGGCACCATGGTTTTCCCATAGCTTAATAGGGCTTTGATGACCTGTTTCCGGAATTTTTTCTGCGGTAAAAATGGAATCAAATCCGGAATAAAGCGATTATCTTTGGCCAGGCCAGCAGCGAAAATGGCGGATGCTACGATTTCTGGGTTTCCATCCTCAAAATGCTCGCTAATAAAAGAAAAATGCGTAGGCATATTTGCCGCCCCGATAGTTTTTAAAAGTGACCTTAAGGTAGCTATATCCTGTTTTCCATCGGATATTTTATTGATTTGGTGTTGGATGCGATTATGGAGACCGTAGGCAGTCTTTAAAATCTCATTGTTTCGCGACTCTTTTGCCAGACAGTACAGTGCGGCATCGGAAATACGGCTATTTTCGTTATCCAGATATCGGTCGTAAACCAGTGAACTGTCCTTCTCTGCATGCAGTAACAGGTATTCCAAAGTCGCCAGGGTAAGGGCTTCGTCATCGGTATCTAAAAGGGGCCTGACATTGGACACCATTGTCGTTGTATTCAAAAAGTAAAGGTTTTGGATGGCCGCCGTTCGTACTTTTGTCGAGGGATGATCCAATAACAGCTCCACATCCTTTTCAAAACGCTTATCGTTGATTTCCATCAATTTACTCAGCATAAAAAGGATTTGTTCCTCAGAACCGGTCCGGAATACATTTCGCATGCCCTTTACGACCGACACTCTTTTGGCCATCGGTTTCGCAGGGCGTTCATTGCGTTCGGTCAGTGCTTCCAAATTACTCCGAAAGGTCTTGTAATATTCTTGGCGCACCTGAAGGATGAAAAATACCCACACACCGACCAATATCAAGACGATGGCGGCAATGTAATAGGAAGGCAAATTGAGGCCCTTTACCACAAAAATCAGCAAGAATCCGGCAATTCCAGTTGCAATACTATCCACAACCACATCAATAAATGACTTGGTCTTATTCTTTAAATCAAAGGGAAGCGGTAAGGATAAAAGTTCCGAGGCACTTTTATGCACGGACTGTTTGAGTACCCCGTCCATGGCCTTGATGACGATTACGGCGGAAAGTTCGGGAAGGATAAAAAAGAACATACTCCCCGCAAAAATACCGATGGGCAGCAATAGCAGCGAAAAACCTACACCCCAAATACCCACGATACGGTGGGTAAAAAACAATTGGATGGTCAGGGAAAGCAAGTTAAAGGTCGAGAACCAAAACGCAAAAAAAGAGGTCAGCTCTTCGGGGTCTGGTATTGCCGCAGAGGCAAAATCGCTAAAGAGATAGTCCACCAATTTGGAAGTCAAGACGCTGACCGTAACGATACCCGCCATATAGGTCAAGTGTTTCGATTTTACGATAAGCTGCCAAGGTCTTTCCGCAGCATTTGCCATCCGTTTTGGACGTTTTTGTTTTCCGGATTTTGTAATGCTGGAATTCCAAATTTTTTGCAATAATGGGATGCAGCATAAGAGAAGCGTTGCGGCAAGAAAGATCAGGTTGTCGGTACCGATAAAAGGGGCAAGGAGGGAGGTAAGGTATCCCCCGAAAATCCCACCTAGAATAGCTCCTGATCCAATGAATCCGAAAAGTCGTTTGGCTTCCCTGACCGTGTAGACTAAATTGGCCAATACCCAGAATTGTGAAGCGGACAAAACCGCATAGATGGCTACCCATATATAGAACAAATACAGCAACCAACCGCCTACCCAATCGAATTTCAAGAGCAGTCCAAAACTGATCAAAACGATGGTAGAACCAAAAACCGTGAATTTGATAATTCGGTTCAGGGGAAACCGGATCAACGCCCGTGAATAGATGAACGAACTACCGATGGCCGCTACTGCGACCGCCAAAAACGCAAAGGGCAGCTGCTCGACGCCCAATTCCGAAAGAAAGAGAGCGTTTATCGTAGGCTTGATGATCATCAGTACCGCAATGATCAAAAATATATAGGAGAACATGTAAAAGGAAACCCGGAATTCCCCTTCACGGACATCGAACGTTTTTTGGATCAGGTTACGGAGCATTGATTGGAGGTTGGCTTTGGCTATCTAAAAACTCAATATGGTGCTATTTTGTTGCCAAAGTTATATCCTTTTTCAAGACCTTTTCAATGGGCCGTACCAAATCCCGAATTATCTGTTCCCCATTGGCATCATCGATAAGCGCAACGATAATATAACGCCTATCCGGATTTTCGCCCCAC
>JAGXIC010000182.1 GCA_024635875.1 Pricia sp.
CCCCAGCACCGGGACAGGCATTATGAATAACCCCTTTATAATCCGCTTCGTTCATCGTACCGGCGACTTTTTCGCCCCAGGCCTCGAATGCGGAAACGATATCCAATTTTTTATCCTTAAAACAGCCGGAGGCAATAGTTCCGCCATAAACGAGGACCGACGGGCGGTCTAAACGAATCATCGCCATCAGTGCCCCGGGCATATTTTTATCACAGCCTACGACCGTTACCAGACCGTCGTAGTTCATGGCCTGTACTACGGTCTCCATGGAATCGGCGATCAAATCGCGGGAAGGCAACGAATACCGCATGCCGTACGTACCCATCGAAATACCGTCACTGACCCCGATGGTGTTGAACACCAAGCCTACCGATCCCGTTTCGTTAATGCCCTTTTTCACCTCTTGTGCGAGATCGTTAAGGTGCATATTACAGGGATTGCCCTCATAGCCCGTACTACCGATACCGATCAATGGTTTTTTCAGGTCGTCATCGGTAAGCCCAATGGCATGTAGCATGGCTTGGGCGGCAGGTTGGGTCGGGTCTTGGGTAACGTTTTTACTGTATTTGTTCAATTCCATTCAAAAGGTTCTTTTGCTACTTAATCAAGCATTCGTTCACAGATATAGGTTTCTGGATTCCTTAGAATTTAACAGTTCGAACCTATCGAATGTCAATCATCGGGTTATTAATGTATCCTGTTGAAAATCAGTGTGATAAACTCATACTTTTATCATACTCAATTCATATTCCAATACGCGGAAAAATAATTTTTGGTACGCTGCCGCTATGTAGGTACCCTGTTCAGCTCTATTTTTGAGGTAGTCTTAGGTGAAGAATTTTGATGGCTCCTCCCTTGATCTCAAGGGAGGAGCTTTGAACTGTTTTTATTTAATCCACTTGTGTTTGCAAGGAGCTTCGGGAAGAACAGTACAGTGCGACAAAGATCAAACCAACTTAAAGGAAACTACATCGTGGTACTTCTTTTGCGCCAACATGGATATGGCCTTGTCGGACAATTGTAGAATACGCGGATATCCGCCCGTGGTCTGACCGTCTTTCATGAGAATGATCAATTTTCCAGATGGGGTAAATTGCACGGTGCCCGGCAGGGTGGCCGAGGTAAGCATGGACACTTCATGACCGATTAGTTGTTCTTCCAGTTGATAGGCCATTCGGTTGTTTTCATTGGAAATATGGAATTCCTTATAAAAAAGGGCTTCCAATTGCTTGTCGCCCAACATCTCATATTCCGGTCCCTTGGAGACTTCCAGCACCTTTTCATCCAAAAAGGAATCCACCTTGATTTCCGTTATTTTCGGGGTGAATTCCTTTTGGCTTTTATACGGTATTTCATCCCTGTCGGTCACATGGTCTTTAGCGGTTATGGAAGAAAAAAAGGAACGGCTACCCAAAACCACGGGAGCCATAAACCCACCCTTGATCGCTAAATAGCTACGAAAGCCATTTTTCAGCTTGCCGTATGATAAAATGTCTCCTTTCTCGACTTTAAGTACCTGAAACGCTTGGACAGGTTCATTGTTGAGCGTTGCCGAAATCACGGCACCTCCCATACAGATATAGCTTGATTCCCCGAATTCTAGGGTGGGACCTGTCATCGTAATTTCAATGACCGCGGCATGGTCATCGTTCTCTAGCAGCATGTTGACCTTTTGCGCCGAAACCGAATCCATATATCCGGCCACCGGAACTCCCTTGTTCAAATACCCGTACCTACCCGTATCTTGGACTGTCGTGAACAATCCCGATTTTAATACCTTAAGCATCCAATATAATTTTTTCCACTTTATAGATACCCACTTCACCCTCTATTTTGTGCAGGTCATATTCCGCCTTTTCGATGGGGTAGAACTGCACCTTGTCGCCCACGCTTACAAAACAAGGGGCTGATTTCTTCGGTTCGAACATCGGTACCGAGCAGTTGCCGATAATGTTCCATCCACCTGGGGAATCCTGAGGATAGATGCCCGTCTGTTTTCCTGCCAGACCGACGGCCCCTTTGAGCACCTTGGGCCTGGGCTTCGATTTCCTAGGGATTTCCAAGGCTTTGGGAATACCGCCCAGATACATAAACCCAGGCAGAAAGCCGATACCGTAAACCGTATATCGATGTTCGGTGTGCAGTTTGATGATTTCTTCCATAGACAGACCCGATCGCTCCGAAACCTCCTCGAGATCTATCCCGAATTCGGGATCATAACATACCGGAAGCCGCCATAAGATTTTTTCACGGTACACCTGCTTTTTATCGGCTGCATACCACTCCAAAAGCTTCCCTTTGAAGCTATCGAAATCAATCGGTTTTTCCCGATAAATAAGCGTCAGGGAATTATACGCCGGCACCATTTCCCATAATTCATCCTCAAAACAATGGTTTTCTAGGTGCTGTATAAACTGTAGTATATCTTCAAGAATGGCCTCTTCGACACGGTTGGGCCACTCCACTAAAATAGAATGTACACCGAAGGGCCGTATAGAAATATCGTAAGTGCTCACTTTTTGATCCGTATCGTATGGTTGGGTAATTCTTTCGAAAGATACGATACTATTTCAAATGCAGAAGGAGTATCGCTATGAATACAAAAAGTATCGGCTAAAAGTTTTACGGTTTTGTCAGTCAATGTTCGAACTTTATGTTGCTTGACTATCCGGACTATATGTTTCAAAACTGCCTTGGGGGACGCGATCAATGCCTGTGGATGGCTTCGGGAAACCAGACTGAGGTCCGTATTGTAATTGCGATCGGCAAAAGCTTCATAGGCTATCGAAAAATCCCGTTCCTCAGCTTTTTTGCCTATTTCGGAGGCGTAGGGAACATAAATGAGGGTATGCTTTTTGTAATCGGCAATGGCCATCAAAAAGAGTTCGGCCAGTTCGGCATTCTTGGCGATTTCGTTGTACAGGGCGCCATGGGCCTTAATATGATGCAAAGGCAACTGTTCTTTTCCGAGAATGGACACTAGGCCAGCTATCTGTTCTTGGATGCTTTGGATAAGTACTTCGGATGGAATATCCATTGCCGACCTTCCAAAATTTTCTTTATCGGGATAGGATGGATGCGCCCCGACCCTGACGTTGAATTTCTTCGCCAAACGGACGACCCTTTGCATTGTGGATGCATCCCCCGCGTGGCCGCCACAGGCAATATTGCACGAGGAGATTAGGGGAAACAGCTGCGCCTCGTTTCCTGTGCCCTCGCCTACGTCGCAGTTGATGTCTATTGAAAAGTTTATGGGTTTAGGAGTTTAGGAGTTTAGGAGTTTAGGAGTTTAGAAAATGTCCTGTTTTTTTGATTAATTCTTGAAAGCTGCCTTCGGCAGGTTTAGGATTCAATGTTTAGGCGCTTGGCGCAAAAAAACTCATAAACGTATCAACTTTCCCGTTCTAAACTCCTAAACCTTACTAAACTCCTAAACCTTTTCTACATTCAACCCTTAAAATTAAGCTAAAAATTCGAACTGAGATTTTTACGAAGGTGGATTGTGCAATTTCCACTAATTTTGCCACATGGTAAAAAACCTACAAATACGCCTAAATCTTGAAGAGGAGGCCCAAAAGGGAAGCCTGAAAAAAAAGGCTGCCACCTATTTGGGGCTTTCCGAGGAGGAATTTGTCCTAAAAACCCTCCGGAAATCCATTGACGCCCGTAAACCTACTGTAGTTTTCAACTACAAACTGGCCGCTTATATTGGCGAAGACCTACCGCAAAATAGCTACACTTTTGATTATAAAGATGTCTCAAAAGCCAAATCCGTTCATATTGTCGGATTCGGACCCGCGGGCATGTGGGCCGCACTCCGCTGTCTCGAACTCGGGGTTAAACCGATCATTTTAGAACGTGGCAAGAACGTCCAAGACCGTCGCCGCGACCTTAAGGCCATCAACCAAGACCACTTGGTCGACGAAGATAGCAATTACTGCTTCGGAGAAGGTGGTGCAGGTACCTATTCCGATGGGAAACTCTATACGCGAAGCCTTAAACGCGGCGATGTACGGCGCATTTTCGAAAGTTTGGTACACCACGGCGCAACGGAGCAAATTTTGGTGGATGCCCATCCGCATATCGGCACAAATAAACTACCAAAAATCGTTCAAAACATACGCGAAACCATCTTAGCGCATGGTGGGGAAGTGCATTTCAATACTAAACTAACGGATGTTGTTCTGCGGGACAACCAAATAAAATCCATTGTCTTAAATAACCAAAATGAAATGGAGGTCGACCGGGTGATATTGGCAACGGGCCATTCCGCCCGGGATATTTTCTATCTGCTCGACCGGAAGAAAATTGCGCTCAAAGCGAAGTCCTTTGCCATGGGGGTCCGCATCGAACATCCCCAGCACATTATCGATTCCATTCAGTACAATTGCGGGGGGCAACGCCATGAACTGCTTCCGGCGGCGGCCTACAGCTTGGTCGAACAAGTAAAGGGCAGGGGCGTATACTCCTTCTGTATGTGTCCCGGTGGGTTTATCGTTCCCTCTGCCACGGCTCCCGGCGAAGTGGTGGTCAATGGGATGTCGCCTTCGCGACGTAATAATCTATTTGCAAATTCCGGAGTGGTCGTAGAAATCGATGTGGATGAAGATATCCGTAAATACGACCGTTTCGGGGCTTTAAAGGGTTTGGAATATCAGAAAGATCTTGAACGCTTGGCCTTTACCTCGGGAGGACGTACCCAAGTAGCGCCCTCACAACGGGTAACGGATTTTGTGGAAGGACGGATTTCTAAGGATTTGAACCCCACATCCTACCAACCGGGACTGCAAAGTGCCCCCTTGCATTCCCTTTTACCAAGACTGATCGGCAGCCGTTTGCGAAAGGGATTTGAGGAATTCGGAAAAAAGATGAAAGGGTATTATACCTCCGAGGCGAATATTGTGGGGGTAGAATCCCGCACCTCATCCCCGGTGAATATCCCCAGAAACGAAAATCTGGAGCATCCGGAAATCAAAGGCCTTTTTCCCTGTGGGGAAGGTGGTGGGTATGCCGGGGGCATCGTTTCCGCCGCCATGGATGGGGAAAGGTGTGCCGAAGCTGCAATCAGGGGTTTATGAGTCAAGTAGCTTAGCCTTGCATTTAATAGGTTCTGCATTATCTTTGTCCCTAAGTCTACCTAGTTTTAAATCATAAAAATCGATATTGTCCGTTATACATTCGATTTCTTGACCCGAACCAAAACAGATGTTCCAATTTTTCAGTAGGAAAAAATTCTTAATCGATTACCTTGACGGTTTTATCGATATCCACAATCATATACTGCCCGGTATCGATGACGGTGCCAAGACCGTTGATGACTCCATTGCACTGATAAAGGCGTTCGAGGAATTTGGGGTGACCCGTTTTATCGCTACGCCCCATATAATGCATAATTATTATCCCAATACCAAAGAGACCATCTCCAAAGCGCTTTCACAGGTACAACATGCCTTGATTAGTAATGACCTGAAGCATATTTCCATCGAGGCCGCCGCCGAGCATATGATCGATGACAATTTTGAGCACCTTCTCGAAACGGCTTCTGTAATGCCGATGCGAACAGCGTATCTTTTGGTAGAAATGTCATACCTACAACCCCCGATCAATTTTGAGGAAGCCATTATCAAAACGGCCTCAAACGGATTTTATCCCATTCTAGCCCATCCTGAACGTTACGGGTTTTTGCACAACCGCATGCGAAAGTATACCGACTACAAAGAGCAGGGTATCCTATTTCAAATGAACCTCTTGTCGCTCGGTGACTATTACGGAAAGGAAGTACCTAAAGTGGCCAACGAACTGCTACAGGAAGACCTTATCGATTTTTTGGCCTCCGACGTGCATAATCTCGGTCAACTGGATTCCCTTAAAAAGCTGACCTTATCCCGGAAAATGGTGGAACAATTGTTGCCGTTGATCAACAATACAATCGCTACTTTTTATTGAGGACGCTTTGCAAGTTGCAGGTTGAAGGTTGAAGGTTGAAGGTTGCAGGTTGCAGGTTGCAGGTTGCAGGTTTAAGGTTTAAGGTTTAAGGTTAAAAAAAAGGGTGCTTCAAACTGGAAGCACCCTTTTTTCATATCCCGATAAAAATCAATTTTTGATGAGTACTTTTAAGGTAACCGGTTTTCCTTGGTTCATGGCAATCTCAAAAAAGTAGAGTCCGGCTTCCAAGACGTGCACCGGTACTTCGTAGGTAGTGTCATTAACAATGATATCCTCCGGTTTATACGCATTCAATAAACGGCCTTGTATATCGTGTACGTTCACACCTAACATCATAAAATTGTCGGGTTGGTTCATTATCCGTATGAGGGCAATACCGTCTGTCGGCGGATTTTTTTCCAATAAAACACCCATGACATCTCCCGTACCGGTTTCGCCTACCACTATCGAAATGGTAGCGCTATTCGACATACCTCCGGCATCGGTGACGGAGAGTTCAACATCATACGTTCCTTCGGCAATAAAAATATGTGCGGGATCTGCTTCTGTTGCTGTAGTACCATCCTTGAAATCCCATAGATAACTTACGATGTCACCTAAAGAATTGCTGCCCGTAAAAGAAACCTCCAAGGGCGCACCACCTGATATAGGCGATGCTTCGGCAATGGCCAGTATGCCTCCATCTGGCAATACGGATACACTCACCTCGTCAAAATTGGTTTCCCCTTCGTCGTCGGTCACCGTTAATCGAAAAACATAACTACCGGGCAACATATCGCTTACGGACAGTTCTGCCGTGGCCACACCACTTAACGTAGCTTCGGGACCACTTTGTTGTGTCCATAAAAAAGTCACCTCACCCCCATCGGCATCCGAGCCAGAACCTGGAAGTACTGCGCTGTTTCCGGGGAAAGCAATGGTTTGATCCGCTCCTGCGTCGGCCACCGGGGGTCCGAGCATCACAGGTTGCCTAATTTCGATACCGGATACTTTTGGAAAATCGGTGATACGCTCAAACCTTAGGGTCAGACTTTCATCGGTTACGTTGATATCAGGGAAGTTCTCGACCACGGCCGTTGCAGGGCCACCGGCTTCCGTAAAAATATCGTAGTTTTCTATTCGGGCCTGACCCTCTACATCGATATTAAAAAGCCGTGAACCGGCGCCCCCATCGGCACCGTTACCGGGCAAGCCCCAATAAATCTCAGCAAAGTGCAAGACGACACTATGCATTCCGTTAGCTACTGGTATTTCATAGATCAGCGTTCCATCTTCACGGTACCTTTCGGTCTGGTACAACTGATCATTTTCTGTATTTGCGATCGGCGTATTGTTCGAGAAGGCGATACCTCCATTTGAATACTGATCGGCGGCCCAAGCCGTGCCACCGAAAGTATATCCAGGTCCACCGGCATTGATCCGATTTACATTGCCTTGCGCCGAGACGTTGACGGTAACCTCATCGACGCCCGTATCACCCTCATCGTCGGTAACCGTAAGG
>JAGXIC010000183.1 GCA_024635875.1 Pricia sp.
ATCGATGGCATGGTCCGTGTTCAAGACGTGTTCTATTTCGGGGGGATACTTGTGTACGTTACCCGTGGTCTCAAGGGGGCATGCGGTAATCTTCATCGAGACGCCGAACTTTTCCTCGAGCGCAGATATCAAGTCCTTTGAATAGGTCGCGATCCCGCATTCCCGCGGTGGATATGAGGTCAAAAAGACTATTTCGGAGCGGTCGTCGGAAACGCCGATATTAGGATACTGGAAATATTTTAAAGCTGCTTCGTCCACCTTATGAGACTTTTCCAATCGATTTTTGACTTTTAATCTTGACGTGTTGTTCATAATGAAAAAAGATGTTAGGATAGAGTGGGCATAGAATAAAATGGGCTTTATGGAAAATGTGAGTACTAGGCTGCTCGAACTATGTCCCCAAAAATAATAACGGATTACATTGAGGTAGGTACCTATCGCTCTTAAATTTAACCCGATTGAAATCTTTGGCGTTGGGGCAATTAATATAACTATAAGATTAAGCGTTTTACTGGGCAAGTGCGAAATTCAGACTATAAAAATATTATGATGTGCGGGATTCTGGAACAATCCAAAAAAAAACAGAACACCACGTTTTGAATAATAATTGACCGTCGTAGTGCTGGCAATCTATCTTATCTCCCGATAATTGCTCAGGCCACTGCACTTGAACCACGGGGCTTTTCGGGTGTCATATATTAACTATAATCAAAAGTATACAGCTTATCAATCCGGTTAAAAATTAATCCTTCCGCATACCGGTATTCACATCAAAATGTTTCAATTTGATCCATGATTGCCCATTTTGGGCTATTAATAGTAAATAACCTAAAAACAGAAACTATGGAAATTTTTTACTTTCTCGGTATAACAAATATATTGTCACTACCGTCATTACAAATACCCTTGGCCGATAACCTTATCGTCGATTCCAATTTTTTCATTACCATAGCCGCAGGTGTCGTTCTCGCCCTTGCGTTCCAGTTCATCCTGACGACGGTTTCCGTGGCAGCGGGAATAACTGCCATTGGCGACGTAAAGAAAAATTATGTGAAATCCAAGGTGCGGCCCGGGAGCAACGATGACTCGAACGGCCATGTGTTCGACCAGGATTCCTCCCCGGACATGGCGACGGGCGTAAAGATTACCACCGCGTTCGGGATATGGAGCCTAGTGACCACCTCCATCGCCCTGTTCGGTGCCACCGCCCTGGCCCTCAATATAAACATGGTGGAAACATCGGCCACGAACACGACCACTGCGCTGGTCATATGGGGACTCTTCTTCTTGATCCTGTTTTACTTGGAGACCCGGATCGTCGGGTCGCTCCTGGGCAACCTTATAACTGCCGTGACCTCGGGGCTGAAGTCCTCCGCAGGGGCGATATCCTCGATGTTCACCGCCTCCCCCGACAAGAAGATCGAGAACGTTCTGGAACATACGATCGATAAGGTGCGCTCCGAGTTCGATTCCGGGTTCAATATGGACAAGGTGTCGGATGTGCTGGACAACTTCCTGGACCGTGTGGAAAGTAAAATCCCCGACTATGACAGTTTAAAGAACGACCTGGAGGATATCGCCAAAAAATCCTCCGGAAAAAATACCTCCGGAAAATGGATGGCAATACAACAGGTCCTGACAAAGCTCATCTCGGAAAACAGTGAAAGTTCCGATCCCGATAAGAAATCCAAGGCCCAACAATTACAAAAGACCTTGGATACGATAACAAAAAAATACCAAGAAGGGGAAAACAGTGTGGAAGGGGCCAAGAACGTGGTCGCGGAACTTTCTACCATGGATAGGGAGGAACTCGACAAACGGACCGAACAGATAAAGGGGTACCTGTCCGATTCGCCGGTGGGAGATCTCTCCCCCGAAAAGATCAGGACGGCCTTCCGGGCCATATTGGACCATCCGAAGATGGTGGCATCCATTCTTACAGATCGGGCAAAGGGCTTTGACAGGGAAAACATCATCGATGCACTTTCCTCGAATACGGCCCTGAAAAAGGAAGATCTGGAAAAGTACGCGGATCGGGCGACCGATATGGTACGGAGCGTGTCCCATGAATTCGATGCCGAGAACGAGAACGGGCTGGTCAATAAAATCGAAGGCCGTGTGAAAGGTTTTTTCGAGGCGACCGGTCGCAAGGAACTTGATTATTCGCTCCTTAAGGACGATGTGCGGAAAATTCTCGACGACCCCAAGGATAGTCTTGACATTATAAGGAACCGCGCCTCTTCCTTCGATACCGATACGTTGCGTGCACTGGTCACCAATAACAAGTACGTCAGCGAGGAACAGATCGACAGCATCGTGAAAATATTTTCGGATTCCAAAAAACAGGTTTTGGACAAAGTTGGCCAGATTGAGGCCAAGGCCCACGAACAGGTCAAGATCTTGGAAAGAAAGGCGGTCATCCAAGCGGAACATGCGCGGCTTACGGCCGCATCCGCGGCATGGTGGCTAGTGCTGACAACGATCATCTCAGCGGTCGCCGCCATCGGGGGGGCTATCGTGACCTTGCCCTTTTAGGTCTCACGGAATTATGGTTAAGCTTAGAAATGATAGTATTTCGACATATATTTAAAAATAATAAGGAAGGAAAATATTAAGGATGAACAATGATATCGGCAAGGCGAAAATGAAGGCAAGCGAAAGCGCGCCCATGCCCACGAAGCAAAAAGATGACGGAACGGTGCGGAACCAGACTACCGAGGTACCTAAAAATAGATTCCCATGGACTACGATTATTGTGGTCGTTGCGTTCATCATTTTCATAGTGGTGGTGATAGGAGTACTGCAGATGGGCAGTTCCTAAATAACACATAGTATAAAATGAGTGTATTATGGATAAACTGTTCGAATTGACCTGGACATCCTTGGGTCTAATAGCTTTCAGCGCCGTAGGGATATATCTCTCCGTAATTATTATGACCCGGATTTGCGGCAAGCGAACCTTTTCAAAGATGTCGAGCTTCGACTTTTCAATGACCGTAGCGGTGGGTTCAATAATTGCCACCACGGTACTTTCCCAATCGGTCAGCATGGTACAGGGCATCGTTGGATTGGTGGCCGTTTATTTGCTGCAAATTGGGGCCGCCTTTGCCCGTCGGAACAGGACAATAAGGAACCTAATGGACAACTCCCCCCTGTTGCTTATGGACGGCGAGACTATTATCGAGGATAATCTCCGCAAGTCAAGGGTGACCCGCGGCGATCTGAGATCAAAACTTCGTGAGGCCAATGTTACGCAGCTATCGCAGATAAAGGCGGTCGTGTTTGAGACTACCGGTGATATTTCTGTGCTCCATAAGGACCATGACAACCCGCTGAACCTGTGGTTGATGAAGGACGTGCAGCGAAACTAAAAAGCTGTTACCTATAATATAGGGTCCTAAGGAACAGCAAATATCTGAATAAAGTGATTTGAACCTCTTTTTCTGATTTTAAATTAAGATTTGATTTGATTTCGATGAAAAAAGTTTGCTTCATTTAGCTGAACAAATACACTTATTTTATGAAACATTCTGCAAAAAACACGGAAATGATTGTGGCAGTGCTTGCAGGTATTGCATTAGGCACGACAGTGGGCCTACTATATGCGCCCGACAGCGGCAAACAGACCCGCGATAAAATAAAAATGGAGGCAGAAAGGACCACCTTACGTTTAGAAAATGCAGCCGCGGAACTCAAGGGAAAACTACTCGATGTTATGGAAAACAGCGGCGACCAATTGGGATATATGATTGGCTCCGCAATTGCCAAAGGAACAATTACTTCGATGGATATGATAAAGATTTTAGAGGCGCAAATCAAAAAACTAACATCGAAAGATCACGGTAAATCGACAAATGATGTTACGTAAGGTTAAATATGGGTTCGGGCAGATTACTTTCCAAAGCGAAATTTATATAGTTTGCAGTTTTTAATTTGGTCTAAAAATTTTTGATTTAGAGCAAATAATTTAAAAGCTTTGAGGAAGTGGCAGTGTAGACGTGGCCTTTTCCCCGTATATGGCTATGTGGTTTTGTAGCACCACAGGCTTTTTGTTCGGGATTTATAGCCACTTTTTAGCACTAAATTCCCTATTTTTTCGGCCTCGGTGATCATTAGGATGGTCGGTAACAAGAAGTATCTCGAAAACTCATGTGGAACATGTCTGTTATTTCGATAGATACGGTATTGACCTTACTTCATTTTAAAGGCGTACACCATAGAACGTTGCAACGTAAATTGGATACGGAACATTTTATGGTTCAGTTGTGTATCATTAATTGCTAGTACGCTCTTCGTCCCTGTTTTTTAAATAATTATGGTAATAGCAGTTAAACATAATAATGCTGCTTGTCGGATTTAAACCTCACTATTGATTTGAATGTTTACAGCTTCGTGAGTTTCATTATATCAGAACCATAATTACAGGTAGAAACATCGAAACCGTGACGCTATCGTACCTAACCGCCTTTACTGTTAAGCCGAATAGTTTGGCAAGCGTGGTCAACGTTGCTAGCAACGAGCAAAGCATCGTTTGTTTACCGTACTTAAAATCTTTCCTTCCCCCTTGTAGCAAACTTGTCAGTGCATTTCGGTAGGGCAAATAGGTACACTATGTATATAATCTGACAAAATACGAACGATGGATGTGGGACCTGGTCTAATTTCCGATTGCATCAAAGAAGGTCTTAAAGCGATTAAGGGCGTATTGAACGGAGAGTTTATATTTGGAAAAGAACCAATTGTATAACATATCGAATATACCCGTTCGGAAATTCTTTCCTAAGAGGGGTGAAAAATGAATATTGATATCAATATTAAATCTTAATTTATGAAAATATCCATGCATTCCAACCGCGCAATCCTAGGCGGTATTCTGGCACTAGGAATAATCGGGCTCGGTCTTTTATTTTGGGGCATGTGAGCGGGTACGAGGCCAAGGAACTCATCAAGATAAGTATCGGCGGTCTCAACACATTATGCAATACCATCGTACTGGCATCCGCAACAATACTGGCACTTACGTTGACCCTATTAGGAGTAAGCACCGGAACCTCTTCCCAGCTGAAGGAGGATCACAACAACAATATTATGCGGATCGCGAAGATTGATACGGTCATTTTCGTGGTCGCGCTTGTGGCATTTTTGCTTTTCAACCTACCGGTGACCGAGAGCGAGAACATAACTGCCAACTGGTTCGACGTAATTTACTATTTGACCTTAGGGCTCAGCACGGTATTGAGCTCGGCCTTGATCGTAGTCGTTCTGATGCTGTACAGTACTATTGTGAATATAATAAAGATAGTAGGGCTGGGTGTTGAGGACCATCCGTTGGTCAGTTCAGAGAAGAAGGAAAAAGACGAATGAAAAAGTTGGGGTTGTCCCGAGGTTATCGTTTAGGATAACAATCTCTTTGCTAACTCACTTCCAAATTCGATTCGCATTATGCAGTTTGGATTTTGCGCAATATTAACGACGCATTGAAATTTAAAGAATATTTTTCGGATGGCGGCAGGACGGATACCCTTTGACTGGGCCCAATTTGACAATAACTTTATCTCATTCCTTAATGCATCGTTATTAACTTCTAATCTCTGGATAAACCGCAATTTTTGGAAAGTCCCATATTTAGGAAGAATTTCTGGCAAGAATCCTCAGTAATCAGGTGCAAAAAGCTCAGCTTTCTTTGATTTCTTAAAAAGTGCTTCTACAAGCGGTTTATTACTACGATATATACTTCTTTAAATAGCTCGAACTAAACAGAGAGGGTTTCCCCAGCCTTTTCCCCAAATCTTACCATGAACCTAACTTACTTATGCTATGGTCCTTCAAATGTAATTCGAGGTATAATTGTGCCTTGATCCGACTTTTCCAATCACTATCGTTTCACTTCTGTCGGCCAATGAGTAGAAGAAGGGACAGTGATATCGGCTTCGATGAATTATACGGTCAATTTATATTCCCCAGATTCCCTTCGCAGGAGTACCATTAAAAAAGGTTTTATTGAACAGTTCTTCGAAAATTATAGGTTCATAAAATCCCACGTTTATCTAGACTTTTTCAAATTGGCCATTGGTTTAATTTCAGGGGCCGTTTAAATGTACTTATTTAGTTCTGTAAAAGGTGAATTACCGGAACTACAAAAAAGGACTGGGAACGGAACTGGAAACCAATATATTTTCATTTCAATTGGACCGTTCCGTAAAACGGCCGTTCTACAGTACTGCTACTTTCGTTTCAATTCCTTCTTTATATGACAGGTTTATATGAAAAGATGAGACCGTCATTATAGTTGTCATTCGTCCTTTGTTCTCATATAAACCGTGCGAATGGGAAAGGGAATTTCGATGCGCTCTTCCTTAAAACGTTTGTGAAGGCGTTTAACGAATTCATGTTTCATGACATATTGGTTTTCATAGAGATTGGTGGCCAGCCAGCCAGTCAAGTTGATGCTGCTCTCGGCGAACTCATAGATGCGGATTTCCGGTTCAAAACTTTTCGGTAAAGGTGGATATTGGGAAAGCAGCTGCCTTGCGGTATCCAAGGTTATCACCTCGACCTTTTCTAGAACGCTGTCGTAATATACACCCGATATCTTGGAGTTCGGAACGATGATCACGTTTTCCAGCAGCGTCCGTATCTCGGTATTTCGCCAGTTTATATCTATCAAATACCCTTCCTCGCCATTTTCCAGTTTAACATAGTCCCCGGCCATTAACTGTTTGGCCGCAAAAATGTGCAGACCCGCGAACAGGTTCGAGAGCGTATCCTGCAACGCCAAGGCCACGGCCAGTCCCCCGACACCCAATGCGGTAAGTATCGAGGCGATCTCGATATTGATAACGTTGGCCAGAATGACGATGCCCACTGCATAGACCAATTTACGGACCAAAATATGGAACAACGAGGTCGCTGGGCCGAACTTGGCCCTTGAATACCTATCGTACAGATATACCAAAACCTCGCCGACGATATAGACGAATATTAAGATATGGGCGATAAGGATCACCTTTTGTGTCAAACGGTGGGGTTCGGTTCCAAACGGTATTAGAGGATAGAAGTTTATGGCGAGGATTCCACCGGCAAGCACCGCTATTTTCGACAGGTTACGTAACAGGACTGCCAAATAATAAAGACGATGTTAGTTAGCCCTTTTGGTCAAAAAAAGAAGCAGGGGCCTTAGAACAAACCTGCCCAATGCCATTCCGATCGGAAAGAGCACTCCAATTATAATGTATGGGTTACGCAGGACTTCCATTTAGGAATTTTGTAAACCACAAATAATCAAAGATAAATATACCCCATTTTCCTCGCATGTTCTTCTGCTTCCCTTGTTTCTCTTGCCAACAATAGATCTTCACAGTGATCTTTAAATTCTTGCTCGGTAGCGCGATCCAAAATATCCCTATTGCCGATTCTTCGTATATAGACCGCCTTGATCCTTTTTGGAAACAGATCAAATATTGGTCCACAGATCTCTACATCTCTTTGACCGCTATCTCCTATGAGAATAAAGGAAAGGGATGGAAATAGTTCCATTATTCCAATAATTTTATCCTCTTTATGCTTGTGGTTTCCACCTCCGGAAAAAATGAGTTCACAAAGTCCCGACCTGTAATCCTATAACATAATGGGGCCTTTAGGTATTTGCCTTTCCTCGAACAGATCTCTCAAAAAATCGTACAGGTTCCATTCGCTACCGCTTACGTAGAAGAGGGGATTTTCTTCGCCTTTTAATTTTGATAAAATTCGGGGATTCCTTTAAAGACCAGTCTGGTCTTTGCATTTTTTGTCAATATCAGACCTAGCTTTTTGAACAACCGGGCGGCCACATTGGATATCCCCAAAAGCACCAAGGAAAGTCTGGACATTTGCTTGCAAGGCCGGGTCATCCAGATGGATACTGTGCACATCAACGGAAAAATATTCTCTTTCCATTTAATTGACCTGGAATTTAATGCCAAGATAATCGAAGATTTTGAGAAAAATGGTGATCGGGGCATGATGGCCTATGCCAAATCTTTTTTCAAATCGCCCGCCCGAAATCCGACATCTTGCAGTCCCTGACCATTTGCCCGAAGACCTCGGTGTAGAGCGGCATAAAATATTCGTTTACCCTGATACCAGCGGATTTTACGGCCGTAATAGCCCATAGTACGGCATCTGTAGTTTCGGTGGGCGATAGCCCATAATCCAGCAGTTCGCTTGCTAGATGCCGCATTTGGCTACTGTAGATCAGGTCGATAAAGTCTTCCAATTTTTCTTCGGCACTGTAGGCCTTGTTGAACGAATCCTCCCTACGGTCGGAAGCTTTGCACGTTGAAGATACGATATTCCCTAAATTTATGGTCAACTTAAAATTTACCGTTATGTACAAAAAAAAGTAAAACGATCGTAGAGACCGCTATCGCGGAAGTTCCG
>JAGXIC010000184.1 GCA_024635875.1 Pricia sp.
AATACATCCAAGAGGAGAAATGGATGATTCGCAGGCCGTAAAGGCGTAAAGCGCATCAATGGTTTTATCGGGAGAAATTCCCGGCGGCAGGTGTACCATGATTTCCACCTCTGCAGCCGTATTATCCTCGATTTTTTTGATTTTTATCTTCCCCTTGTCGTTCGCCTTTAAGATGGATTCTATTAAAGAAGAGGTGTTGGTGCCATAAGGTATTTCACTTATTATCAATGTAGTCTTGGTATGTTGTGCTATCTTGGCCCGTACCCGTATCTTACCGCCCCGCAAGCCGTCGTTGTAATTGGTCACGTCAATAATACCGGCGGTCGGGAAGTCGGGAAAAAGTTTAAATCGCTTGCCTTCTAAATGCTTGATGGAAGCATCAATCAGCTCCATAAAATTGTGGGGCATGATTTTGGTGGAAAGTCCCACCGCAATACCCTCCGCCCCCTGCGCCAAAAGTAGGGGGAATTTCACCGGAAGATTTACCGGCTCCCTTTTCCGCCCGTCATACGATTGTTGCCACTCCGTTATTTTAGGACTAAAGACGACCTCAAGGGCGAATTTGGAAAGGCGTGCCTCAATATATCGTGAAGCGGCAGCGCGATCCCCGGTCAGAATATTGCCCCAATTGCCTTGGGTATCGATCAGTAGCTCTTTTTGTCCGATCTGCACCATGGCATCGGCAATACTGGCATCGCCATGGGGGTGGTATTGCATGGTATGGCCCACCACATTGGCAACTTTGTTGTACCGACCGTCGTCGAGATCTTTGAGTGAATGCATGATACGCCGTTGTACGGGCTTAAAACCATCTTCGATAGCGGGTACTGCCCGTTCAAGGATAACGTACGAGGCATAGTCCAAAAACCAATCTTTGTACATGCCGGACACGCGCGTCAGGGCGTCTTGCGACTCGGTATCTTCGGTATTTTGAGGTAGGTCTTCCGCGCCAGCGGGTACATTCAGTTCGTCATTTTCATCCATTCGGAAAGACTCGTATTATTCTTGATTACAATTGGTTTTCTTCTATCAGGTCAACTTCTACTTTAAGGTTTTCAATGATAAATTCCTGTCTATCGGGCGTATTTTTGCCCATGTAAAATTTCAATAACTGTTCGATGGACATGGCCTTATCGAGCATCACGGGCTCCAACCTGATATCATCTCCGATAAAATGCTGGAACTCGTCGGGCGATATTTCGCCCAATCCCTTAAATCTGGTGATTTCAGGTTTTCCGGACAATTTTTCTATCGCATTTCTTCGTTCTTCCTCGCTATAGCAGTAAATCGTCTCCTTCTTATTACGGACCCGAAATAAGGGTGTCTGCAAAATATACAGATGGTTTTCCTTAATAAGTTCCGGAAAAAACTGTAAAAAGAAGGTGATGAGCAATAATCGGATGTGCATACCATCGACATCGGCATCCGTAGCGATTACGATGTTATTGTAGCGCAAATCTTCCATCGATTCCTCGATATTCAAAGCGGCTTGTAGCAAATTGAACTCCTCGTTTTCGTATACGATTTTTTTGGACATGCCGTAGGAGTTCAACGGCTTTCCCCGCAGGCTAAAAACGGCCTGGGTATTCACGTCGCGGGATTTTGTGATCGACCCGGAGGCGGAATCCCCCTCGGTAATGAAGAGCGTGCTTTCAAGGCGCCTGTCGTTTTTCATGTCCTCTAGATGCACCCGGCAGTCCCGTAATTTTTTATTGTGAAGGTTCGCCTTTTTGGCCCTGTCCCTAGCGAGTTTCCGTATACCCGAAAGCTCTTTCCGCTCTTTCTCCGCCATGACGATCTTACGCTGCAGTTTATCCGCGGTCGTGGGGTTCTTGTGCAGGTAATTGTCCAAATACTTCCCGACGAAATCATTGATATAGGTCCGCACCGTCGGAAATTCCCCGCCCATATCCGTCGAGCCGAGCTTTGTCTTGGTCTGGCTCTCGAAAACAGGCTCCATGACTTTAATGGAAATCGCGGAAATAATGGATTTCCGGATATCTGAGGCATCGTAGTTCTTCCCGTAAAAGTCACGGATGGTCTTTACCAATGCTTCCCGGAAAGCGGACTGGTGCGTACCGCCCTGGGTTGTGTGCTGACCGTTTACGAACGAATGATACTCCTCACTGTATTGGGTCTTGCTGTGGGTGAGCGCCACCTCGATATCGTCCCCCTTCAGATGGATGACCGGATACAGCATATCGTCAATATTATTATTATCCTCCAAAAGATCTTTCAGTCCGTTGTCCGAATAAAACTTTTCCCCATTGAACACAATCGTCAGTCCAGGATTGAGGTAGACGTAGTTCTTGAGCATGCGCTCGACATACTCGTTGCGATACTTGAATTTTTTGAAAATGGCCTCATCGGGAATAAAAGTGACCTTTGTACCCCGCCTTCTTGTGGTTTCGTCAAGCAATTCCTCTTCCTGAAGCTCCCCAATCGCGAATTCTGCGGACTTCGATTTGCCGTCGCGGGTACTTTCCACCCTAAAAAAACTGGATAAAGCGTTCACCGCCTTTGTACCGACCCCGTTAAGCCCAACGGATTTCTTAAAGGCACGGGAATCGTACTTGCCGCCCGTATTCATTTTCGAGACCACATCGACGACTTTGCCCAAGGGAATTCCACGGCCATAGTCTCGAACGATCACGCGGTCACCGTGAATGGAAATGTCAATGGTCTTGCCCGCCCCCATCACGAATTCGTCGATACAGTTATCAATGGTTTCCTTTAATAGGATGTAGATGCCGTCATCAGCGGAAGATCCGTCACCCAATTTACCGATGTACATACCGGGGCGAAGGCGGATATGCTCTTTCCAATCGAGCGATCGGATATTGTCTTCGGTATATTGACTTTCTTCGGCCATGGGCGAGATTTTGCAAACGTTGCTAAAGATAAGGCGACTTGTAAAACTAGAAAACCCCTAACCCTTAAAGTAATTAACAATGAAAAAGGTTGGATTGTTGATAGCGGCGGTCTGACTGGGATGAAAGGTACGAACTTATGCCTCTATAAAACCCTTGGTTCAAACTTCAACATAAAAACCTATAACGTTCATTTATCCCGTTAACTTTTTATAAATTTCGATTCACAAAAAAGAGATATGGATTTTATCGATTACTATAAGGTTCTTGGATTGGACAAAAAAGCATCGGAGGCCGATATTAAAAAGGCGTATCGTAAACTGGCGCGCAAGCATCACCCAGACCTTAACCCCGATGATAAAGCGGCCCAAGAAAAATTTCAGCAGATCAACGAGGCCAACGAAGTGCTTGGCGACCCAGAAAAACGTAAGAAATACGATAAATACGGGAAAGAATGGCAACATGCCGATGCCTATGAGGAAGCCCAAAAACGACAATCCGCTTCGGGCGGATTCGGGGGCGGTTTCGGCGGTAGACGCCAGCAGCACGGTTCCGGTAATTTCTCCGAAAGTGAGTTTTCGGACTTTTTCGAATCCATGTTCGGGGGTGCTACCGGAGGCTCAACAAGAAGTAGCGGTAGAAGTTCGCGCCAGTTTAAGGGACAGGACTTTAACGCTACACTTCGTTTGAACCTTACCGATATTCTTAGCTCCCAAAAGCAGACCATCGACCTTGGCTCAACCAAGATTCGCCTTACCATACCCGCCGGGGTCGAAGATGGGCAGACCATTAAAATTAAGGGGCACGGAAGCGAAGGAATGAACGGAGGCCCGAAAGGAGATCTATATTTAACTTTTCAAGTGTTCAACAATACCGCGTTTCAGAGAATTGGCGACGACCTGTTTAAAACGGAAACCATCGATTTATATAAAGCCTTACTAGGTGGAGAGATACAAATCGAGACCTTAAGCGGGATAGTAAAATTAAAGGTAAAGCCCGAAACGCAAAGCGACACTAAAGTAAAGCTTAAAGGTAAGGGCATGCCCAAATACAAAACCGAACATCAGTTTGGGGACCTTTACATCACCTATAAAATAACGCTGCCCAAAAATCTGACAGAGAAGGAAAAAGACTTGTTAACCCAGCTTTCTAAATTGAGATAATATGACACAGGAAAACTACATACTGGTAAAACAATACTGTGAACGAACCCACATATCCGATACCTTCATCAACGCGCTAAACGAATACGGACTCATACATTACAGGCAAATCGAAACGGAGGTATACATCTTAGATGAAGAAATACCCGAAATTGAACGATTTGACCGTCTTTACAACGATTTGGGGATTAATCTTGAAGGGATTGACGCACTAAACCACTTACTACAGCGATTGCGGGATATGGAGAGCGAGATGACCCTACTTAAGAAACGGCTTCGGCTTTATGAGGGTTGATTTTTTTAGCTCCCCTCTTTGAAAAAGGGAGGAGTCTTTATGAACTGAACGGGTCAAACGTTGAACCGAAAATGCATTACATCCCCATCTTTTACGATATACTCCTTACCCTCGACCCGCATTTTACCGGCTTCCTTAACTTTGGCTTCGCTACCAAAGCTGACATAATCGGCATAAGAAATAACTTCTGCCCTGATAAAGCCCTTCTCAAAATCGGTATGGATAACTCCTGCAGCCTGAGGGGCGGTCGCTCCCACGGGTATTGTCCAAGCACGAACTTCCTTCTCACCTGCCGTGAAATAAGTGTCTAGATTCAATAATCGATAGGCACCACGGATCAACCTGGCGGAACCTGGTTCCGATAGTCCCAAATCTTCAAGAAACATTTGGCGTTCGTCGTAAGTTTCCAACTCTGTGATATCCGCTTCCGTACCAACGGCCAAAACGACCACCTCTGCATCCTCATTGGCCACTTCAGCTTTCACTTTTTCTACATAATCGTTACCGGTGGCCGCCGATTCTTCATCCACATTACAGACATACATTACGGGTTTATCGGTGATAAACTGAAGAGGCTTAACGAATTCAAAACGCTCATCCTTAGAGAATTCTATGGCTCTTACTGAAGTTCCACTTTCTAATCCCGATTTTATCCTGCTCAGCACGGCTTCCTCTTTTTGGGCTTCTTTATTCCCAGTTTTGGCGGCGCGTTTTACTTTGTCCAGTTTCTTTTCTACGGTCTCCAAATCTTTCAGCTGCAGTTCCATATCAATGGTTTCCTTATCCCGAATGGGATCTATAGAACCATCCACATGAACGATATTGTCGTTGTCAAAACACCTGAGTACATGCAGAATAGCATCCGTTTCCCGAATATTTCCTAGAAATTGGTTTCCTAAACCCTCTCCTTTGCTGGCACCTTTGACCAATCCCGCAATATCGACGATTTCTACCGTAGCCGGCAGAACGCGTTGCGGATTCACTAATTTCTCCAATTTCAACAAACGCTCATCCGGCACGTTGACCACCCCAATATTGGGCTCGATGGTACAGAACGGAAAATTGGCGCTCTGGGCCTTGGCGTTGGATAAACAGTTAAAAAGAGTGGATTTGCCGACGTTGGGCAATCCGACGATACCTGCTTTCATGAATACGTATTTTTTGTCATTCCCACGAAGACGGGAATCTTTTCGTTGTCAAACTTCCGTTTCTTAATCCGAGTTTTTCTAAAATGGCTGCAAAGATAGCGTTTACAAGTTTTAAAGTACAAATGTTAAGAATATTAAAAATAATAGTAATTTCGATAGGTAACCCAAAACTAGAACATTATGAAAACCCTCTATTTAAGCTTTGCGCTGTTATGCAATATGGCTGTGTCTTCGCAAAGCACTATTAACGGAACGGTCATCGATGATGCTGGAGAACCGCTGGCAGGTGTAAATATCGTCGAAAAAGGAACCAGCAACGGAACCGCTACGGATTTCGACGGCAACTATGAGATCGAAGTGACTGAAGATGCCACATTGGTCTTTAGTTATATTGGTTTTAATTCCATCGAAGTCAGCAGTTCGGGGAAGTCCACTATTGACGTGACTCTTTCCGAAGGTGTGCAGCTCGATGAGGTAACCCTGGTCGGCTCCAGAAGTCCGAAACGCACCTCCACCGATACGGCCGTACCCGTCGATGTCATCGATATCGCCGAGGTAACTACGCAAAGCGGTAGAATCGAGGTCAATGAGTTGTTGCAATATGCGGCTCCCTCATTCAATGCGAACAAACAATCCGGATCGGATGGGGCGGATCATATCGTTCCCGCCACATTACGCGGTCTGGGGCCTGACCAGACCCTTGTTTTGGTAAACGGCAAAAGACGCCACCAATCTTCCTTGGTCAATATTTTTGGCACCAAAGGACGCGGCAATACGGGAACAGATTTAAACACCATACCGGCAGCTGCGATAAAACGTATCGAGATTCTTCGTGATGGTGCCGCGGCCCAATATGGCTCCGATGCCATTGCTGGAGTGATTAATATAGTTTTACAGGATAAAATCGATGAGGTAACCGGCGTGATAAGCTATGGCGCCTACAATACCAACGCTCAAGGCGATTTTCCTGCTGGCACTGCAAATACGGAAGGAAATCGTTTGGATACGGATATAGATGGTAACCAGATCGGGGACGACCAAAGTTTAGACGGCGGTTCCGTAAAAGTGGCCATCAACTATGGGGTAGGCCTAGGAGAGAACGGATATGCCAATTTTACCACAGAGTACATCAACAAGAATAAAAGCCTACGCCCTGGATTCGATTTTAGAAGGGGGTTCGGCGAAGCGTCCATTGAAGCCTTTAATTTTATGGTAAACGCGGCTTATCCTGTTTCCGACAATACCGAAATCTATGCTTTTGGAGGAAGAAATTATAGGGATACCGATGCCTACGCCTTCACCCGAAATGATGGCGCTAGGGTCGTTACTTCGATATATCCTGATGGGTTCAATCCAAGAATCACCTCAAACATTATTGACAATTCGATATCCGCGGGAATCAGGACGGAGCTTGAAAGCGGTTGGAAGGTCGATATCAGCAATACCTACGGGAAAAATAATTTCCATTACTTTATTAAGGGAACGCTTAATGCTTCATTGCAGGATGTTTCCCCGACTGATTTTGATGCCGGCGGCCATAGCCTAAGTCAAAATACGCTTAATCTTGATTTTTCAAAATACTATGATGAGGTCATGGAAGGTATGAACTTGGCTTTTGGTACGGAGTATAGAACAGAGAACTTTATCATTTTTGCCGGAGAGCCAGGTTCTTACGGTACTTTTGATGTCAATGGTTTATTAATCACTGATCCTGGAAACCAAATTCAACCAACAGTTATCATTGATGGTGAAGAAGAACTTAGGCCGGGTGGCTCCCAAGGCTTCCCCGGCTATGGTCCTGCTAACGAAGTGGATCGAAGCCGCTCCAATTTTTCGTTATATGCGGATGGGGAGTTCGATATTTCAGAAAGTTTTTTAGTAAGTGCCGCGGCACGCTTCGAAAATTATAGCGATTTCGGCAGTACCGTAAACGGAAAACTGGCTGCCAGATTAAAGGCCTCCGATAATGTGAATATCAGGGGATCTGTCAGTACCGGTTTTAGGGCGCCCTCGTTGGCCCAGATCTATTACAACCTTCGGTTTACGAATTTTATAGGGGGTACGGCCGTCGACCAGTTACTCAGTCCGAACAACAGTCCGGTTACGGCATCCTTTGGTATCGACCAGCTGACTGAGGAAAAGGCTCTAAATGCTGGACTGGGATTCACTGGAACTTTCGGAAACTTTACCTCCACCATCGACGGTTACTTTATCAATGTAAAGGATAGAATCGTATTGACAGGTAATTTCGAGACCGACGAAATTCCCGGGGTTTCGGCGGCGCAATTTTTTGTCAATGGGGTTGATACAGAGACCACCGGCCTCGACATCGTGCTGGCGTGGAAAAAGAACATTGATGACGGTAGTCTTTCCGCCACTTTTACGGGTAATCTAAACCAAATGAAAATCAAGAATGTCAACAACGGAGACCTGGATGCCGAAACCTTCTTCGGGGAAAGGGACAAGGCTTTTTTACTAGCGTCCGCCCCTGAAAGCAAATTGACGTTAAACCTGAATTATGCCAAAAACAAATTCGATGCGGGATTGAGCTTTACCCGCTTTAGCAGTATCCAACTTTTGGATTTTCAAATGCTGGAGCCCACGGCAGACTATGGCAGTTTTTCGAATAAGGTGGCAGCCGCTACCGACAGCTATAATCCCAGACTGGTAACGGATCTGGTATTGGGCTATCAATTGAGCGAGAGCCTAAAGCTCAACATCGGCGCCAACAATCTATTTAACGAATATCCCGACCAACAAGATGACTGGGTCGAGGGCGGTGGCTATTGGGATGCCGTTCAAATGGGCTTTAATGGTGCCTATTATTACGCGAGACTGGGCTTCAGTTTTTAGAGGTTTCGATAACAAGGAAAAGGGCAAACTTTGGGGTTTGCCCTTTTCTTTTTAACCCTGGCCACAAAGGTCAAAGGGTAATAATTCCGTCTAGTTTCTTTATTCTAGAAGCGTTGCGGTCTTGCCTTTACCCCCCAGGGTGCATAAACGCCTGTTTTGCCAGCAGAGTCTCTTCACTTTCCACATGATCTTCATCGGGCACACAGCAGTCCACCGGGCAGACGGCCGCGCACTGTGGTTCCTCGTGAAAGCCCATACACTCGGTACATTTATCAGGGGAGATATAATAGATTTCGTCGCTGATAGGCTCCTGGACCTCTCCGGCGTTGACCGCTTTTCCGTTGGGCAGTACTACATCGCCTTCCAGTGATGTGCCATCACCATAGCGCCATTCATCCGCTCCTTCATAGATTGCGGTATTCGGGCACTCCGGCTCGCAAGCCCCGCAGTTGATACATTCGTCAGTTATAACTATTGCCATGTTTTCTTTTTATGCCGCCTTTGTTGCGGAATCTTTTAAAGGTAGTTGCAATACTACTTTGAAAAGCTATTTTATTTTAAGTATGTTTACTTTTGCAAAATCTGATTGCAAAGGTAAAGACTAGACCGATCGATCGCAAATCTATTCTATGGACGAACACCGACGAATTTTTATTGCTTTTATAAAACTCGGGGAATTTCTCCGGGAGTACTGTAGCTCGGATGTCCATCAAAGTGAATGGTCGCAAAAATTAGAAGAAACTATCACCCTGGCCCGACATAAGAATGGTTGGTTCACCAAAGATAATGTAGAGTTTGCCCTAAAAAGTTGGGGCGAGTTATTAAAAGAGGATACCTTATCGACCTGGCTTGGGGCATACGATATACAGCAAAACAAGAATAAATCAGTGGCCGTGATCATGGCCGGAAACATCCCTTTGGTCGGGTTTCACGACTTGCTATCCGTTTTGCTAACGGGGAACAAGGTAATGGCAAAGCTTACATCAAATGATAGTGTATTAATTTATTTTATAAAGGATTATCTCATTTCTATTGAACCTTTGCTTAAAGATAAAATTGTTTTTTCGGACGGAAAAATGCAGGGCTTCGATGCCGTCATCGCTACCGGAAGCAATAATACCGCCCGCTACTTCGAACACTATTTCGGAAAGGTGCCGAACATCATCCGCAAGAACCGGAATTCGATTGCGGTACTGACCGGAAATGAAACGCCCGAACAACTGGAAGCCCTAGGCGAGGATATTTTCCGTTATTACGGACTCGGCTGTCGAAGTGTATCCAAATTATTTGTCCCTAAAGGTTACGATTTTGATACGCTTTTCAAATCCATCTACCGGTATCACCCGATTATCGAACAAAAGAAATACGAGAACAATTACGATTACAACAAGGCCGTTTACCTGATGTCGGATTTCAAGATTCTGGATAACGGATTTTTAATCCTCAAGAACGATAAAAGCAATGCTTCGCCCATCGCCTCTTTATTTCACGAAAACTATGATAGCCTTGAAACCTTGAAAGAACACTTGAAAAATAATAGAGACCAATTACAATGTGTAGTCGGCGATGGTATCCTAGAAGGTGAAATTGCATTTGGTGAGACCCAGCAACCATCCCTATCGGACTATGCCGATGGCGTGGACACTGTTGATTTCCTGTTAAAAAACTAACAGAATAAGTCCATTTCGATGTGTGAGTTTCCCTATAAATTCATGACCTTTAGCCCTATTTAAAACCAAATTCGAATTTCTAACCGATAAACCATTAGTTCACAAACTCACTAATCCACCAGTTCACTACTCTCAATATGAAAAAACACAATTTCAGCGCAGGTCCCTGTATTTTACCACAAGAAGTACTCCTAAAAGCCTCGGCGGCTGTAATGGACTTGGATAATTCGGGATTATCCCTAATTGAAATCTCACATCGCAGTGCCGCTTTTGTTGAAGTAATGGAAAAGGCACAAAGTTTGGCCCTAGAACTCTTAGGTCTCGAAGACAAAGGCTATAAGGCCCTATTTCTACAGGGGGGTGCAAGTCTCCAGTTCCTAATGGTCGCTTATAACCTAATGGAAAAAAAAGCCGGATACCTCAATACCGGTACTTGGAGTGACAAGGCCATCAAAGAGGCCAAACTTTTTGGGGATGTGGTAGAAGTGGGTTCCTCAAAGGATAAAAATTTCAACTACATCCCTAAAGGATATTCGATACCTTCGGGACTTGATTACTTACATGTCACTTCTAACAATACAATTTTTGGCACCCAGATAAAGAAATTTCCGAAAACCGATGCACCCCTAATCTGCGATATGAGCTCGGATATATTTTCGCGGCAGTTGGACTTTTCGCAATTCGGATTGATATATGCCGGGGCTCAGAAAAATATGGGTCCCGCGGGCACTACCTTGATTGTGGTCAAAGAGGAGATTCTGGGGAAAGTATCCCGAAAAATCCCCTCCATGCTCGATTACCAGGTGCATATTGCCAAGGACAGTATGTTCAACACCCCGGCCGTTTTCCCCGTATACACCTCAATGCTGACCTTGGAATGGCTCAAAAATCTTGGTGGAATAGCAGCAATAGAGCAGGTCAACGAAAAAAAGGCCCAGTTGATTTACTCCGAAATTGATTTGAGTCCAATTTTTGAAGGCTTTGCCAACAAAGAAGATCGTTCGACCATGAACGCCACCTTCAATCTAACGGACGAAAGATTAAAACAAGATTTCGACGCCATGTGCAAGGAAGCAGGGGTTGTCGGCATCAATGGCCACCGCTCAGTAGGCGGCTACCGCGCCTCGATGTACAATGCACTTTCGCTGGAAAGCGTGGGCGTGCTAGTGGATATAATGAGTGAAATGGAAAGAAAAGCATGAAAATACTCGCCAATGACGGCATAGCTCAATCCGGAATCAAAGCTCTAGAAAAATCGGGTTTTGAGGTGATTACCGTCTCCGTAGCACAAGAACAATTGGAAACCTATATCAACGAAAACAAGATTGACGGGCTCTTGGTACGCAGTGCTACCAAAGTCCGTAAAAATCTGATCGACCACTGTCCAAGTCTAAAGCTTATCGGACGCGGTGGTGTGGGTATGGACAATATTGATGTGGATTATGCCCGTGAAAAGGGAGTTCACGTGATCAATACCCCTGCCGCTTCATCGGCATCGGTGGCCGAACTGGTATTCGCCCATTTTTTCGGTGGCGTTCGCTACCTGCATGATGCCAACAGAAATATGCCGCTTGAGGGGGACAGTAAATTTGGGCAACTCAAAAAATCCTACGCCGGCGGTACCGAACTCCGCGGAAAGACCTTGGGTGTTATCGGTTTTGGAAGAATCGGCAAGGCGACCGCAAAATTAGCCCTGGGGGTCGGAATGAAAGTAATCTACCACGATCCCCTAATCGAAAAAGCGACCTTGGACGTGCCTTTTTTTGACGGGCGTTCGATGGCCTTCGATTTTCATTCGTTACCAAAGGCCAAGGTTTTAAACGCATCCGATTTTATCACACTGCACGTACCCGCCCAGAAAGAATATGTTATCGGCAAAAAAGAATTCGGACTTATGAAACAAGGTGTCGCCATAGTCAATGCCGCACGTGGCGGTGTTCTTGACGAAGTAGCCTTGGTCGATGCGCTGGAAACCGGAAAAGTAGCCTTCGCGGGCCTCGACGTCTACGAATCTGAGCCATCCCCCGAGATTAAAATTCTGATGCATCCAAAAATATCCCTTACGCCCCACATCGGTGCGGCAACCGGCGAAGCTCAGAGTCGGATCGGAACCGAATTGGCCGAACAAATAATCAGCCTTTTGAAATAGAGGGCTTTAACTACTTAGAACTTACTATCCATCTTCAAAGAATTAAACTACCATGTGTTAAAGACAGGTGCCGGCCCGACAGGTCGTTCGGGCGGGGGTTTTGATTCCGACTCAAAGTCGGCTAAAGTCCGACCCTTCGGCCCAACGCCATACGCAAATCGCTTTTCGGTTTTTTTGCTTATGACGTATCGCGAAAAGCTAATAAAACTAAAGTCTTCGCCTAAAGGAGAAGGATTTCCCCCCAAAATGATACATTAACACTTCGACCTACGAATTAGCGATAGCACTCCTACCCTAATCTAAGTCTAAATATTACATTTCTGGACAAGAACTGCAACGTTTAACCTGTTTGTACTATTTATACCGCCCCTTTGCCAAAAAACCATTCTTTTTTGTACATTAATCCCTCATTTTAAACCCTATACAACATGTCAGGATTATTGGATTTATTAAGTAGCCCTATGGGCAAACAATTGATAAGCGGAGTAGCCAGCCAAACCGGAAATTCTACGGACCAAACGGGAAGCGTTCTAACTATGGCCTTACCATTATTAATGGGCGCTATGAAGAAAAATGCTTCAACACCAGAGGGTGCCCAAGGTCTTATGAGTGCCCTTTCGAATAATCACGACGGGAGTATTCTCAATGATTTAAGTGGACTTTTTGGCGGAGGTGTCGACCAGTCCGTTAAAGAAGACGGAGCGGGAATTTTGGGCCACGTCCTAGGCGGCAAACAGACACAGGTAGAGAATGCCTTAAGCAAAAAATCAGGAATGGATGCAAATACCATTGCGACGATACTTCAAGTAGCCGCACCTATTTTAATGGGAATGATCGGTCAACAAAAACAAAAACAGAATGTCAATGATGCCAGTGGTATTCAAAACCTTTTGGGCGGTATGATGGGCGGTGGTAAACAGGCCAACAAGCAACAGTCTCTCATAGAATCTTTTTTAGATTCTAATGGGGATGGCAGCATTCTCGACGATGTGGCCTCATTAGCGCTCGGTGGCAAAAAAGGGGGTATCGGAGGCATGTTGGGCGGGCTTTTTGGAAAATGAGTTTTGTAAATCCCTTGCATGAAAATTGAAAATAGTAAACCGCATGCATATCATGCGGTTTTTTTGTATCTTTTTGAAATGGTATTTGAACCATTTAAAAAAAATTGAAAATGAAAAGATTACTACTACAACTAAGTGTATTGACCTTTTTGGTCTTCTGTGCGGCAAGCAGCTGTACTGGCACTAAAAAAGCCATCGAAGTAACGGACGAAGAAAAGATGGCCTTTCAACAACAAAAAGGTGATACCGTAAGAATAGCCAGTGACAGTACCGAATACGAAATCATCATTATTGATCCCGGTTTCAACTTTTGGTTGGCCAGTATTGCAAGACCAGAAGGCTATTATTCCCAAACCTTTCTTGAAAACCGTAACCAGATTTTGGTTATCAATTGGAATCAAAGGGCCTTGCAACCTTTACGATATGGCAACAACTTATACGAGTTGCAAATTGACTATAGTCCAACCATCGATTATGGCTACGAAGTGAATTATAAGCTCTATAACTATTTCGTCTACTTTCAAAGGAAATACAATCAGCGCTTGGGGCCATGGTTTCCGCGGATATAGATAGGTATTGACTTTTTTTTATTAGGATATATACCTACATTTGCCGGCTTAAACATAGCATAATGAAGAAAATTGTATTGTCCATCAGCATAATGATAGGTATTGCAGCCTGCAGCCAAAAACCGGAAGGTTTTACTTTGAGCGGAAATCTCACCGGAGATGTCGAAAATGGCACACAGGTGTTTTTACGAACGATAGGAGAAAACAATCAACCTGTAGATGTCGATACGGCAAAGGTTGAAAATGGCAAGTTTACTTTTACCGGGGCTGCGGAAACCCCCGAATTAAACCTGATCTTTATTGATAAAATGCCCGGTTACTCTATGTTCGTTCTCGAAAATGGTGAAATTCAATTCGAGGCTCAAAAAGATAGCCTAGGATTTGCCGAAATAGGGGGCACCCCGCAGAACGTAACTTTTGCCGACTATATGGAGAAGTCCAAAGAATTGACCCAGCAGGCACGGTCCATACAACAAGATATGCAAGAGGCGAGTATGAAAAAGGATTCGGCGACGGCAAATTCCCTTCGTGATGAAATGATGGAGCTACAGGAAGAATATAAAAGTTTCGAACTTGACTATATCGAAAACCATCCCGATGCCTTGATATCGGCTTTGTTAATCAGTAATGCGA
Organism: Pricia sp.; assembly: GCA_024635875.1. Classification (GTDB taxonomy): domain Bacteria; phylum Bacteroidota; class Bacteroidia; order Flavobacteriales; family Flavobacteriaceae; genus Pricia. The sequence goes on from JAGXIC010000184.1 coordinate 14,412, forward strand.
TGGGCTCCGGCGCCGTATCCGCAGAAGAGGCAAAGGCCATGTACGATAAGTTATCCCCTGAAATAAAGAAAACCAAAGTCGCAACGACCATTCAAGAACAATTGGAAGGTCAAAAGCAGGCCGAAGCCAATGCAAAGAATACCGCGATTGGTGCCAAAGCACCTGATTTTACGGCGCCCACGCCTGATGGCGGAGAACTGGCCCTTAACAATGCCCTCGGTAAAAAGTTGACTTTAGTAGATTTTTGGGCGGCCTGGTGCAAGCCTTGCCGAGCTGAAAACCCTAGCATCGTAAAAGTCTATGAGAAATATCATGACAAAGGTTTTAACGTTTTGGGAGTTTCTTTGGATAGGACCGCCGAAGCTTGGAAAAAAGCCATTGAGGATGATGGATTGACTTGGCAACACGTTTCCCATGTCGCCTATTTTAACGATCCTATTGCCAAGTTGTACAATATAGACGCCATACCCGCCGCCTTTCTCTTGGATGAAAACGGGGTTATCGTGGCAAAAAATTTAAGAGGACCGGCCTTGGAGGCGAAAGTTGCGGAATTATTGAATTAGATTTACATAGGTCAAAAGCATGCTGATTAAAAAGTAAGCCCCGACCTTGTTTATGGTCGGGGCTTTTACTATTAAAAATTATACGGTAGTTAAAATTTGTTTTTTACATCCTCGAATTTACCTTTAATTACTGCACTGTTTGATTTCTTGACTTCGCCAAAGATATTCACTACTGAAGTATCACCGACAAAATCTAAAGAAGCGCCATCGTTAAGTATTAAATCCCCATAAATAGTCAAGCTACCTTCGATTCGCAAGGTGGCATCATTATTTACGGCAATATTTTTTCGTTTATTGTTTCTCCCGATGGTCAAGGCACCCTTCATTTCAAATGTGCCATCGCTGTTGATGTAACTACTGTTGTTAACGGTCCAAGAACCACAAAGCAACAACGAGCCGTTGACGTTCAACTGGTTGAAATTTTTGGAACCACCATATTCGGCGGTCTCACCATTATTTACATTTAGGTTGGCACTGCCTTCATAATTCGGCAAGTCGGCACAACGGGCCGTCAGGCTATCATGGGGACGGTTCAGTTTAACGATCTGTAATCCTGACTTACCGGAAGCGGCAAAGATATAATCGCCCTTCGAGGCTACAAAATTGACCGATCCGTTCAAGTTTAAAACTCCGACCATATCGGTACCACTAGCCTGTGCTTCAGAAAGGGATAAACCTGCACCGCCATTTGCCATCAACACTATATTTTCATTGATTGCAACGGCATTGGTAACAATATCGCTTTGGGTAACGCCTTCGGGATTAATTAGTATGGATAGGTGTTTTTTTAAACTACCATTGGATTTATTATAAATTCCCGCACCTTTTGAACCTTCGGAAACGATGACTTCGCTATCGGAAACGGCCAAAGTTCTTTTCGCAAAATTTCCAAAATCGGAATCGATGGCAATTTCTCGAACGGCGTTGAAATTTACATCTAAAAAGCGTACGCCAGTGCTACCATCCAATAGGGTTACATTACCATTATCAATAGCAATTGATCGCAAATCGGCGAAGGGAGCTTCCGTCTGAACGGATAGGTCCGATTTTTTATAGGATGTCAAATAGCCATCTTTACCGCTACTTACAATAACTGAATTCTCGGTTACCTTTACATCCGTGGCATTAAAACCTTCTTGAAATCCAAAGCTCATTTCCGCACTTGTATCCATCCGTCCATTGGCAATGGGAATCTTAACCAGGAAAGAGTTCGAAGTAGCCTTTACTGACTTTTCGGAATCCAAACCTCCAACGGCATAGACATATCCATCACTATATTCCACGGCATTGACATCGGCATTCGTATAATACAACCGAGAAGTTAGTTTAGGATCGGTCGGGTCGCCGACATAGACGACATCAATAGCTCCGGCATAGCCATCCTCGACCGTATTGTAGGATACATAGGCATAATCGCCATCGACATGAACATGGGAGGCCCCCAAGTTTTCGGCCCCACTGTAAGAAGGAGCATCGACACGGGCGACTAGGGTCAGCGGATAGTCGCCAGCTTGCTCTTCTTCACTGCCTTTAGCAGTCTTTCCAGTAATTTGATCCTCATTGGAAATTACCAAGACACCGGCATCATCGTAAAGAATACTACTTTCAAGAACTGCCTCACTGCCTTCTATTGAAATATCTTCCGAGGCGTCGCTGTATACCGTGGTTTCATCACTACAGGAGAATATAAATAGAGCCACTATGGCCATAAGGGAAATTTTTTTCATAATAAGTAGGTTAATTATTTGTATGGATTTGAGTTCCAATACCTACCTAAACGTAAATACCACCTTAAGGATATAATTTTAGGCGTCTTTTCGATGAAATACCGGCAATGGCGGTATTGGAAATATTTTCAATGCCCAAAATGAGGATTTAGCAATGGCAATCGCGGTTTACTAAAGATAGGATAGCCTGTTTTGCTATCAATCCATTCAGGTCATCAAGTGGATTATATCCATCCAAAAAAATTACCCATCGGGAGCTCTGAAGGCTTTCGTTGCCGCCTTAAATCTTCCCCATTTTCTGCATCCCAAAAAGAAGAACAATAGGTATAGATAGTAATCCGACCATGAGGGTTTGGGTGAAAATGAGGTCTGGCATGAACAATAGCGTCATGGCAAAGCCACCGATGGCTCCTCCGAAATGCGCGGTATGGCCGATATTTCCCAAACGGCTCTTCATTCCATAAATGGAATACAATAAGTAACCGATACCGACCACATAGGCCGGAACCGGAATAGGAATGAACATGATTCCCAATTGCATATCGGGTTGCAGAAGTATAGCGGCATACAATATGCCAGTCACCGCGCCACTGGCGCCTACAGCACTATACTGCGGTTCGTTTTTATGGAAAAAAATGGCCAAAAGACTTCCGGCAATCAAACTGACAAAATATATGCCTATAAATTTTACGGGGCCGAACCCTCGGACAACAACATCCGAAAAAAAATAAAGGGTGAACATGTTCATAAATAGGTGGGAAAAATCTACATGTAGAAATCCCGAAGTCACCGTTCGCTCCTTTTGGCCCGATTGAATCGCGGAAATATTGAACTTGTAACGGTCAAAAAAAGAGATGTCGTTAAAGCCTTTGATAGAAACCAATACATTGGCGGCAATAATGGCAATGGTGGCAACGTGCATATTGAACATTCGAGAGGGAATTTAAAGCAGCAAATATAAGTATATTTGCACGGCAACCGAAAACCATGCAGCTACTTATCTTCATTCTGGCCTATCCCCTGTTATGGATTATTTCGGTGTTGCCGCGCTGGCTGTTCTATGGCTTTTCCGATGTTGTTTTCTTTTGGGCCTATCGCGTTATCGGATATCGCAAAAAAGTGGTTCGGAGTAATTTGGAACTGGTTTTTCCGGAGAAGTCCAAGGCGGAGCGCCAAAAAATCCTAATCGCCTTCTACCGTCATATGTGCGATATGTTTCTGGAAATGGTAAAGACCATGAACCTATCAAAAGCGGCCGTAAAACAACGATATACGGTTCAGAATATCGAAGTATTACAGGAACTCGAAAAAGAAAAAAGTATACTCATCGTTTGCTCGCATTATGCCAATTGGGAATGGAACGTGAGTATCAATAATTATGTGGATGCCAAAGGGTACGCGGTTTACCAAAGGGTAGGGAATCCCTATTTTGACCGTTGGATCAGAAAAGTCCGTGCGCGATGGAATACTACCTTGATTACTTCCCAGAATACCGTCAAAACCGTAGTACGGAATAAAAGGGAAGGTGTTATCGGTATTTTTGGGATGGTCAGCGACCAGAGTCCACAATACCATCGCGCCCAATATTGGACGGAATTTATGGGAATCAAGGTGCCGGTAATCAACGGCCCAGAAACCATGGCCCGAAAAATGGATCTGGCCGTAGTGTTTCTAAAAGTGTCCAAGGTAAAAAGAGGATATTACAATGCAAAGCTCATCCCCATAACCACTTCAGGGGCAAATACGAAAAAGAAAGAAATAACGGATCAATTTTTACGCCTGACCGAGAAACAAATCCGAGAAAAACCGGAATACTATCTTTGGACGCATAGGCGGTGGAAGCATCGGGGCAAGGAACCGGCCGCTTTTGCGGCAAAATCCAAGTCCTAAAGTATCCAATTCCAAAAAAATGTTTTGGAATTTGACACGTATACTTGGGTACTTTTTTTCACGCTTACGACGGGTGTCCACTACTGCCCTGCGAAGGGTAGTTTACATACCATTTGAATTTCAGCATTTTTATTGCTAATTTTCAACAGATTAAAAAATGTTGCCTCCATGGAAATTTTAAAAACCCTTTACGACGAAATCATCGGTTTTCTAGGTATCGGAAATGCGTGGGAGATTCTTCAAACGGGTGATTATAGTGTGCTTACAACCTATGAGGGAATAACGGCGTTCATCGTGCCGCTTATTCCGCTGCTGGTTCTTTTGGAATTTGTATTGGGGCTGGTCTATAAAAAGCCGGATACAAAAGTGTATAAGGTAAATTTTCTTATATATGTTTTCAATCGTTTCGTAGGCCGTTTTATCGCTATTGCCATGGTTGCATTGATCATAGGCTGGTTGCAGCCCTACGCGCCGTTTCAAACGTCCCCTACCTGGTATTGGTTTATATATGGATATATCATTTGGGAATTTGGACATTTTTTATACCATTATTGGGACCATAAAGTACGGCTTTTTTGGTGTCTGCACTCCACTCATCACGCCCCGGAGAACATGAATCTCTCGGTGACCTAAGCCCATTTTTTCTTAGAAGCCCCCTATGCGGATACAATCCGGACCACGGTCTGTATCCTAGCCGGAATCGAACCTACCC
>JAGXIC010000185.1 GCA_024635875.1 Pricia sp.
GGATTGGTCACCTGTATCCACATAAAACGGATATCGCCCCGATCCAATGCCCGGAACATTTCCACGGTATGATAGGTAGGTTTGGCGGAAATATTCTCCGCGGGAACGTTCCATATTTTTGCCGCAAATTCACGGTCCTTTTCGTTGGTTACAGATCCGTGGGGCAACCGGTTGGTCAAGGTTCCTACTTCCCGAACCGTACCGCAGGCACTGGGCTGGCCGGTCAGGGAGAACGGACTATTGCCCGGAGTGGAAATCTTTCCGGTCAGCAGATGAATATTGTAGATAAGATTGTTCATCCAAGTCCCCCTTGAATGCTGGTTCGGGCCCATGCACCACAGAGACATCACTTTTTTGTTCGGATTTCCGTAATGGGCGGCCATATATTTGATATCCTTGACCGAGACGCCGGACAATTGGGCGACCTTTTCGGGGGTGTAATCCTCTAAAAACGTCTTGTATTCTTCAAAAGTGACCGGTTCAGGTTTGTCCGTGAATGAATAGTTATCCTCCAAACCATAGCCCATCTCAGTAAGACCTTTATTGAACTTACAATGTTCTTCGACGAATGCAGCATTGACCCATCCGTTATTGATAATCTCATAACAAATGGCATTGGCCACGGCCAGATCGGTCTGTGGTATAAATAGGATGGATTTGTCGGCCGCCATGCTGGTACGGGTAGTGCGCGTAGCAAAATCGATGATCTTGACCCCGCGCCGTAAGCGCTGATCTAACAAACGCGAGAACAATACCGGATGCATCTCTGCCATATTGTTGCCCCATAGCACAAAGGTGTCGGCATAATCGATATCTTCATAGCAGCCCATGGGCTCATCGATACCGAAGGAAGTCATAAATCCCGTAACGGCAGTTGCCATACAGAGACGCGCATTGGCCTCTACATTATTGGTGCCGATACAGCCCTTAAAGAGTTTCGAGGCCACGTAGCCATCGGGAATCGTCCATTGTCCGGATCCATAGATGGAAACGGAATCCTTACCATGCTCCTTGATGGTTTCCTGCATTTTGGAGGCGACCAGGTCCAGCGCCTCTTTCATGGAAGTTTCGACGTAGGCACCGTTCTTTTTGACCAAGGGTTTGGTCAGCCTGTCCTTACCGTAGAGGGCCATGATGGAATGGTATCCCTTTACACAGCACAAACCTTTGTTTACAGGGGATTTTGGATCGCCCTTAACCGCAATGGCCTTTCCGTTCTCCGTACCGATAAGCAGGCCACAGCCAACCCCACAGAACCGACAGGGTCCCTTTTTCCAATCCAAATCGGCGCCTTCGGGAACACCCCTTTCCTGCTCCTCCGCAAAGACAATACCCGGAAACATGCTTGCGGCCGCCGTCATGGCGGACAATAGGGCCATTTTTTTTATAAAGCTCCTACGGTCGGTCTGTATCGAGGTGTACATACGTTTTATTTTTTAGGGGTATCGAAGCCCGACACCATGGCCAATAATTTTAAGCTGGGTATGGCTTCCAGTTTTTCTTTTAATCTATCTTCCGCTTCCCTTGAATCGGTTTCAGTAACCACGACTAGAATTTCTTCATTTTCCGCAGGTAAAACCTCACACTCTTTGAAGGCAGACAGTGCAATTTGAAGATACTTTTTTTTTCCTTTTTGCGGATGCGCCAAATAGCTTTTTATGGGCATATGGGTATAATTTATAAACGTTCTAAAATATATCGATATCTTGCTCTTGTCAATTTTAAAAGCAATTTGTTCATTGTTTATGCGAAATCTACCCAAATATACCCTAAATCTTATTCTTTTTGATCGGTAAACAAAACAGGCTTAATCGTTACCATGGCCCAGCCCCAATAATTGGCATTGTCGTCAAAGTTGTTTTTTAAAGCCTGCATCCCACCCGAAGGAAACAGTTGGGAATATCCCGCTTTGATGTTGACCGAGGGGCTAAAGTTATAATTGAAGACCAGATCGGCCTCAAGCCCTAGTTCTTTTACGAACGTGCTGCTCAGTTCGGCCGCGGCACTAAAGTGGTGTATTCGTAGATTGAATCCGGTCTTTTCGCTTGTCTTTAATGAAGTTCCTATATAAAGATCAAATAAACCTACGTTATCGGCGTGATTACCGACATAGAAGTAATCCATAAGTCCATTAAACTTATGGTTGGTGCCGTACAGCGGAAAGAAGGCCTTATTTTTTCCATCGGATGGTGCGCCATTCTCATTACCACTTTGGAGTTCACTGCCGAGGATTAGTGTCCAGTCGTTATCGACCTTGTAATTGGCCTCTATGGCCAAGAGGTAAGCGTTCAAATTATTATCATTTATATCTTTCCCTGTCTGATAGTAAAAATTGCCCATCAGGCCGATTGCATTGGAGTCGTATGTCATGTGACTTCCCAAAGTTTGGCTGTAGCGGGTCTCATTCTTGGCCTCATCCGCCGTGTCGATAAACTGTCGCCCATTGTTCAAGAACAGCGCACTTAACTTAAATTGGTTCCAATCGCGATGCAACCATAGGTATTGCATAGCCTTATAGGTTTCTGTGGTCAATGTCGTTCCGGTAAGGGATTGACCATCTTGGTTGAATGCAGCCCCAAGATTGGCAGAGAATCGGTCTTTAACGTATTTTACAAGGGCAAGGTCATGGCTGCGGGCCTGTTGTGCCCAGTCGACACCCCCAAAAATTCTTTGGTCATCAAGATCAACGACCTGCCGCCCCAATTTTAGCGAGAATTTAGGTGACAATCGTAGTTGGCCCCATGCCTCATGGAGGCCGACACCGTTGCGATCACTAAGGTTCAACTGAGGTACATCACCCCATACCCTGATGTCTTGCAAGCTTAGGTAGAACTCCATGGTGTCATCTGAATACCCAGCGTTCAAGCGCGTACGTTGTGAGATAAAGGCTGCGGCATCGGTGTAATCGGGAAAAAGAGTACCGAAGCCATGTAAGTACTCAAATCTGGGTCGCAGTTCGGCATCGACTTTGACTTGCGCGGTTGCACCAGAACTTACCAATAGAAAAAGAAACAAATTGCCAAAAACTGATTTCATGTTCGAGGGAATAGTAAGAGTATTCTAGTATTGCATATCCACAAAGTGAATCGCTAAAATTTAGGTTCCTCTTATACTATTCAAAAATCGTTACTGACAATTTTGCTAAACATGATAAAAATCATGTTTTCGATAATTCTATTGTTTGGAAGGGTGGAAAAAAGTATAATCCAACGCGTAGGATTGAAAAAATATAAAAATTATTGCACGAAAAATAAATCGGTTTAGTTCGATGGATGACAAGGGTAAACTGCCTTGAAAGTATATTCTAAGGCATAGGCAAAGTTCTCCCAGCAACCAGAAAGGGAAGTGAGATGAATAAAGATGTAGTTGGGGTCGCGGTTAAATCACTACACCCTAGTAATCTTCGCCCCGATAGCACGAAGTCGCGTATCGATATCTTGATACCCACGATCAATCTGTTCGATATTGTGTATAGTCGAAGTACCTTTTGCGGAAAGTGCCGCAATTAACAACGAAATTCCCGCCCGAATATCGGGAGAGGTCATTGTAGTGGCTTTTAAAGTGGAATTAAAATTATGCCCGATGACAACGGCACGGTGCGGATCGCAGAGAATGATCTTGGCACCCATGTCAATCAGCTTGTCCACAAAGAACAAACGGCTTTCGAACATTTTTTGATGAATAAGCACCTCTCCTTTGGACTGTGTGGCCATGACCAAGATGATACTCAACAAATCGGGAGTGAGTCCCGGCCAAGGGGCATCGGCAATGGACAAGATAGAGCCGTCGATATACTTCTGTATTTTGTAGCCGTCGGTATGTTCGGGTATAAAAATATCTTCGCCTTTGCGCTCCAATTGAATTCCCAGTTTTCGGAATACATCGGGAATCTGTCCCAAATCGTCCCAACTCACGTTTTTGATGGTCAGTTCGCTTTTGGTCATGGCCGCCAGACCGATCCAACTGCCGATTTCGATCATGTCGGGGAGCATGGTGTGTTCTGTTCCGCCCAGTTCGGTTACGCCTTCGATTATCAAAAGGTTCGAGCCTACGCCTGAAATTTTGGCGCCCATGCGATTTAGCATTTTGCACAATTGCTGCAGATAGGGTTCACAAGCGGCATTGTAGATAGTGGTTGTACCTTCTGCCATAACCGCGGCCATGACAATATTTGCCGTACCGGTCACGGATGCCTCATCGAGCAACATATAGGTGCCCTTCAATTTTTTCGCTTCTACGCCGTAAAAATGTTCTTCCTTATTGTACCTGAATTCGGCGCCGAGGTTTATAAAGCCTTCGAAGTGGGTATCCAGTCTGCGGCGTCCGATCTTGTCGCCACCCGGTTTCGGAATGTAACCCTTTCCGAAACGGGCCAATAGAGGTCCCACTAACATAATGGAGCCACGAAGCTCTCGACCGTCTTTCTTGAATTGGGCGGACTGTAGATAATCCATATTCACTTCATCGGCCTTGAAGGTGTACGATCCCTTGTTCTTCATTTGGACCTTTACCCCTAAATCTTTCAAAATGGAAATCAGTTTATTGACATCCACAATATCCGGTATGTTGTTTATTGTTACTTTTTCGGCCGTTAGGAGCACGGCGCAAAGAATTTGTAAGGCTTCATTTTTGGCCCCCTGAGGCGTAATTTCTCCCGAGAGTGGGTGGCCTCCCTCTATTTTAAAAGTGCCCATGATAGGTAGTGGGTTGTAGGTTGATAGGTATTAATAACGCTTTTTACCGCGATTATTGTTATTATTTCGTGGATTTTTCTTCCCGCTGTTGCTTCGTGAGGACTTCGCCGGCGTTCTTTTATTCAAGAACTGTCCGCTATCCGTCAGGGTTTCGTCCTCAGCGGCGAGGTCGATTTGACCATCGCTCAGTTCGTAGAGATGCTTAAAAATGGCATTGTCGTCAACCATGTCCTTGTTCCAGTTCAGGTAACATTTTTTCATGTGGTTGGCAATGGCATATTCCAGGCCCTCGCGCTTGTCACCTTTCTCCCAGCTTACGGCCACATCGATCATTCGCTTGATGTTGTTACCATAAAAACGGTACTTCGGATGGTTCTGCGGATATTCAAGTGCCTCGGGGCGTTGCTGCAAGACTTCCTTGCTCGTAATCGGGAAAGGAGATTTTGCATCCAACTTAAAATCGGACATGATAAACAGCTGATCCCATAACTTGTGCTGAAAATCAGGCACATCACGTAAATGCGGCTGTAAATTGCCCATTACGGCTACGATGGATTGTGCGATGCGATTACGTTCCTCATCGTCTTCGATAGAAACGGCATGATCGACCATTTTTTGAAAATGTCGCCCGTATTCGGGAATAATCAGATGCGATCGCTCGGTATTGTACTCAAGGTTTTCTACTAAATTCAAATTGAAGGGTTTTGCTTTAAAATAAAAGAGAAGTATCGAACTCCTAGCGAGTTCTTTAATAACGCACGCAAATTAAGAAAATTATGGATGAAATGCTATTTCCTCGGATTATTTGTGATACAATGGCTGGTTTGCCTACTGTTTACGCATTTATGTTTGTATTTGATACTTGTTTTTGAGGTTCTACCACGAATGTTGTGGAAAACTATCATTGAATTGGCTTGACTTAAGACTTTTAGACATAGGACCTAAGACCAACTATAACGGCATTATTAGCACCGATTTAATAAACATACCTGAAAATTAAATAGTTGCAAACATAAGTTCTTAGTCATACATACTTTGCCTTATCTCAGGTTTAAGTGATCCTAATTTTCACCCACAGAAATAATGGTAGAACCGTTTTTGGGTTTGTATTTTACAAAGAGATTACCCCTTCGACTTTTCCTACTTCCTTATACTTTTCGATCACCGCTTCCGGGTTCTTAAGGTTGACGGTAACCGATACACTGGTATACTTTCCTTTTTTCGATTGCTTTAATTCGATTACAGCACCGGTATTATTGAAAATCTCATGTATTCTAGCAATTTTTTCTGCATTACTTTCAACAATGAATTTGTAAAGATAATCGCTTGGCCAACTCGTACTTTCCCTTAATTGCTCTTGCAATCGATTATAAAATTCCTCAGGGTTTTTGGTATCCATACTGCTTCTTTTAAACAAAGATAATGAACTTGGCTTTGGATAGTGGCCTATTTTCAAATGCTTAGCGGATTGCTTACTTTTACTGCGCTAAACGCTTATTGACACAGCTAGTAAGGCGGATAATACCCATACTGAAATTCGCATATTGAAAACAAAAAAAATAGTGATTACCGGTGGTCCCAGTACCGGCAAAACCTCGGTCATTAAAGCCTTGGAGGACAGGGGATATTTCTGCATGCACGAATTCGTTCGCCATCTGACAGCTACGGAAAACGGGGCTGACACCGTTGAAGATTTTACCACTAATCCTATTCTTTCGGTCAAAGACCCAATGGCGTTCAATACCAAGTTGCTCGAAGGTCGCATTGCCCAATACGAATCCGTAAACGAAACGGATAAAAAAATCGTTTTCTTCGATCGTGGTATTCCCGATGTGCACGCCTATATGTCATGTTTCGATCAGCAATTTGATGAAGGTTTCAAACGCCCAGGATTCGATTTTCGGTACGACCACATACTGCTAATGCCACCTTGGCTTGAAATTTATATTACTGATACCGAGCGTTTTGAAACATATGCAGAATCGGAACGTATCTTTGCGGCCTTGGAAAGAACGTATCAAAACTTCGGTTATGAGATCACCCTTATCCCCAAGGCCAGCGTAACGGAGCGGACGGATTTTATTCTGGACGTGGTAAATTGCAAATAATGCACAAATATCCTGAGGAAATTTTAAAGAAGTTCTGGGGATTTTCCAATTTCAGGGGTTCGCAGAAAAAAGTAATTGATGCCGTCTTGAACCAACAAGACGTGCTTGCGCTTATGCCTACCGGGGGTGGGAAATCCCTCTGTTTTCAGGTACCGGCACTGGCACAGGACGGTCTCTGCATTGTAGTATCGCCGCTGATCGCCCTTATTCACGATCAGATCAGCAACCTGAAACAAAGGGGGATAAAAGCCATGGCACTGACTGGTGGTATTCCCTTCGACGAGCTTATCACTTTGTTGGATAATTGCCTGTATGGCGGATACAAGTTCGTATATCTATCCCCAGAACGCCTGCAGCAAGAGATGGTACAGGACAAAATCAGACAGATGAACGTCAACCTCATCGCCATCGACGAGGCCCATTGTATCTCACAATGGGGTCATGATTTTCGGCCCGCCTATTTAGAATGCGCCAAACTTCGCGAACTCCTTCCCGAAACCCCGATAATCGCCCTTACCGCAACCGCTACCAATCGGGTAGCCACTGACATCATTGATAATCTCGTTTTTAACGAGCCGTTGATTGTCAAAGATTCCTTTTCGAGACCCAATATCGCTTTTGGCGTTATAACCTGCGAAGACAAGCATTACCGATTGAAACAACGCTTCGAGAAAAGCGATCAAAGCGGAATTGTCTATGTGCGCACCCGTAGAATGACCCAAGATATTGCCCGCTTTCTCAACTCGAACGGTTGTAAGGCCGATTTTTTTCATGGAGGAATCGCAAAAAAGGAGAAACAGGAAAAACTTAAGCTGTGGCTGACCGACCAAGTTCAAGTGATGGTGGCCACAAATGCTTTTGGTATGGGCGTTGACAAACCTAACGTGCGCACGGTGGTACACTTTCAGATCCCCGATTGCCTTGAAAATTACTACCAAGAGGCCGGAAGGGCAGGAAGGGACGGCAGCCCGGCAAAGGCCGTACTGTTAACCAATAATTTCGATGTCGCACAGATGCGCCAACAGTTTCTGGGTGCGCTGCCCGATGCGGCCTTCCTAAAAAAAGTATATAACAAGCTCAATAACTATTTTCAGATATCCATTGGAGAAAGTACCGACGAAATTTTTCAATTTCCCTTCAAGGATTTTATAGCGGCATACAGACTGAATTCCTTTCTTACCTACAACGCCCTACGAGTGCTGGATCAGTATTCCGTCATAGCCCTCTCCGAATCGTTTTTCAAGAAAATAGAGATACAGTTTATCGTTTCCCAAAATTCCATTTTTGATTATCTCGATAAAAATAGCGGTTCCGCGCCTATGATTCAGACTATTCTCCGAACCTACGGTGGCATCTTTGACTTTGAGACTAAAATTGACCCATCCCTAATTGCCAGAAAAACCAAGGTTTCGGAAAAGCGGATATTCGACCTTTTGAAAAAACTAAAAAAGGATGAAATCATCGATTATAAATCAAAAAAGACAGATCTGGAAATCACCTTTCTAGTGCCGAGGGACGATGAACGAACGATAAACGTTTTTGCCAAACAGGTCGAAGAACGCAATCAGATCAAAGTTGCAAAAGTCGATCAGATGCTCGGATACCTCCATACCGATACGGTTTGCAGAAGCAAACAAATTTTAAGCTATTTTGGCGAAAAAAAGGTTCAGGCGTGTGGTATTTGCGATGTATGCCGAAAAAGGCATCAAAAAAAAGCTGTTGATTTTCAGTCCATATCCTCAGAAATATTGGCTATTTTAAGGAAGAAAAGTCGTACTTCAAGAGTCCTGATCAAAATACTCGACCATAGTGAAGCACATATTTTAAAAACCATTCAACGAATGCTGGAGGATGGCCAAATCAAGGTCAATACGATGAACGAATATGAGATAAGGTAGTCAAGGAGTTCAGAGTTCAGAGTTCCAGTGAAAAATAACAATCAATAAATTTGTAATCCATACTAAATAGTCGATATAAATGCGCGATTTACGAATCATCTTCATGGGTACTCCCGAATTTGCCACCGCCACCTTATCCAAGATATTGGAAGAAGGCTATACCATTGTGGGCGTCATCACGGCCCCGGACAGACCTGCGGGAAGGGGCAGGAAACTGCAGGAATCCGATGTTAAAAAATATGCACTATCCAAAGGCCTTTCCGTATTGCAGCCCAGTAACTTAAAAAATGAGGGGTTTCTCTCCGAACTAAAAGCCTTGAACGCCAATCTTCAGATTATAGTTGCCTTCCGGATGCTTCCGAAAGCGGTTTGGGCCATGCCCGAATACGGTACTTTCAACCTGCATGCATCCCTTTTACCGGATTACAGGGGCGCGGCACCTATCAATTGGGCCATTATCAACGGGGAAACGGAAACCGGGGCGACAACCTTTTTTATAGATGATAAAATCGACACGGGAGAAATCATCCTTCAGGAAAAAATAGCCATAGCAGAAAACGATACCGCCGGCACCCTACACGACCGTTTGATGTATCTGGGCGCGGATCTTGTAGTCAAAACCATACGACAAATCGAAAAAGGTTCAGTAAGGACCGAAAAGCAAAAAAATACATCCTCGCTAAAAATAGCCCACAAAATACATCGGGAAACCTGTGAAATCGATTGGTCCGATTCGCTTGAAGCTATCCACAATAAGATAAGGGGACTAACCCCCTACCCTGCCGCATGGACGAACTTGGTCAATGGAAAAGATAAAATAACCTTAAAAATCTATGGTTCATCCAAAGAAAAAATAGCGCACGATGAAAAAATAGGCAAGGTTCTAGTCGACAACAAAGTGGTGAAAATTGCCGTTAAAAATGGGTTGATACACCTTCTTGAGATCCAATTACCGGGGAAACGTAAGATGAAAACACAAGACCTGTTGAACGGCTTCAAATTCGATAGAAATGCCATTGTGACCTGAAGCCCCGCTACCATTGGGCTGCAAGAATCGTAAAAAAAGCCCTACTTTATTAACAAACGACCCGAGTTATCAACAAAAACAGGGATTTACCCCTATATTACTTGCGTTCACGGCAAATCCGTATAAATTTGTTGAACGTTTAAAAGCATTTTAACAACTATTAATTTATTTACTATGAACAAAACAGAATTAATCGATGCTATGGCATCAGATGCAGGTATCACAAAAGCCGCGGCAAAAAAAGCATTGGAGTCTTTCCTGGACAACGTTGAAGGATCTCTTAAAAAAGGAAACCGCGTATCATTGGTAGGTTTCGGATCATGGTCCGTATCTAGAAGAAACGCTAGGGAAGGTAGAAACCCTTCTACAGGAAAAACAATTCAGATCGCAGCAAAGAACGTAGTAAAGTTCAAAGCAGGTTCTGATTTGGCCAGTTCGGTAAATTAGTATTTATCTTATCATATTTAGAAAGCATCCCGCAATTGCGGGATGCTTTTTTTTTTAAAACGTAACTGGTTTTTATCGGAATTGTTTTATTTTAGAGCGATGAATCCCAAAAACAATGGTCGATCTAAAACCTCAAAAGGGCAAACTACTCATTGCCGAGCCCACTTTGACAGGCGATGTATCCTTCAACCGTTCGGTCGTACTTTTGGCCGAACATAGTGCTGAGGGTTCGGTGGGCTTTATCCTGAACAAGCCGTTAGACTACCACATCAACGATTTGGTTACCGAAATCGAAATTCCTTTTCAAGTGTACAATGGTGGTCCCGTGGAGCAAGATAATCTATACTTTATTCATAAAGTACCCGATTTGATAACAAATAGTATCGAAATATCCGATGGTATCTATTGGGGCGGCGATTTTGAAAACCTTATCGACCTAATCAATAAAGAGATAATATCCGAAGCGGACATCCGGTTCTTTTTGGGATACTCAGGTTGGTCATCGTTGCAGTTGGACCAAGAACTTTCGTCTAAATCTTGGGTCGTAGTCAAGAACGATTACGAAAGTGCTATCATCCATAAATCTTCGGATGCCTTTTGGAAGGAAAAAATGATGGAGCTCGGGGGCAATTATCTGCTATGGTCGAATGCTCCCGAAAATCCGAGTTTGAACTGAAATTAATTCAGATTGCTAATTTTTCAACCCAACCTTGCGACCGCGTTCAGCTTGCCCAATACATCCTTTGCAGTCAAATTGCCAAATTCCTTTTTCCGGTATTTGGTTATGGGTCGAATACCGATGATGCTGTTGGTAATAAAAAGCTCGTCGGCCTTTTGCAGTTCGAAAGGGGAAATGGAACTTTCCTCTAATTCGTAACCTTCCAATTTTTTCAGTATTTCCATCAGTTTTTTACGGATGATTCCGTTTAGACAGCCATCCTTCAATGGAGGGGTTTTAATGGTGTTCCCTTTAACCAAAAAGAGATTCCCGTTTAAAGCTTCGACAACCTGCTTGTTAGTGTTGATCAACAGACAGTTATGGTAATCGTTCTCTTTGGCAAAAATACTACCGACCACATTGATGATCTTATTATTTGTCTTTAAGGTGGATAGCATATCGGGATTTACATAAAAATCCTTGAAAAGTTCTACCTCGTAGCGACCGTCGTCTAAAACATAAAAAGGATGTTCTAAAGGTTTTGCCTCTACAATGTAGGATATAGTATTGGTTTTGGGTAGATAGAGCCCGCCCTCATTTCTGAAGACCGTAAGGCGGATGCGAGCCGAGCTTTCCTTTAATTCATTGGCGCCAATGACCCCAAGAATTTTTTCTTCGAGGAATTCCATAGTGAAATCCATAGGAATTTCCATACGTAACATCCGCATCGAGGCCATCAAGCGCAGATAATGGTCTTCCCAGAAAAACAGTTTTTCGTTGACCGCCCGCATGGATTCAAAAAGGGAATCGCCATAGCGCAAGCCGCGGTTTTGGTGATTTAAAAATGTATCGGTAGTGGGAAGAAGCTCCCCGTTGAAATTGACCATCATTCAGTAGGCAGTTGCAGTAGTGGTTAGAAGAAGTTCGGTGCTCGGTGCTCGGTGTAAAACTATTTTTTCTAAACTCCTAAACTAATTAACTCCTAAACCGTTGAAAAAAATCTTGAATTCCTTGCGAAAGTTCGCTAAAAGTACAAACCTCTCCCTTAAGAACATCTCATTTCGATCCCAACACCTGCTTCAGATCCGAAACTTGGTTGGTCCATAACATTTTTGATTCCTCTACCTCGTCTTCGTCGGCGAAATCGGTGATAAAAAGGGATACGTCTTTGGTGATTTCGTCAACGATAATTTTCATTTCAAAAAAAGAACCATCCTCGGATTCTTCCCAAGCGAATTTAACGAACTCATCGCTCTTCCGCTTGAGTAATTTAGCCTCTTCTTCGGAACCGTCCCAAATGAAAATAAACTTTTCGCCCCGGGAGTTCACGTTATCGGCGAACCATTCTGAAAGTCCGGAAGGGGTGGACAAATATTGGTAGAGTAACTGTGGTGAGGACTGTATTACAAATTCAAGTTGATATTTTACTTTATCGTCCATTTGGGATATTTTCTTTTGGGCAATATATAGATTTCCCCATGATAAAAAAACAAAAGCGAAGTAATATTTTTAGCTGGGTAAGGTTGATGGACATAAAATTTAACTCTATATTTGCAGCCGCTTTCGAAAACAATGCCATGGCGTGGTAGCTCAGCTGTTTAGAGCGTCGGATTCATAACCCGGAGGCCGGGGGTTCAAGTCCCCCTCACGCTACCAGTAAACAAAGGGCTTTCGAGAAATCGGGAGCCTTTTTTATTTACCCTGTACAACATATGTACAACAATTCTACTTTTTCGATACTTGAAAATTAATGTCCTATTAGAGCACCTGTTTGTCGTTGCCAGTGCTTGAAATGCAATAGTTTGGCTACATTGAGCACCTTTTTATTTTTTTCTTCCCCCTATCCACAAAAAAGCGTCCGATAGGGCGCTTAATTCTATATCAAAAACAATTCTTCGAATTCTACCATGACAGCCCCCTAC
>JAGXIC010000186.1 GCA_024635875.1 Pricia sp.
ACCAAGTAACAGAAATCCAAGGATATAGTTTATGGTGGCACTCCAGGCATATTTTCGTTCGATCAATTCTTGGGTAAAAAAAGCAAGTCTTTTTTCTAAAAATTGATATTGGGTAGGCGGCAGATCGCTTTTTTTCAATTCGCTTAAAAGCGTCAGATAGTGCTCTGGGTTCTTGGCGATGTCTTGATCTAATAGTTGTTTCTCCTCCAGTTGTCGTACACCTAGCAGTTTGACTATAAGAATACGAAGCGAATCTTTGGCGTAGCTTTTTAATTGCAAAGCCTCTTCCCTATCGACCAATTGCGATTGAAGCAATTGTTTTTCGAATTCCCGCATACGTTGCCATTCATTGTCCGCCATATTGCTATTGGTGTAACTGCCGAAGAATTCTTCACTCTTATGAAATTTAATCGTATCGGAAGTGGACAATATAAAGGCGGCACTCTTGGCAATGGTATCCGTTAGGGCCCTTTCCATCCGTTTTACATATAATCTGTAGATGGCGTTTTTATCGGAGATATGTTTTTGATCGAAAGAAAAATTGCCATCCTCATTAATGGGAGACCAAGCGACTTCCTTGGCATATTTCAGGCTTTCTAGATGGTCGATATCAAGTTTGGCCAGATAAACTTTTGGCTTCCCAACCTTGGACTCTTTCAAATTTATATGACCCGATATGGTCATTTGGGCATTACAGCACATACTATAAAAGAGTAGCAAGATTAAATAGGGTCTCAGCATATTATTCGTTAAATAGATTTTTACAGTATCGTGAATGGGTAACTTTAAAGTTAGGGATTTTAAAACACCCCCTAAAATCTCTTTTTCCCCTGGCCTGAAAGACTACAACTCCAAAAAATCCACCGCATTTTGGTAATACACTTTTTTCAAGACACTTTCCGAGAGTTTTAAACCGACATTTTGTTGACCCCTGATCTTAACTGAGTCGGCAGTGCTAAGGTAGTTCCACAACATTTGATAACTGGTGTCCAGTTCCGCCTTTTCCTGTTCGATAGCTGTCGCAGACAGCTCCTTTTGCGGAGTATTGTTGCCAAAGTCGGTACCGAACACTATCCGGTCTTGGTATTTTTTAAAAAAGGATTTTACTTTTTCCGAATCTTGTCCAACGAGATCTCCGAATCGGGCCGCACTCTCGACGTACATGTTCGGAAATTTATCCAATCGCTCGGCAATCATAGCGACGTTGTGGGACATGCTTCCGAAATGGGCGCATAATATCTTTAGATCAGGATTTTTTGCAATCCATCGGTCACGTGCGGCAATGATAGTTTCGTAGGATGGAATCTCCGGGAAGTTATAGGCATGATATTCAGGATGCTCTGTATAATACCCATAATGTGGATTATTAGGGTCGTCTAAAGGGCGCCAAGCTTGCACGGGTTCGCCGATATGGGCCATAACTGGGATGCCTTTTTCCTTCAGAAAATCCCATATCGGCTGTAATCGCGGGTCATCGATCTGGATGAATTTTCCAGAAGCGTCTTTGGTCACTAGGCCAAAGTTTTTCCAGACTTTGACCATTCTGGCACCCGAATCGATTTCACGTTGCAATCGCTCGATATTATCCCTTGCAAAATCCGGATCGTCTATGCCTACCCCTATCAACGATGAACAAAGCCAAAATAACTCGGGATTGGACTTCGAATTTTCCACGTAGGCATCCCAACTACGGTCTATCCCGGTAGAATCAGCTTTGGGGACATCGACCAGCACCGCCTGCATATTCCATTTCTTGAAAAAAGAAGGAAAATAATCCCGTGAATATCCGTAATGCGCATGTACGTCAATTTTCTGAATAGATTCCATCTGAAAAGCCTCTTCGGCAACCTTAGTCGTGGATTTTTCATCGGAAACAGAACGACATCCCGATAGAAGTGTAAGACCGATCAAAAAAAATAGCAGTTGTTTCATGGCATTAGGGTAGTTTAAAGTGACATTCTAAAGATATTCATATCTAATTAGTAATAGGAGCTTCAGCCTTAAAAAATTCAAGTTTAATCATAGAAAAACCAGAATTATTGAATTTCACCGAACAATGCATCTACTACCTCATCCAATTCCCCCTGCACCTTCGGATCTGTACAATTCACCAAAATGGCAAACACCATGTGCGCTTCGGGATATACAAATAAGTTCGAGTATCCCCCTACCCCATTCCCGACATGCCCATAGAAAGGTCTTCCTTGAGCATCTTCGCTGACTTGCCACCCAAGTCCGTAATAGGTCGGCTTTCCTTTTACGGTCTGCGAGGTTAGGAATTGGGAGCGTATTTCTTCGGGAAGTATGTCACCATCCAAATAGCTTTGTCCGAATTTTGCAATATCCGAGGATGTAGAAAGGTAGCCACCGCCTGCCAATTTATAAAAATTGTTGATAGGTTTGGCCGGGCGGAAACCTAGCCGGTTCTTGGAATAAAAAGTGGTCGGGTTATCTAAACCTTGCTCGTTCCCAGAAACCAAAGGGGCTAAGGTATTTTCCATTCCCAAACGAACTAACACTTTTTGCCGTACATACTTCTCAAAGGGGATACCGCTTGCCTCTTGCATGGCCAACGAAACCAACACCCAATCAAAGCTGTTGTAGAGATAGCCCTGGCCTGGCTCAAAAACTAAGTCGTCATCCTTAAAAATGGAAATACCTTCTTTTATGGTGTAGGGATGGTTCAGTCCGTATTCCACACCTTGATAACTACGAATCCCTGCCGTGTGGCTCGCCAGTTGTCTGATGGTAAAATCCCATTTTTTCTTGGTATAGTAGGGCACATATTTGTAGAAAGAAGCGTCCAATTCAATCAGTCCGTCGTCCACCATTTGAGCCAAAGCGGTGGCGGCGATGGGTTTGGATACGCTGGCAATTCGGAATATCGTTTTGGTCGGGTCAACAGGATTTTGCTTTTCCAAATCAGCATAGCCGTAACCCTTTTGAAGCAGGGTTTTTCCTTCCTTTAAAACGGTTATGGATAGTCCCGGTACTCTTTTCTCGTTTATTAGCTTGTTCAGAATTACGTCTGCTTTGACCAATCCCATCAGAGTAGGATCATCGCCTATGACGCGCTGTTTGGCAAAAAGGCTTTTAAGATATTTTTGAATAGGGTTCATTGCGAAGTCTTTTAGACTTAGTTTGGAACCGAGATATTCGGCTTTTTTGCCCTAATGAAGTCATTTTTCGGTTGCATAGCCTAAGCTACGGAACTTAAAAAAGACGAAATTAGGGTGAAAAATGTGAATATCGCAGGTAAAAGAAAAAGTCTAAACGAATTCTATATCTAAAATTGCGAGCCAAACCGCCGTAAGGCGCAGTTTGGCGCGGCAATCTGCTGAATATTCTTTGAATCTCACCTAAAAATCAGCCGCCCCTTGTACAGCTCCTCGACCGCCACGGTATCGGGCCGGTTCGAACTGATGACATTGCCGACACTACGAATGGAGCCGCTGATGGAAAGTTGCGGGTTTACGAACATATCGTTCGACCCGCGATGGTTGAGACTCACGTTCTGGGCCGTCAAATTCCCGGCTTCGATACGCGAATCACCGGCAGCAATGGTCAAACGGAGGTTCTCAGTATTTCCTTTCAATTGAAAATAGGCGATCCCGTTGACCACGACCCCTAAATTTTGGGTATCCACCTCCAAATCGAATTCCCCGTCCGTAGTTTCGGATTCTGGATTGTTGAAACTTTCCGAGATAAGGGACAGACTATCGTAGACCAACACTCCATCGCTTTTAATCGACCAGCCCGTACTGCTGCGTATTTCGGTAATATCGGGAGATGTCACATAAAGGGTGGTCAGCCCATATTCCCGAAAGTAATTACAGTCATTGGTATCCTTTAGCAACAAACGATCACCTTCAACAATTGCGGATACCTCATCACGCAAATATTCACCCGTTTCAATCTCTACTTTTTGCACATCGCCCTGTTTTAGAACCAAGGCCACATTTTCGAAGACGGTGATTGTTTTGAAATTGGGTACAGAAACTTCAACGCGAATGAGATCACCGGAATTTTGTAGACAGTCGGGGGCATTCTCTCCATTACATCCAAGGAAAAAAATGGCAACTAATAGCAACACTGAATTTTTTACTCCACATTTTGGAATAGGAAAAAATTTCAAATCCCAAATTCCAAATTCCGAATTTTTCACGTTTTAACTTTAAATAGTATACTTTGAACTTATAACCGTATTCCAATTCCAAACTCAACGGCTTCCGCAGCCGCACCGTGGGATTTAAGGCTGACGACACCGAACAGCTTTTCCCCGAAATAGCGCTTAATACCGAGCCGATTGTACATCCGTCCCTCAAAATCAAATGGATAGTACACATAATAGCCCAATTGGGTTACTATGGATAGTTTGTTGATGAATAGTTCGTAGCCTACGAAAAGTCCGACTCTTTTATAATCGGTATCTGCGGCGATACTGTTTTCAGGGAACGATATGGACTGAAATTCAATCAGTTCTTTGAGGAAATTACTGAAAAATATATCCGTACCTGCTTGAACGGCACTTTTTCTGCCCAGCCGTTTGTCCGCGTATCCCGAAAATATATAGAACGGGTATTGCCCATGGCCGATATTGTCGCTGGCATTGATGCCTCCCCTAAAAACCGCGTTATATTTAATTGGTTCGGTAATCTTGACTTTTTCCCTTCGAATGTATTCCGTTTCTGATTGCGCCAACGTATAGACAAGACCCGTATTAAAAGCTATGGTATTGGTAGAGGTATTGGGGGCCTTCACGTTAGCGTTGGAATAATGTATGATAGAAATGCCCGCTTTAAAGCCTAGATTTTTATAGATATTTTCTTTGTGGTAATTGAACATCATGACTGTGGAACTCAAGAACCGTGATCCATAGGCATTATTGCGATAATTAGTGTCGCGTTCATACGGATTCGTGGTATAGGCGACGCCCTGGGCTAAGCGGAATTGAAGGTTCCGTTTGAAGAAGTAAAAATTGAAATGGGCATAAAGGCCGTAGTTCTTCCCCAAGGTAGGGTTGACCATATCCTGATAAATAAAGGAGGCCCCTAAATCGGGATAATTGTAGCCTTGTTGCCAATCTTCCTGCCCGTAGGTTTTTCGGTTATACCCCAAAATCAATCCCATCGGATGCTCGACGATCAAATGCGAAATATCGGGATTATGCAATACTATCGATCCATAAAAAGTATTGGCATCGAAGGAATACTTATTTTCCGGTGCATCCTCTTGGGCGAAACTACATCCCATAGCAAATAAAAATAAGAGAAATACCCTTGGGTTCATGGGAGGCAAATATAGGTACGAAGGGCGAGACACGAAATATGAAATATGAAATATTGAAAAAGTAGCGGTGGCAGTAGCAGTGGCACTGAAAAAGTTCTAAACTCCTAAACTAATAAAGCCCTAAACTTTTTTAACCCCGCATAGTGTTTAAACTCATAAACTTCTAAACCCATAAACTCCTTTCAAAACACCTTCTCGGCAATAGCCTTAATGTTATCTGATTTGCCCATGGAATAGTAATGCAACACCGGAACTCCTGCTGCTTTTAGTTCTTTCGATTGCTCGATGCACCACTCCACCCCTACTTGGCGCACGGCCTTGTTATCTTTACAATCGTCGACCGCGTCGATTAAATCTTGGGGGATATCGATACGGAATACCTGGGGCAACAACTGCAAATGGCGTTTTACGGCAATGGGTTTGATACCGGGAATAATCGGAACATGTATTCCCATTTCCTTGGCGGCATCGACGAATTCGAAATATTTTTGGTTGTCAAAGAACATTTGGGTCACTACATAATGTGCGCCCGCATCGACCTTTTCTTTTAAGCGTTTCAAGTCCGATTTTAAGGAAGGTGCTTCTAAATGCTTTTCGGGATACCCCGCGACCCCAATGCAGAAATCGGCACAGTTATCGGTCTCTACGGCATCATGCAGATAATTACCACAGTTCAGGTCGCTTAACTGCTTTACCAGGCCTATGGCATACTCATGACCGCCCTTGGTCGGCGTGAAATACTTCTCATCTTTCATGGCATCGCCCCGTAGGGCCATCACGTTATCGATGCCCAGATAATGACAGTCGACCAGTACGTATTCGGTTTCCTCTTTCGAGAAACCGCCGCAAAGTAAATGGGGTACGGTATCGACATCGTATTTGTGTTTGATAGAGGCGCAAATACCGACCGTGCCGGGGCGCATACGGGTCAATTTTTTATCGAGAAGTCCATTACGATCAATATAAACATATTCTTCGCGGGATGTGGTCACATCGATAAACGGCGGCTTGAACTCCATCAAAGGGTCGATATTATCGTAGAGTTCCTGAATTCTATGGCCTTTTAACGGCGGAATAATTTCGAACGAAAACAAGGTTTTTCCTTTGGCGTTTTTTATGTGGTCGGTTACTTTCATGTTTGCTGCCCCGTTCCTTCGGGGGATTTCAAAATTCTTGGTTCATTACTATTTGGGCGTCCGGGCGGGCTTTCCGCTATATTTTTTTTGCCAAAAAGCAAAAAAAGATGCCGCTGCAATCCCTGACGCACAATTTCGTTTTTGTTCGACTTACATTATTTGAGAAACTTTTTGGGTTTTTCAAATTTATTAATCGTCGGCCATATTGGGGGCCAACCATTTGGTCGCCTTTTCCAATGATATCCCTTTTCGTTCGGCGAAGTCGGCTACTTGGTCTTCCTTTATTTTTCCTAACCCAAAATATTTGGCTTCCGGGTTTCCGAAATAATAGCCACTTACCGACGATGCAGGCCACATGGCCAGACTATCAGTGAGCTTTACGCCAATGCGATCCTCGACTTGAAGCATGTCCCAAATCGTTAGTTTTTCCAAATGATCGGGACATGCGGGATAGCCCGGTGCGGGTCGGATACCTTTATATTTTTCACCGATCAGCGCTTCGTTGTCCAATGCTTCATTCGCCGCGTACCCCCAATGTTTTATTCGGACTTCCTTATGCAAATATTCGGCAAAAGCCTCGGCCAGACGATCGGCCAGGGCTTTGACCATTATGGAATTATAATCGTCAAGATCTTTTCGATATTTATCCGATAGTTCATCGGTACCGAAACCTGTGGTGACACAAAAACAGCCGATATAATCTTGTTTTTCTGTTTTCTTGGGGGCGATAAAATCGGAAAGGGCATAATCGGGTATGCCTTCACGACGCTTTAGCTGTTGGCGTAGAGTGCGGAAAGTATATTTCTTATCGGCATGGTTCTCGACTGCGCTCGAACTGACATTATGGAGTTCGATGTCATCGCTACCTATTCCTCGACTGCGCTCGGGATGACATTCTACCTCAATATCATCGTGATTTTCCAAAGTGTTGGCAGGGAACAATCCAAAGATGCCCTTACCCTGTAATTTTTTTCCCTTTAGAATACTCTTTAACATGCATTGTGCATCCGCAAAGAGTTCTGTGGCCTGTTTTCCAACGACTTTATCCTCGAGGATATCGGGATATTTTCCGTGTAGTTCCCAACTTCGGAAAAAGGGCGTCCAATCGATTAAAGGGAGGAGTTTTTCCATTTCAATATCCTCGATGACCTGAATTCCAAGTTCCTTGGGGGTAACGATTTCCGAAGTTTCCCAATCAATTTTAAACCGATTGGCGCGTGCTGTCTCCAAAGGTTTATACTCCTTATGTTGTGATCGGTTCTTGAACTTTTCCCGAAAAACCTCATAATCGTCCTTAATGGATTTTTTATAGGCTTTGGAAGTCTCCTTTTGTAACAGATCACCTACGACGGTAACCGCACGCGAGGCATCATTGACGTGTATAACGGATTGGCTGTACTGCGGATCGATTTTGACCGCTGTATGGGCCTTGCTCGTAGTGGCACCCCCGATCAAAAGGGGAACCTTAAAATTTTTCCGTTCCATTTCCTTGGCGAGATGCACCATTTCGTCAAGCGATGGGGTAATCAATCCGCTAAGGCCGATAACATCTACGTTGTGTTCTATGGCCTTGGCAATTATCTTTTCCGGGGGTACCATTACGCCCAAATCGACTATTTCATAGTTGTTACAAGCGAGAACAACGCTGACAATGTTTTTTCCGATGTCATGGACGTCTCCTTTTACCGTGGCCATCAAGATTTTTCCGTTCCCTTCCGAATCGCCTTCTTGGGGATTTAACAATTTTTCTTCCTCTATATAAGGTAAAAGGTAGGCCACCGCCTTTTTCATCACCCGTGCGGACTTCACCACTTGGGGCAAGAACATTTTTCCACTGCCGAAAAGGTCGCCGACCACGTTCATACCGGTCATTAAATTACCTTCAATGACCTCGATGGGCTTGTCGGCCGCTAGCCGGGCTTCCTCGACATCTTCGACAATGTATTGGTCGATGCCCTTGACCAAGGCCCTAGTAATTCTGCTCTGCAAAGGTTCTTCGCGCCATGACAGATCCACTTTGCTTTCCTTGGCCTTTCCTACAACGGACTCGGCAAAATCCAATAATCTTTCGGTGGCATCGTCCCTACGATTGAGAATGACGTCTTCGACGCGTTCCAATAAATCCTTTGGAATATCATCATAGATCTCCAACATTGATGGATTGACGATGCCCATGTTCATGCCCGCCTTGATCGCATGATACAGAAAGACCGAATGCATGGCCTCCCGAACGGGATTATTGCCCCGAAAGCTAAAGGAAACATTACTGACCCCACCGCTCACATGGCAATACGGTAAGTTTGCCTTGACCCATTTCGTGGCTTTAATAAAATCGAGGGCATTAAGCTTATGCTCATCCATTCCAGTAGCCACCGGAAAAATATTGAGGTCAAAAATGATGTCCTCTGGCGGAAAACCGACTTGGTTTACCAGCACATCGTACGATCGTTTGGCTATTTCTATACGGCGGTCGTAATTATCGGCCTGACCTGTTTCGTCAAACGCCATAACAATAACGGCGGCTCCGTATCTTTTTATAAGTTTGGCATGATGGATAAATTCTTCTTCCCCTTCTTTCAGGCTTATGGAATTCACAACACATTTGCCTTGCACCACTTGCAATCCCGCTTCGATAATCTCCCATTTTGAACTATCGATCATAATCGGCACTCGGGAAATATCCGGTTCAGCGATGACCAAATTCAGAAACTTGACCATAGCTTCCTTGCCATCGATCAGGCCATCATCCATATTGATATCGATGACCTGTGCACCGCCTTCTACCTGTTCGCGGGCAACATCAAGGGCCTCTTCGAACTTTTCCTCTTTAATAAGACGCAAGAATTTTTTGGAACCGGCTACATTGGTGCGCTCCCCAACATTCACGAAATTGCTTTCGGGAGTAACGATCAATGGTTCCAAACCACTTAATTTGAGATATTTTGGTCGCGTTTCTTTCATTTATACACTTTCGACAAACGTGGGTCTCGGATCATATTTTTTAACAAGGTTGGCAATGGCCGTAATATGACCAGGCGTTGTGCCGCAGCATCCACCGACGATATTGACCAATCCCTTTTCCAGATATTCTTTGATTTGCTCGGCCATTTGCTCTGGCGTTTGGTCATATTCACCGAATGCGTTGGGAAGACCCGCGTTGGGATGTGCGGAAACGAAATGTTCGGATTTGCTGGCCAATACTTCCAAATGTGGCACCAATTGGTCGGCACCCAAGGCACAATTGAAGCCAACGGATAAGATAGGAATATGGGAGATGGAAATCAAAAATGCCTCTGCCGTTTGTCCCGATAAGGTTCTTCCCGAAGCATCGGTGATCGTACCACTGACCATGATCGGCGGGTCGATATTGCGTTCTTCCTTGACTTCCTCAATGGCAAAAAGGGCGGCCTTCGCGTTAAGGGTGTCAAAAATGGTCTCCACCAAAAGTAGGTCAGCACCTCCATCCAATAAAGCTTCCACCTGCTGTTTGTATGCGATACGCAGCTCGTCAAAAGAAATGGCGCGAAACCCGGGGTCGTTGACATCGGGCGACATGCTGGCCGTTTTGTTGGTGGGGCCGATACTGCCCGCTACAAAACGGGGCTTGTCAGGTTCCTTTGCGGTAAACTCGTCAGCAACAATTTTGGCAATCCTGGCGGACTCGTAGTTGAGTTCGTACACCAGTTCTTCCATATGATAGTCGGCCATGGCAATTGTGGTTCCTGAAAAAGTATTGGTTTCCACGATATCGGCCCCGGCAGCAAAATATTTCCTGTGAATTTCTGCAATGGCCTCTGGTTGGGTCAGTGATAAGAGGTCATTGTTACCCTGAAGGGGATGTTCCCAGGTCGCAAAACGCTTGCCTCGAAAATCTTCCTCTGTAAATTTATAACGTTGCAGCATAGTGCCCATGGCGCCGTCAAGAATCAATATCCGCTCTTGTAGTAAGTCTTTGATCATATAGATATACACTATGGCAACCCATTCGTTTGAAAGGGATTAGCTAAAGTAATTGTTAACAAGCAAGGGACAAGATTAGACCTATGGTCTTTTTCCAGGTTATCTGTCGCGCCATAGACGGGATAGAACGTAGCACCTTCTTTTAGTAAAGGGTTGCTAAGGCTTCATAGGGTCTAATCCCTCCGCCTTTCTTGATAACGTTTCAATTTTTTAAATGAACAGGATACAAAGTAACGGTACGGTTGGATGAAAAGCAAGGAAAGTTAGTTGTTTTTGCAGGTCACTTGAGGGTCTTGCAAGGTATTCCCCCGACCGTTGGGAGAGTTTTAAGTCTGACTGGGGACAATTCACCTTCCCGCCCCAGACCCGCAAGGAGGTCGCTCGCGCGACAACCTGTTGCAGGTCAGTGAATCCGCGACTAGCTGACAAATTATATGGTAAGCCTAGGCAATACTCTGCACCACCTCTTTTTTTGCCTCTTTTTTAGAACCATCAAAGCCAGTGACACCGCCAACTGTGGTATACTTCATTACATAGCGTTTTCCGGGGTTGATACGTTGATAGGCGAACTGGCACATGACAGCAGCCTCGTGAAAGCCGGATAAAATCAATTTTAATTTGCCCTCATAGGTGTTCACATCACCGATAGCGAAAACACCGGGAATATTGGTCTGATAATCTTTGGCATTGTTAACTTTAATGGCGTTGCGCTCGATGTCAAGTCCCCAATCGCCAATAGGGCCCAATTTTGGGGAAAGACCGAACAAGGGGATGAAATTATCGACCTCAACGTACGTCTCGCCTTTTTCCGAATCGTTATGCTTGATCACGACGGCCTCTAGATGTTCATCTCCGTATAATTTTTTGACCTCTGCCTCGGTAAAAAGCTTAATTTTTCCTAGTTTGGCCAGTTCGGCCGCTTTCTCGACGGAATCCAAGG
>JAGXIC010000001.1 GCA_024635875.1 Pricia sp.
AGTATCGCCAGTAAAAACGGACTCGTATCCGGCCCCAATAACGTGGGCTACGGTACCGCTAAGGCGGCTCAGCAGCACATGGCCCGTCTCTTGGCCGCCGAACTGGGCGGAGATAAAATCCGCGTGAACACAGTTAATCCTGATGGCGTTATAGTCGGCAGCAAGATTTGGGAAGGCGATTGGGCCGAGGGAAGGGCCAAAGCTTACGGCATTACCGTCGAGGAACTTCCTGCTCACTACGCCAAAAGAAATTTATTGAATGAAATAATATACCCGGAGGATATTGCGAACGGTGTTTTTGCCTTGGTAGGTGTTTTGGATAAGAGTACGGGGAATATTATTAATGTTGATGGTGGAATGGCGAATGCTTTTGTACGGTAATTTAAACTAAAATGAAAATAGACAACCAACAAATAGAAGACATCAACCAACAGTCCCTCGATGACCACCTCGAAAGTTTCGATTTTGTCGCGAACCGATTGATCAAAAATGGGGTCGAAGTTGAACCTATCGTTCAAAAACTGGCCGACTTTCAAGTCGCCATTCCCAGTTGGGCCCTGGGGGCGGGCGGTACACGCTTCGGCCGCTTCGGCTTTCAGGGTGAACCCGGTACCTTGGAACAAAAGATAGATGATGTCGGTGCCATTCATGCATTGACCCAAACAGCGGGAGCCATTTCCCTGCATATTCCATGGGATGTTCCTAAAGATTATAGCGCCATTAAAGAATTGGCGCAATCGCACCGAATAATTTTTGACGCGGTCAATTCCAACACGTTTCAGGATCAAAAAAACGCTAAGGAGACTTATCGGTACGGATCACTGAGCAATATCGACGAAGCGGTTCGCCAACAGGCGGTCGAGCACAACAATGAGGTTATTAAAATCGGGGATAAATTAGGGTCCAAAAGCCTGACCGTTTGGTTGGCCGATGGTGCCTCCTTTCCGGGGCAGACCAATTTTCAGTCCGCCTTAAAGCAGACGCAGAAAAGTTTACGGGAAATCTACAAATCCCTGCCGGATGATTGGAAACTGTTTATAGAGTACAAACCCTATGAACCCAATTTCTACAGTACGGTAATACAAGATTGGGGTACCTCTTTTATGTTGGCCAATGAATGTGGCGAAAAAGCCTATACTTTGGTAGACCTTGGCCATCACCTGCCCAACACGAACATCGAGCAAATCGTTTCGACCTTGATGCTCAAAGGCAAACTGGGCGGCTTCCACTTTAACGATAGCAAATACGGCGACGACGATTTGACCGTGGGCAGCGTCAAACCCTATGCGCTTTTCTTGATTTTCAACGCCTTGGTGTACGGCATGGAAAACAATCCCCAGAACCCCTACCCTGCTTGGATGATCGATGCCAGCCATAACATCAAAGATCCTTTGGAAGACATCATACAGTCTTTGGACGCTATACAGGAAGCTTACGCCAAAGCTTTACTGGTTGATCAAGAAGCCTTGAGCGAAGCTCAGCAAAACCACGACGTGGTAAAATGCCAAGAAATTCTTCAAGATGCCTATCGAACCGACGTTCGGGCTTTACTGCAAAAATCAAGGTTGCAGAACGGTGGGGCGCTACATCCGTTAAAGGCCTATCGCTCTCTGGGCATAAGAAAACAATTGATTGCGGAGCGAGGCGCAGATTCTGTAGCATCGGGACTGTGAAAAACTACACAGTAGTAATAGCAGAAGAGATAGTAGTGAATTGCAGTAGTAGTAGAACATCTATTTTTTATCGTTTAACCCAATGAAAACAGAGGTAACTGCCATATTCGACATCGGAAAAACCAACAAAAAGTTCTTTCTTTTTGACGGTGACTACCAGGAGCTGTACCGGGAATATGTGCGCTTTGAACTGATCGAAGACGAAGACGGCCATGCCACCGAAGATCTAAAATCCTTGGAAGTTTGGCTTAAGGAAGTTTTTGACCGGATTTTAAACGCCAAGGCATATACTATTACGGCCATCAACTTTTCTACCTATGGCGCCAGTTTTGTCCATTTGGATGAAAACGGAGAGATTCTGACACCTCTTTACAATTACACAAAACCTTTGGATGATACCTTGATAGCATCCTTCTATACCAAATATGGTCCGGAAACCGAGTTCTCGACCCAAACCGGATCATCGAATTCCGGCATGTTAAATTCAGGCATGCAGCTGTACTGGCTCAAGCATACCCGACCGGAAGTCTTCAAAAAGATAGCCCATTCACTACACCTTCCACAGTACATTAGCTATTTGTTTACGGGTATTCCCATCAGCGAGTACACCAGTATCGGCTGCCATACCGCCCTGTGGGATTACCGAAAAAAGGACTATCACGAATGTGTCTATAAAGAGAATATCCATCGTATCTTCCCTCCTATCGTTTCCACGGAAACCAGCATCAATATGAACTATAACGGAAAACGTATTAAGATCGGTGTCGGTATTCACGATAGTTCGGCGGCACTTCTACCCTATGTGCGTAGTGTGAAGGCAAAATTTATCCTGGTCTCGACCGGTACCTGGAGCGTAGCGCTCAACCCGTTTACCGAAAAAGCGCTCACGGAAGATGACATGGAAAAAAGCTGTATCAACTATATGGGCATCAACGGAAAAGCGGTAAAGGCAAATCGGATGTTTTTGGGCAACGAATATAGCCTTCAGGTAGCAGAACTATCTAAAAAATACAATGTACCCAACGATTTTCACAAGACTATATCCTTTAACTATGAGGTGTTTTATGAAATCATAAAGGATTTTGAATACGCTTTTCGGTGGATAAGCATCACCGATAAAAATATGCCCGATGAGACCCGTTTCAAATATGACCGATTTGAGCATGCGTACCATCAGCTCATGATCGAGTTGGTATTGCTTCAGGTTGAAAGTATCAAAATTGCGGCTGGAGATGACCACATAGAAAAATTATTTATCGACGGGGGTTTCAGTGATAACGATGTTTACATTAAACTGGTATCCCATTATTTAAGGAATATGGAACTGCGAACTACGGATTCCTCTCTAGGATCCGCCCTTGGCGCGGCGATAGCAATTTCGGATACCGACCTGAATTCCAAATTCCTAAAAAAAAATTATTCCCTAAAAAAGCACGTTCCCATTATTCTAAACCACTAATTTGGGCTGGTTAACTAATAAATAATATAGCGATGGAATTTAATTCTGATTATCCTTCCGTAGACGATTTAAGGAACAAGGCCAAAACCCGGGTTCCAAGATTTGCGTTCGAATATTTGGATGGCGGCTGCAACGAAGATGTAAGTATCTCCCGAAACACCTCGGAAATTAGAGAAGTGAAATTACAGCCGCGATACCTCAGAAACCAAGGCACAAGCTCGACGAAGACGAAGGTGTTAGGCATGGAGTTCGATGCCCCTTTTGGAATAGCTCCCGTAGGACTTCAGGGATTGATGTGGCCCAACTCCCCCGCCATTTTGGCCAGGGCCGCCCACAAACACAACGTACCTTTTATTTTAAGTACCGTCACCACGATGGATATCGAAAAAGCCAGCGAACTTACCGAAGGAAATGCGTGGTTTCAATTGTATAATCCTGTGGCCGATGAAATCCGCAATGATATCATCGATCGCGCCGGTGCTGCCGGATGCCCAGTTTTAGTCTTGCTT
The DNA here is from genome assembly GCA_024635875.1 of Pricia sp. Classification (GTDB taxonomy): domain Bacteria; phylum Bacteroidota; class Bacteroidia; order Flavobacteriales; family Flavobacteriaceae; genus Pricia. Next base: position 3,642 of record JAGXIC010000001.1, read on the forward strand.
TGCGACGTACCGACCTTTGGCTACCGGCCTCGGGATTTTAAAAACGGACTGGCACTGCCTCCGAAAATGTCCGTTACGAATATTCTACAGATTTTGGGCAAACCGACATGGGCGTATAATACCTTAAAATATGGGCAGCCTACTTTTGAGACCCTAAAACCCTACACCCCCGAAGGTTTGAACTTAAAACAGTTGGGGGCTTTTATGGACAAGACCTTCTCCGGTCGCCTGAACGCCGAAAGAATCAAGCCCATCCGCGATAGATGGAAAGGAAAACTGGTACTCAAAGGCGTAGCATCGGAACAGGATACCGAGGATGCCATCCGAATGGGATTCGACGGTATAATCGTCTCCAACCACGGCGGACGACAGTTGGATGCTGCGCAATCGACCATCCAATCTATGCAGGAAATTGCCGCGAAATACAGCGACCAGATCGAAATTATGATGGACAGCGGACTGCGCTCCGGTCCCGATATCGCGCGGGCCATGGCCTGTGGGGCAAAATTTACGTTTATGGGCCGATCTTTTATGTACGGAACCGGCGCATTGGGCGATAAGGGTGGTGACCATACCATATCTATATTAAAGATCCAGTTCAAACAGGTCATGGACCAGCTTTGCTGCGAGAAGGTCGAAGATCTACCGAAACATTTGATAATCGAGTAATAAGTTTCGAAAACCTATCGCCCAATGGAAGCGTCGAAGATTTACCGAAGCATTTGATATCAGATTGACCTATTTAGGTAAAACATAAATTTAGATTTGCCTTGCGCCAATCGCCATGTGTTAAAGGGAAAAAAACGTATAGCGAATTACGAAAATCGATATGCGATAAGAAGAATGTAATTCATAGTGAAGAATCATCGGCAAAACAGATTTAAATTTTAGAGTTAAAAAAATGAGCCAAAACCAACACGAAGAACTACTGATCGAAGAAATCGCGGGTGGAGAATTCGAACGCGAACCCGTACCCCAATCCAACCTGAAAGACTGGAAAAGTTTTTTAGGAATGTATGCCGGTGAACACGCCGCCGGCACCGAGTTTGTTATTGGTCCGTTATTTCTTACCACGGGGGTAAGTGCCTTCGATTTGATTATCGGACTTTTACTCGGTAATTTGATGGCCGTGCTCTGCTGGCGATTTTTGACGGCGGAGATCGCGGTTAAACGAAGGCTGACGCTTTACTATCATCTAGAAAAAATCTGCGGAAAAAAATTGGTCATTGGCTATAATTTGGCCAACGGACTGTTGTTCTGCTTTTTGGCAGGAGCTATGATTACCGTTTCCGCTACTGCAGTAGGCATTCCTTTTAATATGGAAATGCCCAAGCTTACCGACACCATGCCCAACGGTATCACTTGGGTTGTTGTGGTATTGGTTATCGGGGCAATCATCTCGTTGATTGCCTCCAAAGGGTACGAAACTGTCTCCCGTGCCGCCAACTGGATGTCCCCTATAATCGTACTTGCTTTCCTGGCCTGCGGTATCGTGGCCTTGCATCAATTGGGTGTGGGCAGCCTTTCGGAATTTTGGGATATATGGGGCGAAGGCGGCGACCCGTTTCCCGGACAAATAAAATATACGTTTTGGCATGTCTTTTTTTGGTCCTGGTTCGCCAATGCGGCCATGCACATCGGCATGTCGGATCTCTCGGTATTCCG
>JAGXIC010000187.1 GCA_024635875.1 Pricia sp.
AACCGGAATTCGACTTTACCGCCGGGGGGATGTTCGATCCTTTCCTTGAAAACGGTAACGATATAGAAACGGCATATGCCCAGCTACTTGCTTTGGCACAGGCTTTTGAAGATACCGGCGTAAGAGCGTACAAAGGTCAGGCGACCAATCTTCAGGGTACCCCGTTTTTAACGGCAGCCCTTCAGATTCACTCCGTTGAAGCAAGACACGCTTCTGAAATTAGGAGATTAAGAGGATTGAAAGGATGGATTACCGGCAGTGAAAGAGGTGCCGGAATGCCCGAAGCCACTCAAGCTGTTTACAACGGGGAGGAAAATATTACCCAAGGCGGTGTCGATGTGACCACATTAGGTGACGGAGATCCGTTCGGATATGATTCTTCTACCGAAGCGTATGATGAGCCGATAACCGGAGATACAGCCGTAGCTATTGCAAGTCTGTTTATAAAAGCATAATCGATTTTCGTTTTAGGTTTTTTGATTAGCGCCGCTAGGTAATTCCAGCGGTGCTTTTTTATGCCCACACCGGTAATTTCAGGCAAATTTAGGTTTCAACAAAGGTAATGTTGTAAGATATCAAGGTTATGTTTAATTTTAGAGTCGTTCCGAAAGCAATTCAAGAAAATCAACTCAGCCCCCAAGTCGATGCAACGAAGAAATTTTGTCCAAAAGGCCACCTTGGCTTCCATGACCGCTTTACTAGGTACCGATATCGTATTTGGTGCGTCCATGCCCAAATATTACCTACCGCTCGGTCTACAAGATCCAGACCCCTTTACAATGTTCGATAAGGACAAGGAAATGGTGGTGCTGAACGATAAACCATGGAATATCGAGGCACAAGCCCATTTGCTGGACGATAAGATTACGCCAAACTCAGCGATGTTTGTCCGTAACAATGGTCTTGTTCCAGAAGAATTGGATGCAACTACTTGGAAACTTTCCTTCGATGGCGAATCAGCGATACAGCAAAAATCGTATACGCTTCAAGAACTGAAATCCCAGTTCAAGGTCCATACCTATCAGCTTACTTTGGAGTGCGGAGGCAATGGCCGCAGCGAATTCGATCCACCTGCTAAAGGCAATCAATGGACCATTGGAGCCGTTTCATGTGCTACGTGGACGGGCGTGCGCCTGCGGGATGTTTTGGAGGATGTCGGTTTAAAACCGGATGCCGTCTATATCGGTTACCACGCTGTGGATAGACACTTGAGCCAGAATCCCGATAAGGAACCGATTTCTAGGGGCGCCCCGATGGCCAAAGCATTACAAGATGAGACGCTTTTGGCCTTTCAGATGAATGGCGCTGATATTCCCGCGGTACACGGATACCCCTTACGTTTAGTGGTAGGAGGATGGCCGGCCTCGGTTTCGGGTAAATGGTTGAATAGGATAAGCATCAGAAATATCGTGCATGATGGTGCAAAAATGGGGGGTGATTCCTATCGCGTGCCTTGCGAACCGGTTGCGCCTGGTGAAGAGGTCAAAGAAGAGGACATGTGCATCATCGAATCCATGCCCGTCAAGTCTTTGATTACCTATCCTAAATCGGGCGCAATGCTAAAGGAAGGGCAATCCCTGAACATCCGTGGCCATGCCTGGGCAGGGGAATTGGAAGTGGCCCAGATGCACTATTCCATTGATTTCGGGGCGACCTGGAAAGACTGTCCCATACAAAAACCTATCAATCGCTTGGCTTGGCAACATTTTTCCGCAAAAATCGATTTTCCTAAAAAGGGATATTACGAGGTCTGGGCCAAAGCGACGGACGCTAACGGAGTATCACAGCCGATGGTATTGCCCGGCTGGAATCCCAAAGGCTATTTGAACAATGCCTGCCATCGGATTGCCGTGAAAATGGGGTAATCTGGGGTTTGGCTATTACAGTTTCATCTCGAGCGCAGTCGAGAGGTCAATGCTTGCAAGTAGTTAATTGGGTCTTAACTGCCCTCGACCGGACACTTTAGCGAAAACAAATTTAAATTTAATCGATATGTCGGAAAAAAATAAATTCTGGAAAAACGCAAGAAGGGTCTATCGTTTTTTGATAGTGGTCTGTGTTTTGGCCTTAATTTCGGGCATCGTTATTTTCTATCTGAACGATGCCGATACAGCTATCGATGAAAATGGGGAAAACCAATACACAACTTTCTCCGATGACGACCCGGACCGCATCGAAAAGGGTATCCACGTCCGTACCGGCCTTACCGATGCACCGGGACTTCAAGAGACCGTAAACAATTGTACCAGCTGCCATTCCGCAAAATTGGTCATACAAAACCGGATGAGCGCCGAGCGCTGGCATGCCACCATTCGCTGGATGCAGGAAACCCAGAATCTTTGGCCCTTGGGCGACAACGAAGACATTATCGTCGACTATCTAACGACCAATTATCCGCCTAAGAAGAAGGGGAGGAGAGAGACCTTGGCCGATGTTCAATGGTACGAGCTGAAGTAATTCTACCCCAATACTATTTAATAGCAAAGAGCGCCAGCAAAAAACGCAAGGCGCATAATGATCAGGTACTGCCTTGCGCTTCCTTAGCGCTCCTTGTGACATAATTACAGGTCTAGAGTGGAATGCTTATACCCAAATTAATATTCCGCCCAATGTTTGAAATACCATCCGTTTTCAGGCGGGAAAGGTGTGAAAAATAGTCCTTATCCAAAATATTATTCCCGCTGACACGAATAGCCATAGATTGTTTAAAAATAGAAACCGTTCCTCCAAATCCGATATTCAGTAACGAATACTCATCCGTAGTAGTTTCAAATGCACTAATCTTATCCTGTTCAAAAACGGATTTCAAAGTTAGGAAAGCGTAACTGGATTTTAACCATGAATCCTTTCTTGCAAACTCCGTCCGAAGGGTGTTCGTAAAACTATTGGCGGGAATCAGCGGCAGAAATTCATTACTGGCCAGTTTTCCGGTAACGGTCTCGAAACTGCTTTCCAAATGCAACCAATCTAAGGGATGTGGATGAATATGCACTCCTATTTCGCCGCCATAAAGGTTGGCATCTTGCTGATTGTATACGAAAACGGCATTTCCCTCGACGATTGAACCGTCGGGTTCGATAAAAATGTAGTCGTTGATGGCATTGTAAAATCCATTGACATAAATTTCCACATGTTGGTTACCATATTCCAAGGAGAGGTCGGTCTGTACATTCTGCTCGTTCTTGAGTGCTGAATTACCAATTTCATACCGATTGGTACCCTCGTGCACACCATTTGAGGTCAGTTCCGCCAAGTTCGGGGCGCGAAACCCGGAGGCGATGTTAATTCGGCCGGTGACATTTTTAAGAACATTTTGTTTATAACCTATGGCGGCATTGAAACTATTGAAATTTCGACTCAAAGCCTCTACAAAACCTTCTTCTCCAAAGGCGCCGTTCGCTTTTGCGTCTATGGCGCGGTGGTCGTACCGAAGGCCTAATTGCAGGTCGCTATCATTTTTAAAATGAAGGTGCGAGGTGCCCAAAATGCCTATATCGTTTGTGGTGGCATCGGGAATTAATATTTCTTCGCCAAAATTGCTATTCGTCTGGTGCATACCCTGCACGCCGACAATAGTTTCGAGATTGCCCCATTTGGGCAGATGATATTGCAGGTTGTAATTAAAAGTGGCCAGATCCATATCCAATGCCGCGCCTTCTTCGCCCTCCTCGAACTCCTTGCGGGTGTTAAAGGTGTAGCCCAAAGTGGCTTCCAAGCTTGACTTGTCGAAAAAGACGTTCGTTTTGGAGCTTAGAATGTGGTTATCAATTTGCTGATAGGGCGACTCTGGCGTACGCTCGCTGGTCTGCTCCGCAATTTCTTCTGGGATGCCCAATTTCAAGTTGTTATAGTTATACCGCAGCTCGGTCTTGAAAATAGTGGATTGATATCCCAGTCCTGTTTTCAGATCGTATTCCCCGAATCGGGAATTGGTGACGCTCTGACCCCCGCCAGTCCTATAATCCGCATGGCTCGCAGCGCTTCCCCGAATTAGGAATTTCAATTTTTCGGAGGATGTCGCTATGCCTACATTACCATCGAATCCGGTGGTATTGGAGAAATAGTTCAGGTTAACATCACCATCCGTTATCCCCACATTAGCGAATTTTTCGGGATTCAGGTACAGTACTCCGCCCATCGCATCCGAACCATAGAGTAGTGAGGCGGGACCTTTAATGACTTCCACGCTCTCAATACCGGCATCACTGATGCCCAAACCGTGTTCGTCACCGAATTGCTGGTTTTCAAGCCGAACCCCCTGCGTATAAACCAAAACGCGATTAGAGCTCAAGCCCCGAATTACTGGTTTGCCGATGCCCAGCCCCGTTGATACGCTTTCAACGCCCGGTATATTGGTGATGCCTTCCGATAGTGTTACAGCGCCCTTGGCCTTTAATTCGGCCACACTGGCCCGCTCTACCTTCATAACGTTTTCACGTTGTAGTTTGTGAAAGGGTGTCGATACGATGACCTCCTCCATTTCAATGGCACTTGGAAAAAGCGCAACGTCAAGCGTGTTGCTTCCCTTTTCGAGTGTTAAGGTCTTTGAATAAGTCTGGAAACCGATGGAGGATACAACAATCTTATAGTTTCCGGTAGGTAGTCCGTTGATTTTATATTGTCCGTTTTCATCGCTGATAGTGCCTTTTTCCAGTTGTGGAAAATAGATATCCACCCCGAAAAGCGGTGCACCTGCTTTACCGTTAGTGATGCTGCCTTCTAGCGAATTTTGAGACTGTACATAGAGAGTGACCATTGCCAAAAGCAATGTTATATAGATACGTTGCATATACATATTGATTTAAAGTAATACTTGAATAAAAGGATTTTAAAATCAAAGAATTATGCAACATAGGGAGGACCCCTCAATACGAAGTGATGTTTCTGGAATTTACTTAGGAAGGAATAGGGGGGGTAATTATTTTGAGGAAAAATTACGGGAATCTTTTCCAAAGCCGTCCAAAAGGAAGGATAAAACTGCGGAGAAAGTTTGAACTTTTGAAAATCACAATCCAACTCCGCCTCGTGAACGTGCAAGGTTTTAGCATTCTTACATTCCGAATGGTGGTGTTCAAAAAGGGCATGGGACAGTTTGGCCAGTGAAGGCGCCAGAATGCAAACTACCAATAGCAGGCAAATAGAAGAAATAAAAAAGGATGCCAAACGACCCATAAGACAAAACTAAGAAAACAAAAAGTAATGCAAGTATTAAGAAACCGTAAAGTACGTTGGGAAAGGGAAATTCATTTAAACAAAAATCCCAACCCTAATCGGTTTAGCATTTTCTTTTCAAAATTCCAGAAAAACTCGAACTGGCCAAAGAGCCATCCGAACGTCACCAATAAAACCTGATAGATGGGAAAAATCAGTAGGATGCGCACCGGCCAGTATAACCAAGCATTCGTAGTTTCGCTATCAAGGCCAATAAATTCGGTTAAGGGAGCTGCCAATTTAGCGGCCGCGGAACCGGTTACGGCGAAGACGATAAAAATAATTACAATTTGGAAGTTGGAGTCGATACCCCAGCGATTTTTAAGTTTTTCCATTTTCCAGCGAAATCCTTTGGGTCCAAATATACGTATTTACCCGTGAAAAGAGAATGAAAGTCGATTTCTAAAACTGATATCGAACTCCCAAAGCGATATCAAAATTAAAGCGATTGTCAAAATTCCCGAATCCTACAACGCCATATTCGGGCCGGATATCCAAGGAAACTAAAACAGGAATATCAAAATTATACTCGATACCGACATCGCCCGCGACAAGGGCAAAAAAGCCTCCATCGACTTCCTCGATAACATTAGGGTTATTTACGTTGGGTACCGGTTCAAAACTGACACTACCTACCCCCGCACCAAAACCGTAATACCAGTTTAAGCCGCGGTCTATAGAATGTACCCACTGGTACAATCCGGTCAGTTTGACGGCATCGTGCTCTCGACTATCCCTATAGCCAAAATCGATTTCCGCCCTTGTGTAACGCCCTAACGATCGTTGATACGATATTTCGGCACCGAACCCGTCGCTGTCACCCAGACGGAGTCCGATGGCATTATCGGAAATTTCCTGTGCTTGTAACCCGGTAAACGATGTGCAGATGCCCAATAAAATTAGAATACGTACTATTTTCATGTTATTTTTTTTGAATGTCTTCGAGAAGGTGGTTTTACGGTTTCAAAAATATAGGTTTGCTATATCCCTTCAACCATAAAAACTTACTTTTGTAATCAAAATTGCTTTCCATTGGATAAAAATTTACTTCAAGAGCTAGATCGATCGTTGCAAGGACAGTTGGTATCCGATAAACTGACAAAAACGCTGTATGCTACCGACGCCTCGGTCTATCGCAAAACACCCCTTGCCGTGGTCTTTCCAAAAACGGTCGAGGATATTAAGAAACTGATCGGTTTTGCCGGCAAACATAAAGTCGGATTGATTCCGCGAACGGCGGGAACTTCTTTGGCCGGCCAATGTGTTGGTGATGGAATTGTTGTGGATGTATCCAAACATTTCACTGAAATTGTCCATCTTGACGAAGAGAAAAAACAGGTAACCGTGCAACCGGGGGTAATTCGTGACGAGCTGAATCAATATCTTGCGCTATACGGACTGTTTTTCGGTCCGAATACATCGACCTCTAACCGCTGTATGATCGGTGGTATGGTCGGTAACAATTCCTCTGGTACGACCTCGATTCAATACGGAGTGACCCGGGACAAGGTGGTTTCACTTAAGACCCTACTTTCCGATGGTAGTGAAGCGGAGTTCAAGGCTATTTCAAAATCTGATTTTGAGGATAAAATGGCAGGTAATTCGGTTGAGGCATCCATTTATATAAATCTCTATAAGGAATTATCCAATACCGATATAAGGGATGAAATACTATCTGAATTCCCTAAACCTGAAATCCACAGAAGAAACACGGGATACGCCGTAGACGAGCTTTTGTATACTTCTATTTTTGGGATGTCCGACGCCGATTTCAACCTTTGCAAATTGTTAAGCGGTAGCGAGGGCACCCTGGCGTTCACCACGGAAATCACACTGCAATTAGATGACCTGCCGCCCAAGTTATCCGCTATGGTGGTAACGCATTACACGACTTTGGAAGATTGCTTGAGTGATGTGGCTCCCGTAATGCGTCATAGCTTGCATACGTGTGAGATGATGGACAAGGTCATATTGGATTGCACCAAGAATAACCGCGAACAGTTGAAAAACCGGTTCTTTGTTGAAGGTGATCCGGCAGCGCTCTTGATGCTCGAGGTAAAAGCGGATACAGAAACTGGTCTAGAGCGACAATTGCATGCTTTGCAGGCAACCCTAGCCGAATCGGGACTCAGCTATGCAAATCCCGTTTTAAAGGGTGATGATATCAATAAGGCCATAGAACTGCGAAAAGCGGGACTCGGACTATTGGGAAACATGGTCGGCGACCGCAAGGCCGTAGCCTGTATCGAGGATACCGCTGTTGCCGTTGAAGATTTAAAGGATTTTATCGCGGAGTTCACCGAAATCATGAAAGGTTACGGGCAAGATGCCGTGTACTACGCCCATGCCGGGGCAGGGGAGCTGCATTTACGTCCCATTTTGAACTTGAAGCAGTCCGCCGATGTGGGCATGTTCCGCAGCATTACGACTGATGTGGCCAAA
>JAGXIC010000188.1 GCA_024635875.1 Pricia sp.
CGATTATGGTGGTCACTTTTGGTTGAACAGTGGTGGAAAATTTCCCGATGTTCCCAGAGATATGTATTCCGCTAACGGTTATCAAGGACAGCGGGTTTTTGTTATTCCCTCAAAAGACCTGGTCATTGTAAGAACGGGGTTAGCTGAAGAGCCAGAATTTGATATAAATAGATTTTTAAGGGATGTTGTTGCGGCAATACAATGAACTCGTCTAAATTTTTTGTTTGGAACCAAAAAAATTTAAACTAATCCAATAGCAAGAAAAACCCTACACTACAGTTTTAACACCTTACACCACAAAAATCCGGCATCTCACAACAAAATTTTCTTTTGCCTGAGAGATGCCCTTATGTTTGTCATGTAATTAAATCGGAGTTAATTTTTCATTTTCATATAGTGTTCTCGATAAAAGAGCCCTTTCCTAACGGAGGGGCTCTTTTTGGTTTTAATAAGGTTTAGACTGTCAAGGTAGCCACTTATCCTTCCCAAAATCCGGCTTCCGTTTCTCTAAAAAGGCATTCCGCCCTTCTTTGGCTTCCTCCGTACCATAGGCCAATCGGGTCGCTTCCCCTGCAAATACCTGCTGCCCGACCATACCATCGTCCGTGAGGTTCATGGCGAACTTTAGCATTTTAATAGCGGTGGGGGATTTCCCCAACACTTCCTGGGCCCATTGGTAGGCGGTGTCTTCAAGTTCTTCGTGCGGAATTACCGCGTTGACCATACCCATTTCATACGCTTCCTGCGCGGAGTAGTTCCTACCCAAAAAGAAAATTTCTCGGGCCTTTTTCTGTCCCACCATTTTGGCGAGATAGGCAGACCCGTATCCGCCGTCAAAACTGGTGACATCGGCATCAGTCTGCTTGAATATAGCATGTTCCTTACTGGCCAAGGTCATATCGCAGACCACGTGCAAGCTATGTCCGCCACCGACGGCCCATCCGGGCACCACGGCGATTACAATTTTGGGCATAAAACGGATTTGGCGTTGCACCTCTAGAATGTTCAGGCGGTGCCGGCCGTCTTCACCGACATATCCCTGCTCTCCCCTAGCCTTCTGGTCGCCACCACTACAAAAGGAATACACACCATCTTTGGTCGATGGTCCTTCCGCGGAAAGAAGAACGACGCCGATGGACGTATCTTCCTGCGCATCATAAAACGCTTGATAGAGTTCACTGGTCGTCTTTGGCCGAAAGGCATTGCGCACATCGGGTCGGTTAAAAGCAATTCGGGCTACGCCATTGCTTTTTTTATAGGTGATATCCTCGAAATCCTTGGCGGTTTTCCAATCGGGTTTTTGCATGATGTATTTTTTACTGTCTTACAAAGTAACGCATATTGATGGAATTCTTGGGATACAACCCATCCCAAAAACAAAATTTCAAACAGGACATCAACTGTATACAATAAATAGGGGTGAAAACGTTACTTTAATGAGCGATTAGGTTTTGGGGCCATCCGTCACATAAAAAGGCTCTTCGGTGTACCATGAACAAAATAGTAGCACGCTTCAGAAATAGTAGGCTTCGCAGATTTCTCAGGAAGCATCAAAAATATGCCCCCATCCTATTTTTCATTGGTGGATTTATTTTTGACACGCTAACCCTTGGCCGTATCGACCGTACCTACGACCTTGTAGTGCTGTGCCTGCATATGTCTTGCCTGACCCTTACCCTCTACGGATATAATCTTGCGGATGACGGGCGGTGGAAAAACACCGTATTGGAACGTTACGAGGAGTTTTTTCCGCTGGCCATACAATTTTTCTTCGGCGGACTTTCCAGTGCCTATGTCATCTACTTTTCGCGAAGTGTATCCCTGTCCAAAACGGCCACTTTTTTTGTCCTATTGGTCGCCTTGCTTTTTGCCAACGAATTCCTGAAAAAGCGGATATCCAACAAATACCTTCAGTTCAGTGTCTATTTTTTCCTGAATTTTACATTTTTTGCATTTATGGTACCCGTTTTCATCAAAGACATCGGTACAGAAATTTTTCGAGTTTCAGGACTGATCAGTTTGGGAAGTACGCTACTACTTATCTTGACCACCTATTTTTCCAGTCCGAGTACACGGGCGGAAGTCCACTTGGGGAAATTGGTCGGAATCATAGGGTTCATTTATGGATTCATCAATCTTTTGTATTTCTTCAACCTTATTCCCCCAGTGCCCTTGGCTTTGGATGAAGGGTTGGTTGCCCACAATGTCAGCATTGAAAACTATAAATACGTAGTGCGTTATGAAAAGGACGAAAACTATTATTTTTGGAGGGACCATAAACTAAAATTTCACTATGCCCCAGATGAGAATGTCTATGTCTTCTCCTCGATATTCGCACCGACGGATTTAAAAAAGTCCGTCATCCACCGTTGGAAATGGTACAATGCCATCACCAAAGAATGGGAAATGGTCGAAGACATCGGCTTCAAAATTACAGGAGGTCGTACTGGCGGATTTCGGGGTTATACCTACAAGAACAACATCAAAGAAGGCCAGTGGAAAGTCGATGTCATCACAGAAGAGGGATTGGTTTTGGGAGTCATTGATTTTGAGGTTGTGACCGTTACATCTTTGGATGGTGTAAAGATTGCCGAGCGGAGGTTTTGAATGTCGCATCTACATTCAGCGGTGCGAATTCCCGCTACGGTTTTTCTCCTCGATCCATTTAGACTTAAACTTCGTACCTGCCAAGGTTTGGTGCATCAACATAGCGCCTATAAAGTTTCGGTTGCGGTGTTCTTCCAGCTTATTTTCGATGTTCATTAATTTATCAGCTACTCTTCGATTCAACACACGCTTGTCATACAAGTCATTTATGATGGCCACGGCGTTTTGTTGGGCAAAACACCATTTCTTTGGATTTTGATATAGCGAAACGGCGGAATGGGCCAAATCTTCGGCGGTATTCGCTATATGACCGCTCCAAGGATATTCGGCATGCATTCCCTCGGCGCCGATCGAGGTGGTTACGGTCGGCGTACCCGCCAACATCGCATCGATCAATTTTCCTTTGATGCCTGCTCCAAAGCGCAAGGGGGCCAATCCTACTTTTGCCTTTTTTAGCACGGTTTCGGCATCGTCCGCCCATCCCATGATTCGGAATCCGTCTTTGGGTGTATCCATGTGTTTAACATGTTCGGGGAGATAGGCCCCGTAAATATTGAGATTGGTGTCGGGAAGCTTGCTTCTGATCAGCGGCCAAATTTCTTTTTTTAACCAAAGAATGGCATCGATATTGGGCGCATGCTTACCGTTTCCGATACACACAAAATCCTTTCTAGCGTCAAAAGAAGGCCACTTTTCAACGGTCTTTTCATCTAATACTTCCAACATAAAGGGGAGATATAACAGCAGGTCTTTATCGATTTTTAAGGTGTCGGTCAACAATTGCATCTCGTAGCTCGAGATTATGAGGGAAAGGTCGCTGCGGTAGATACTTGCGATTTCACGTTTGGTGGTATCGTTTTGCAACCAGGCATCGATTGAAAAGGGAGTATCCCTTTTAAACAATGTCTGGCGTGTTATACGGAGGGAATGTAAATCTTCCGTATCCAATATCCGTATGGCATCGGGCACGGATTCCGCCACGCGCCATCCGAACTGTTCCTCGGTCAGGAAACGGTCAAAAACCACGATATCGGGATTTAGATGCATCACAAATGCATCAAAACTGGAATCGTTGAGTGTTATAGCTTTCTTTTCTACGCCGATAGCTTCCAAATTCATGGAAAGTGGAGTTTCGGTGGCCGTGCTGGTAAAAACCGTTCGGTATTCTTGTTCTAGGAAAAAATTGAGCAATTGAAGCATACGCTTACCCGCAGCCGTTGAAGTAGGCTCGGGCCAGGTGAAGCCAATGATGAGAATTGTTTTTTTATGCAAGAGCCTCTTTTAAAATCGTCACCGGATGCAACGCCTTTCTCTTCGTTCCATCATAAATCTGATGCCGGCAGCTAGTGCCATTGGCCGATATGATGGTATCTTCCGCGGTTTTTCGAACGGATGGAAAGAGTTTCAACTCCCCCACCTGCATGCTAATATCGTAATGCTCCTTTTCATATCCAAAGGAACCCGCCATACCACAACAGCCCGAAGCTATGATAGAAACCGTATAATTCTCCGGTAGGTTAAGCACGTCAAAGGTTACTTTTTGATTGCTCAGGGCCTTTTGATGACAGTGGCTATGGATTTTTACAATCTTTGCTTCCTTGGTAAAATGTGCAGCCGTCACTTCTCCTTTTTGAATTTCTTGGGATAGAAATTCTTCCAATAAAAAGGAATTCAGGGCAATCGCATTTGTAGTTTCCGAATCACTAGAAAAACGTTTGTATTCGTCCCTAAAGGTCAAGACGGCCGAAGGTTCCAAACCGATAACGGGACGGCCTTGATCGGCAAAAGCTTTTAATTTTGGAATATGGGTCATCGCCAGTTTTTTAGCTTGCTTTAAAAGACCCTTGGATAGGTAGGTACGCCCGCTTTCCGCATAAAAAAGTTCCACTTCATAGCCTAAACGGGTCAGTAATTCGATAGCATCCTTACCAAGCTCGATATCGAGATAATGCGTGAACTCATCGATATATAAAACTACCTTTCGTTTTGATGTAGTATTATGATTCTTAAAAGATTGAAGGCACCTATCAAAATCAAAATTTGATACGGAGGGAAGGCTTCGCTGAGTGGCGACCCCTGCGGATTTTTTCAACAATCCACTAAGAAAATCAGAACCATAGATTGCATTGGTGAGACCAGCTACCTTACTTCCCAAACGATTTAATTTGGTATTGTAGGCAAAAAGTTTACTGCGCAATGGGTAGCCGTTCGCCTCTTGATATTGATAGAGGAATTCAGCTTTTAGGGTGGCGACATCGACGTTACTCGGGCATTCACTGCCACAAGCCTTACAGCTCAGGCAAAGGTCGAAAACTTCTTTAAGTTCTTTTTGATCAAAGCGGTTCTTTTGGTCGGAAACGGTTAAAAATTCCCGTAAGGCGTTTGCCCTACCACGGGTCGTATCCTTTTCGTTTTTGGTGGCGTGGTAACTGGGGCACATGGCGCCGCTCATGTGTTCCGTCTTTCGGCAATCCCCGCTACCGTTACATTTTTCGGCTGCTTTTAAGATGCCCTCGCTATCCGAAAAGTCCAAAAGTGTCTTGATTTCCGGTTCCCGACGGTCGATTTCGTAGCGCAGGGATTCGTCCATGGGATAGGCATCGACGATTTTACCGGGATTGAAAATATTTTGGGGATCGAAATAGCTTTTGATACGTTTGAGAAGTTCGTAGTTGGCCTCTCCAATCATCAGGGGAATAAATTCAGCGCGGACGATACCATCGCCGTGTTCACCACTAAAAGAGCCTCGGTATTTTTTGGTCAATTTGGCTACATCGGTGGTAATACCACGGAACATGCCCACATCGGCGGACTGCTTTAAATTTAAAATGGGACGAAGATGCAGTTCCCCTGCCCCGGCATGTGCGTAATACACAGCATCTTGTCCGTACCCTTTCATGATTTCGGTGAAC
>JAGXIC010000189.1 GCA_024635875.1 Pricia sp.
AAGGAGAAGTGTTTTACGACCCGGAAATCGATGGGGTTCTATTTGACGCTATTCGGAATCATATAAAATCTGACATCGACATCATAGAAGTGGATGACAATATCAATACAGTGGCTTTTGCAAAAAATGGGGTGAACGCTTTGCTTGATTTAATGGAAAAAGTAAGTTGACGGGTTTATGAGTTTATATATGCATTTTAATTGTAAACACCGAGCACCAGACATCCAAATAATTAATAATCAGTAATCAAACATACACTATGCCAAACAAATGGACAGGAAAGGGCAATCCCTACACGAAACAAGAAGTTAGAGATCGATTGCAAAAAGTAGTTGATCAGAAGAAAGCCATCATCGCCGCTGGTGCGGGAACGGGTATCAGTGCCAAATTCATTGAAAAAGGCGGTGCCGATTTGATTATCATTTACAATTCCGGCCGCTTTCGGATGTCCGGTCACGGCTCGACCGCCGGCATGATGGCCTACGGCGACGCCAATGCAGTCGCCATGGAGATCGGGGAGTTCGAAGTGCTACCCGTAGTGGAGGAGATTCCCGTAATCTGCGGGGTCCATGGTAGCGATCCCCGAAGAAGGATGTGGCATTTTTTGGGAAAGGTCAAGGATATGGGCTTTTCGGGAGTGAACAACTTTCCCACCCATTGCATCATAGACGGGCATTTTAGGAACGTACTTGAAGAAACCGGAATGAGCTTTCAAAAGGAAGTCGCCATGGTCGATTTGGCCACGCGGATGGATATGTTCTCCATCGTCTATGTCGCCAAGCCCGAAGAAGCTGTGCAAATGGCACATGCGGGTGCCGATGCCGTAATCGCCCACGTAGGCACCACGGTAGGTGGCTCCATCGGCGTAACCGATGCCACTGTGGGCATGGATGCCGCGCTCGAACGTACCCAAGAAATCGTCGATGCGGTCAAAAAGGCCAATCCCGATACGTTTTTCTTGGCGCACGGTGGTCCGATCAATACACCCGAAGATGTGCGCTATGCCTTGGATAAAGTAGATGGTCTGCACGGTTTTGTAGGGGCATCTTCGCTGGAAAGAATGGGTGTCGAGGCTTCCTTGACCAATCTGACCAAGGAGTTTAAAAAGTTGACGCTGTAATTTTTGAATGCCTAATATAAAAGCTCCTCCCTTTTCCAAAGGGAGGTGTCAGCTTGCTGACGGAGGGATGAAGTCTTCAGGCAATAAATACCGAAGGCAGGGCCAAAAAAAATGACTGATGGTCCATGACTTAAGCTCCCCGTCCGCCAAAGGCATCCATCCCTCTTTGAAAAAGAGGGGCGCTAAGACTTAGGCATTGACGTAACCTGATGGTAGGATAATTGAGTAGTAAATGGTAAACTGGTTTCTAATCATGTCCAAAAACTGGAAATTCGTTAAAGAAAAAGACCAAATGTTCGAAAGGGCCTTCGGACGCGATCATTACTGGCATTACCATCCCGAGAGTATCGAAGGGGCGGAATCCTATATGGTCAAGGTGGTGGTGCCGGAGGGCGATGGACATAATTTTCATGTGCATCCAAAAATGCATGAAATTCTATACATATTAAAAGGAAGGGCCGAACAATGGATCGAGGATGAGATGCAGTTTTTGGAAGCCGGCGATTCCGTTTATATAGATGCCGACGTGGTACATGCTACCTTCAATGCGGGGGTTGGTGAACTGGAATTCCTCGCTATTTTATCACCTCCAAATGGTTGGAGGGCCGGTACAGTCGATGTCAGTAAGGAATTGCCGTATTCGGGGTATCGATTAAAAAAATAGGGATGGGTAACGTATGTGTTTTTAATGATGAAACGTAAAAGCTCCTCCCTTTTTCTAGAGAGGGGAGCCAAGCAAAAACAAATAAGAATAAAATCTTTTAAAAATGAAAAGCTTACCAATACCCGTCTTGATAGCATTGCTCGGAACCCTCTTTTTCACCGCCTGCACCACCGAAAAAGAACCGCCCCCTGCCCTGGCCTATTCCGGGGAACAGCCAAGGGTGCAAGTCCCGCTTAGTCCCGAGGATTCCCAGAAGCATATACAGCTTCCCGAAGGTTTTACCGCGGAACTTTTCGCCGCGGAGCCCAATATCATCAACCCCATAGCATTTACCTGGGACGAAAAGGGAAGGCTTTGGGTGGTACAGTCGCAAGACTATCCCCATAATCTGGCCAACGACGTCGGCGGCGACCGCATTACCATTTGCGAAGATACCGACAATGATGGAAAAGCGGACAAATTCATCGATTTCGCTACCGAACAAAGCCTTTCTACGGGAATAACCTTGGTGAAGGGCAGGGCCATAGTCGCACAAGCACCGGACATGGTTTTTTTGGAAGATACCAATGTCGATGATAAGATGGATAAACGCACGGTGCTTTTTAGCGGTTTCGGTACCTTCGACACCCATGCGGGGCCATCCAGCTTGCGCTACGGTATCGACAATGCCCTTTGGGGTGCGGTCGGGTATTCGGGTTTCAAGAATAAATTTGAGGGCGACTCCGTGCTATTCGAACGCGGCGTTTACCGTTTCGACAAAGACGGTACTTTTCTAGAGCCGGTCGGGCAATTCGACAACAACACCTGGGGCATGGGCTACAACGAGAACTTTGAGATTTTCGGTTCTACCGCGAATAACAACCATGCCTGCTACGTGGGCATCCCCCTAAAACATTATGCATATTTAGATAAGATGCCTTCTTGGGCGCTTAATGCGGATTTTATCCAAGGGCATTATGAGATTACTCCAGTGGATACCGTTCCCTTGCAACAAGTCGATGTCCGCGGGGGATATACCGCAGCTGCAGGCGCGAACTTTTACACGGCCCGGAACTATCCCGAGAAATACCAAAACCAAATGTATGTCGCGGAACCTACCGGACATTTGGTGCACATCGCCGAGATCGTTAAAGATGGCGCGGGATACAAAGAAGTCGACGGCGGGAATATTTTAGCCAGTACCGATGCTTGGACGGCTCCCGTGTTTGCGGAAACCGGACCCGATGGCAACCTTTGGGTGGCGGATTGGTACAGCCCCGTAATCCAGCACAATCCCGATAAACGGGGAATGGATAACCAAATATGGAACGACAATAAGGGAGAGGGCAACGCCCACATCAACAAACTTAGGGATTATGGGCATGGCAGGATATACATCATTAGATACGACGATAGCGACGAATCTGACATTACCAAACTGGATGCCGGCGACGCTGTAGCACTGTTGGAAGCCCTGCAAAGCGATAACCAATTCTGGCGGATAACTGCCCAGCGTTTGATTGTCGAGGGGAAGAAAACAGCTTTGATCCCCGATCTGATCCAATTGGCCGGAGACGAATCCAAAACGGATAAAAACGGACTGAACGCCCCCGCTTTGCACGCATTATGGACGTTGGATGGGCTAGGTGCCATAAACGGAAACAATGCAGAGGTGAACGAGACGGTCTCCAACGCACTGTCGAGTGGTAGTTACGCGGTCAAAAGGGCGGCAATGGCCCTCTTGCCAGAAACTACGGAGGGTAGCGAAATACTGGCAAAATCGGGACTTTTGACCGATGCCGATGCGCACATGCGGCTTGCGACGGTTTTAAGGGCCAGCGAATTACCTGAATCGGCAACATTATATGCGGAAATGGAAAAGCTTGCCAAAGATGCCTCGAACACTTCCGACAAATGGTTAAACGCTGCTATCAAAGTTTATTTTAGGGAACTGAACAGTGAAGAGGTAGATTCCGCATCGGTAGAAATGCTAGTGCCATCGGCCGAAGAAAAGTTGACCACTTGGAGCTATACTGTAGAAAAACCCGCAGACGATTGGATGGCAGCGGACTTTTCGGCGACTGCCTGGAAAAAGGGACAGGGAATGTTCGGCGGCCATGACGAAGAGCGTATAAAGACGAAGTGGACAAGCGATGCTATTTGGTTGCGCAAAGAAGTGACCCTCGGTGAAGAAATAGAGGAGCCGGTCATCAAGATCGCGTATGACGACGATTACGAGATTTTTGTAAACGGTCAGCTCTTGCTAACGGAAACGGGCGCAAATCGTCAGTATAAATACATGAAAGTCGATAAGGAAAAAAGCAAACTGTTCAAAAAGGGAAAAAACCTAATTGCAGTCCATGGTAAGAATACCGGTGGGGGACAGCACCTCTATGTCGGAATCGGAAAAATCGCCGAGATCAAGGCAGATGTTACCTTCGATCTGAAAACGGTGCCCCAAGAAATGGCCTTTGATAAAACGGAGCTACGGGCCAAGGCCGGGCAGACCGTGGAGATCAAATTGGAGAATGTGGACCAAATGCCCCACAACTTGGTGGTCATTACGGCCGGAAGCCTTGATACCTTTGGTCCGTTGGTCGATGAGTTTGTGGTAACTCCCGATGCCGTTAAAATGGGTTACGTACCCAATTCTAGATATGTTCTGGGTGCCACGGAAATGTTAGATCCGAATGAAAGCGGCTCGGTCATTTTTACCTTACCCGATACGCCAGGTACCTATCCGTTCGTCTGTACCTTTCCCGGTCATTGGCGCTTTATGCAAGGTGTGATCATCGTAACGGCACCGGAAGACGATACTCCGAAGGATAGTGATGCCTAATGCGGGGGGAACCTATTTATAAACTTTACCGATCAACATTAAATCAACTATACAATGAAAAGAACAGTAATGCTATTAGCAGTAGTCGGGATAACATTCGGTTGCAAGACCCAAGAACTAGCAAAGGAGTACAAGAAAGATACATCAGCGGGACATTTTGTATCAGATAACAAGAAAGCCACCCAAATAGCAATCACGGGCGGTGGCGGTTCGCACGAGTTCTTAAAATTCTTCGGTATTACCGATGGTGAAATTTTAAGCGAAAAAGGTGAGAATACCGTTATCTATTCCGAAGATGTTGAAGAGATAGGAACCTTGGTACCAGCGGTGGACATCTTGATGCTCACCAACAATCAACCTTTAAATGCCACGGTAAAAGAGGCGATTTTTTCCCAAGTGAACAATGGAAAGTTGAACCTGTTGATCTACCATCCCAGCACTTGGTACAACTGGGAAGACTGGCCCGAATACAACAAGCAGCTCGTGGGCGGTGGATCACGCTCGCACGAAGACCTACAAGAATTTGAGGTCACCGTCGTAAAACCGGACCATCCTATCATGAAGGGCGTACCAAAAACCTTCCGGATCGTTGACGAGCTCTACCGTTGGGAAAAGGATCCAGCTGCCGAAATCGAAGTACTGGCCATGAGCAAGGGGCTAGAGTCCGGTGAGGAATATCCTACCGTCTGGATCGTAAAACATCCCAAGGCAAAAATTGTCGGGAATACCTTAGGGCATGATGAACGGGCGCATGACCTTGAAGCCTACCGAACAATTTTAAGGAATAGTTTGGATTGGGTGAAGAAGGAATAGTTACACCTACGTTATAGCTAAACACCGTTGACATGAGAATCAAAAGTACCGCATGGCTCGTTCTACTTATAGTGGTAGCCGCCTGTAGTGAGAAAATCGAAACGAAATCGCAGGATAATGAAAGTCCGAACTTCGTTTTTCTGTTCGCCGACGATCAAACCTTCGAATCTATTGGAGCTTTGGGTTTTGATGAAGTGCATACCCCCAACTTAGATCGCTTGGTGAACGCGGGCACTTCTTTTACACATGCCTACAATATGGGCGGTTGGAACGGTGCCATCTGTGTAGCATCACGGGCCATGATTATTTCGGGATCTTATATTTGGAACGCGAAAGAAAAAAGCGAATCTTGGAACAAGGGAGACTCAACGGCTTTGCATCAGACTTGGCCCAGGTTGCTCGAGAAAAAGGGATATGATACCTACATGACCGGCAAATGGCATGTGGAAGCACCGGCAGATGAGCTATTCTCCGTTGCCAAGCATGTTCGGCCGGGAATGCCGGGCGATCGTAGGAACGAATTGGGCACGGCCATAAAAAAGTGGGAGGAAGAATCGGGCGACATGAAAGATTGGAACGATTATATGCCCTTGGGCTACGGTCGGCCTACAGGTCCTAACGATACCGATTGGTCACCGACAGACACCCTACAAGGTGGCTTTTGGGAAGGTGGGAAACATTGGAGCGAGATTGTTCGTGATGATGCCTTGGCGTTTATTGAAACCGCCAAGAAAAAAGATGATCCTTTCTTCATGTACTTGGCATTTAACGCCACACACGATCCAAGGCAAGCACCACAGCGTTTTTTGGACATGTACCCGTTGGATAGCATTAAAGTTCCAGAAAACTTCCTGCCCGAATATCCGTATAAAGACGATATCGGTAATAATCCGGGCCTTCGCGACGAAGCTTTGGCGCCTTTCCCCAGAACCGAATATGCGGTCAAGGTACACAGAAGGGAATATTATGCGATTTTAAGTCATATGGACGAGCAAATCGGGCTCATATTGGATGCTTTGGAAGCGACCGGTAAAAAGGAAAACACCTATATTTTTTTCGGCGCGGACCATGGTCTATCGGTAGGCCACCATGGCCTGATCGGTAAACAGAGCATGTTCGACCACAGCATCCGTATTCCTATGATGGTCGTCGGTCCAGATATCCCAAAAGGGAAACGATTGGACCAAGACGTGTACTTACAGGATATTATGGCGACCAGTCTCGAATTGGCAGGTGTCGACAAACCGGATTATGTTCAATTCAATAGCTTTTTGGATATCATAAAAGGTGAACGGTCGAAAAGCTATTATCCCGAAACATATGGCGCCTATATGGATTTACAGCGCATGATCAGAAAGGATGGGTTCAAGCTTTTGGTGTATCCGAATATAAACAAAGTGCTATTGTTCGATTTGAAAAACGATCCGAAAGAAACGACCGATTTGGCCGAGGACCCACAATATAAGGATAAGGTGCAAACACTTTTCAATGGCCTTATCGACCTTCAAAAAAAAATGGATGATACGTTGGATTTACAAGCCATTTATGACATTACTTTTAACTTGAAAAACGGCTCATAATCCGGTTACGGTATAGGTTTTACCAACTTTGGTATCCAATTCCTTTACATTGCCCGTACGTTTTTTGATTTTGATTCGCTGTCCTTCGGAAAGCACTTGTATGTTGTTTTCCGATTTGAGAGGGTACCATGCGTGCCCTTGCCGCCAAAACTTTTTTGACAAAATCTTTGTCCACATCCAATACTTCAGTAGCGGATGCATAATAGCTGAAGAGGTCTTTTAATAGCTGCATGTCAATAGTGGAACCCACCGCGATAGGGGTAAAATGGCACATGGCAGTAACCTCGTCGAAAAGTATTTGTAGCCCTTGCCTTTCGGTGGGTTTTCGGGGGAATTTGACGGGTTGGTGACCAACCCGTCCTTGCCGGGATATTCGAGGAGAAAATCCATGAAAGGAAATAAAAAGGTAGAGGTCAGTAGTTAACTGCATATTAATTTGGATTGATATACTTTTTCC
>JAGXIC010000190.1 GCA_024635875.1 Pricia sp.
AACTAAACTACCATCGGCTAAAGACCGATGGGTTTGGGTTTCGCCTAAAGGCGACTAAAGAACTATTCTGTGCCGCAAATCGCTCTACGCCATTCGCGAACTTGAATGTGCATAGCTTATGGTGCAAAGGGAAACAAATAATAGGGAGGAAAATACTAAAGTCTTCGCCTAAAGGCGAGGGATTTTCCCCCAGAATGATACATTAAATTCAAATTATAGTCCGCTGATAAAACTTCCATACAAATCCTTGAACTGATACCCTTCTGAAAAGCGGTTTTTACTCAATTTCTTATAGGCTACCAATCCCCAGAGTAAAAGCTCCTTCAAAAAATAGATATCCGCTTTTGGAAAATCGGGCTGGTATTGCTTAATCAAGCTGTTCAATTGTGGAATACGATCTAACGCCCGTTTGTACTCCGCATCGGTAAAGTCATCCAAAAGCTCGAAACCTTCTCCCTGAAAAAACCAATGTACCAATTCATCGTATGGGGTTTCAGCATCCTTTTTTTGGAGCTTTTCAATTTTCGGAAAATATTCGGGAAAG
This sequence comes from Pricia sp., assembly GCA_024635875.1. Taxonomy (GTDB): domain Bacteria; phylum Bacteroidota; class Bacteroidia; order Flavobacteriales; family Flavobacteriaceae; genus Pricia. Next base: position 545 of record JAGXIC010000190.1, read on the forward strand.
AGCGACTTCACCGCATCATCGATAAGAATGGCGGCAACTGCATCGGCACCTTCCTGTTCGCCTTCATAGACTAATTCGATTTTCCCCGTGATGGCCGGAACTACACCCACAAAGTCACTCAATCGTACCATAGTTGTTTCAGCACCGGTCAATAGCACTCTTCGTTCGGCCGTACTTAGCAAGTTTTCAAAGGCCGTTATACTGGTACGGGCACTGACGCCACTTTTCGCATCGACATACTCACTGTTACGGGCTTCGAAGCTGATTTGTTCCAAAAGATCCTTAGCAATATCCGGCACATAAACGGCATCGGTTTGGCGTTTGTCCAATTTCGATTCTTGTTCGGTGATTTTACGTGCAATTGCTATATCATCGGGATAATGCGTTAAAATTTGCGACCCTATCCTATCTTTTAACGGGGTTACGATGCTTCCACGATTCGTGTAATCCTCGGGATTGGCAGTAAATACGAATTGGATATCCAACGGCAATCGCAACTTGAAACCACGGATCTGGATATCGCCTTCCTCCAAGATATTGAACAGGGAAACTTGGATTCGCGCCTGTAGATCGGGTAGCTCGTTGATAACAAAAATGCAGCGGTTCGCACGGGGAATCATTCCAAAGTGGATTACCCGGTCATCGGCATAGGACAATTTAAGGTTGGCCGCTTTTATAGGATCGACATCCCCGATCAGATCAGCAACGGTCACATCGGGGGTAGCCAGTTTTTCATAAAAACGTTCTTCACGGTATAACCAAAAAATCGGAGTGTCATCTCCTTTTTCCTTGATAAGCTCAACAGCGAATCTTGACATCGGTTTCAAAGGGTCATCGTTGATTTCCGAACCATCAACAACGGGAATCCATTCATCCAATAGATGAACCATAAGCCGTGCCAAGCGGGTTTTCGCTTGTCCGCGAAGTCCGAGTAAATTGATATTATGACGTGACAGGATAGCCCGCTCCAATTCCGGGATTACGGAGTCTTCGTAGCCCCAAACCCCTTTGAAGGTTTCTTCCCCTTTTTTGATTTTCTCCCGAAGGTTATCGCGGAGTTCGTCTTTGATACTTTTTGTTTGATAGCCCGCAGCCTTCAATCCGCCGAGGGTTTTAATTTCCTTATGGTTCAAATTCATATTTTTTTTAGTCTGTTCTCTATATTCTATTCTCTCTATTCTATTTCAACCTTTTCCTCCGATTCGATTCATAATCCTCAAAAATCATTTCACCTAATCCCTTTAATCCCGTAAAAAATGCCTTGCCTTTGTTCGCTTCCGTAAAATGACGGATAAACTGCATCAGATAAGGGTCTTGGGCAATCATAAAGGTGGTAATGGGAATATGTAATTTTCGGGCCTGTCGGGCCATATTGTAGCATTTTTCAACAATATAATCGTCCAATCCAACGCTATTTTTATAATAGGTGCCATCGGGAAGCCGCAAACAACTGGGCTTTCCGTCGGTAATCATAAAGATTTGTTTGTTGGTGTTGCGCTTTCGGCGGAGCATATCCATGGCCAATTGTATTCCTGCTACCGTATTGGTATGATACGGGCCGACTTTCAAATAGGGCAAGTCTTTAATCGGAATAGGCCATGCGTCATTGCCGAAGACCAGAATATCCAACGTATCTTTCGGGTAGCGGGTAGTGATCAGTTCGGCCAAAGCCATGGCCACTTTTTTAGCGGGCGTAATCCGATCCTCACCATAGAGGATCATGCTGTGGCTGATATCGATCATGAGTACCGTACTCATCTGGGCCTTGTACTGGGTGTCTTCAACCACCAAATCCTCTTCACTGAGGTTAAAATTACCGATACCGTGATTGACCTGGGCATTTTTTAGACTTTCGGTCATCGAAATATGCTCAAGTCTGTCTCCGTATCGGTATTCCCTCAAATCGCCGGTATGTTCATCGCCTTGGCCCGATTTTCCGGTCTTATGGTTACCGGCACCGCTTCGTTTGAGTTTTCCGAAAATCTGCTCTAAGGCCCGTTGGCGAATGATACGTTCCATCTTGGCGGTGATGGAAATACTTCCTTTGCCCTTTCCGTCACCTTCCTCTCCGTCTTCACCTTCGCCCATCTGGCCACCGCCATCCTCGAACTCCTCACGGATATATCCTTTCGCTTTCAGTTCCTCTATAAAATCATCTATCGTGTATTCTTCATCGGTGAGTTCATACTCCTTATCCAACTCCCGCAACCAATCGATAGCCTCGTCAAAATCACCCGAAGTGTGGGTGATGAGTTCTTGAAAAATGTCGAAAAGTCTTTCAAAGGGAGTTTGATTCGGTGCTTCATAGGTAGAAAACCGAAACCCTTGTCTTGTGTTCATAGCCATTATATAAAAATAGGACAATTCGCTGTGAACATCGCTATTTTTAGGAAATGTTAACGGTTTTGAGGGTTTGTTTAAACAAAAAGAGATCGATGTTTGGTCGATCCTTTTTTTAGATATGGATTTGATTAACTGATAATCGCCAATGCATCGGTCTTTTTCCAAGAACCTCTAGTAAAATCAGGAAATTCTTGTGGGGCGCCGTTCGCTGCAACCGAAGCTTCGCTTAAAGGTCCCACCGCACTCCAAAGGCAACCTTCATAAAGATTCTGATCCAATGCTTCACCTTTGCGCAAACATTCCACGATACGATAGAGCATCATAAAATCCATTCCGCCATGACCGCCCATTTTTGTGGCGAGTTCACCGAGACGTTTGTATAACGGATGCTCATATTTTTCATAAATCATTTGAAGACCGTCTCCCTCGGCCCACTCGTGATGGTTTTCCGTTACCCCTTCGATACCACCTTCGAGGGCTACCCGATTGGGGAATCCGGCCAAGGTGCCTTTGGTGCCCTGAATCAGGTTATGCCTTGTATAGGGCCGCGGACTGGTTTCGTCCCATTGTACCATGATAGTGCGTCCCATTTCAGTTTTGATAATCGAGGTGTTGATATCGCCCCCTTTAAAGTCCAGTTTATTCCATTTGTGATCTGCGGGGAAATTCTCCTTTGCATAAAGCGCACGTCCTTTAGCTGGAGAGGAAAAAGAATTCATGAACTTAAAATTATCATCTCCCCTAGCGATATTCATGTATTGGGCGACGGGACCCAAGCCATGCGTAGGATAAAGATTTCCATTGCGATGGGCATAATGTGGGGTTCGCCAAGATCCGGTGCCGCGATCGACCTCTTCCATCTGCGACCTTAGTTCATGAATATAGGCAGCTTCACCATGCAGTAGTTCTCCGATGACGCCTTGTCGGCACATATTGAGGTACAATAACTCTTCACGGCCATAGTTGACGTTTTCCATCATCATGCAGTGCTTCTTGGTCTTTTCCGAGACGTCGACCAACTGCCACATTTCGTCAAGGGTAAGCGCCAAGGGCACTTCTACAAAGGCATGGGTTCCGGCGTTCATAGCGCCAATGGCCATAGGTGCATGCAGTTTCCAAGGGGTGGCAATGATTACCGCATCCGGTTTTTGCTCTGCGAGCATCTTTTTCCAATCCTCTTCTCCGTTCGTGTAAAGCTTGATTTTTTTATGTCTTTGCCCTTTCCCCATTTCTTTACAAGTATCTGCGGACTTTTGGGCCAAATCTTGGTATAGGTCCGATATCGCCACGACCTCGGTACCCTCGATAGAAGCGATCTGCTGGGCATGTCCAGATCCACGGGCACCGACGCCGATAAAGGCAAAACGTACGGTATCTAACTTGGGAGCTACGAATCCGCCCATATATTGCGCGCTGGAAACCCGATTTTGCGAAAACATATTCGCTTTTGAAATACCTGGCGTCAAAGCGAGTCCCGCTCCGACTAATGAAGTTTTTTTGAGAAAATTTCTTCTATTTGAATTCATGTATCCTATTTATTTGCTAGAACCCAGTACGGGTTCATTCGAACTTTAAATAATCTACAAGATAAAAAAGATTTGTTGATTTTCGACATAATGGCCAAAAACATAACTAAAAGACTCTTAAATGATAAGTAGTATATCGTAAAAACCAGGAAACAGGCTAGACAGCAAGCTTTTGGAATCAAACTAGACCAAAGGTTAGGACTTGTATCGGAATATCATTCTTCGAAATTCAAGTATGATACAATATCTTCGTACCCCATGATCGATAAACGCTTTATCGGGTTTCTCAATACTCCGCCATTATGGATAAATGAACAGTTTGGTATAAGTCAATTCAAATTTCCGGAAATCGATTTGATTAATTTCCGGTCCAAACCCATTCCACAACGTTTACGTCTGGGCCATCAAATGGAGCATGTCTTTCTACAGTTGTTAGAAGCCACAGCGCAGTATGACATCCTCTTACACAACCTGCCCATTAAGCAGCACAAACGTACGATTGGGGAAATCGATTTTGTTTTGCGGGACGTGGAAACTGCACAAATAGTACATGTTGAATTGACCTACAAGTTTTACATCATCGACACGGCTATTTCCGAACCCATTCATCAGCTGATAGGTCCCAATCGAAGGGATATGTTCTTTACGAAAATGGAAAAGATAAAACAGCGACAGTTTCCACTTTTACATATAGCGGAAGGGAGGGATGCACTACAAGTAAAGGGAATCGACCATGGAAAAGTTGAGCATCAATGTTGTTTTAAAGCACAGTTATTTAATCCTTATCAAGAATCCGAAATTCATATCCGTCCTTTGAACAAGACCTGTGTTCATGGGCATTGGCTAAAATTCGATGATTTTAATGCGGAAGAATTCCGAGGATATACCTACTATATCCCCTATAAATCCGAATGGGTCCTACCACCACATAACGATGTCTCTTGGAAGAATCATTTTGAAATTTTAATGGATATCAATCTGCGCATGATGCAAGAAAATGCTCCAATGGTCTGGATGCGAAAATCAGAAACGGAATTTGAGAAGATTTTTGTGGTCTGGTGGCCTTAATAGGAACGACATACGAAATACATGGTTTCAGAGGAAAAACTTTACCTTCAGTACTACTAACCCTGTACCTTGAAAATGAACTCAGTTAGACTTTTTGTTTGGAACCGAGAATATCGGCTTTTGAAGCAAGATGAAATTATTTTTTAATAGCATAGTAGGGTACCGCCAACATTTACGGAAACCGCAGCGCATTAAACGCAGAGCTATCCGGAAATAGCGAAATTCGGGACTATGACCTAGCCATAAACGTTTGGGCATTGAACTTTCTGGGGCCGGCGAAGCACGTGTTTCGGTAAATGAATCGATGATAACAAAACCTCAGGGGTCAGCGCGCTATATAGTATGGGCGATGCCGTCGTTACTAATAAAAGCCTTTCAGGAGCCTCTAAAATCAAGAATAGCAATTGAAAGCGTTCCGGTGTTGTTTTGTACCCCTTCCTATGAAAAGGTACCTTCAACAGATTTTTAGAAGTACGACGAAGACTACTTGTGTCTTTTCTTAAGTTCCGACTCGATATCTTTTAAGGTAAAACCTTTAGCCTGAAGCAGTATTAAGTAGTGAAAAAGTAAGTCCGCACTCTCGTATAAAAAGAGCTCGTCATTGTCATCTTTGGCCTCGATGACGGTTTCAATGGCTTCTTCACCAACTTTCTGGGCAATCTTGTTGATTCCCTTTTCAAAGAGCGAAGCTACGTACGATGTGTCGCTCGAACCAGCGGAACGTCTTTGTTCGATTACCTTTTCCAATTGCGAAAGAAATCCGAAGTTTGAACTATTTTCTTCGTTCCAACAGGTGTCGCTACCGGTATGGCAGGTCGGGCCTACCGGATTTACGGAAATTAAAAGCGTGTCGTTATCGCAATCGTTTTTGATATCGACCAAGTTTAAAAAATTACCGCTTTCCTCTCCTTTGGTCCATAATCGCTGTTTCGAGCGGCTGAAAAAGGTCACTTTTTCGGTTTCTTGTGTCTTTTCCAAGGCGACCTTGTTCATATAGCCGAGCATCAAGACGTTTTTGGTGTTGGCATCTTGTATGATAGCAGGGACTAGGCCGTCTTGGTTTTTGTTGAAATTTATTTTCATGATGGTCATTATTCTATCAATCTGACAGCAATCGAAAAACTTAAGTGTTCCTAAGCCCTCAACTGCGCTCGGGGTGACATTTGTTTATAGTTTGCTGCTATTACTATCTAGACTTATCAACTTTTCTAAACCATAGAATGCCAGCCAGTTCCGTTTAGGCAAGAGCTCGGGCTGACATTTTGTTATAATCTAACGGGAATTCCGTTTTCCTGTAAATTTTCCTTTAAATCCTGAATCCCGATTTCCTTAAAGTGGAAAACACTGGCAGCCAAAGCGGCATCCGCTTTGCCGGTAGTAAACGTATCCGCGAAATGCTGCATATTTCCTGCACCTCCGGATGCGATGATGGGAATGTTCAATTCTTTTGATAATCGGGCTAAAGCTTCATTGGCAAATCCGTTTTTAGTACCGTCGTGGTCCATAGAGGTGAACAAAATTTCACCGGCCCCGCGTTGCTCTACTTCCTTGGCCCATTCAAACAGCTTTCGTTCGGTCGGTACTTTTCCGCCGATCAGATGTACGATCCATTCCCCATTGATTTGTTTCGCATCGATAGCGACAACGATACATTGAGAGCCAAATTTGGCCACCAAATCATTGATCAATTGCGGATTCTTGACCGCCGAGGAATTAATGGAAACCTTGTCCGCACCATTCTGCAGCAGAATATCTACATCCTCCACAGATGAAATTCCTCCGCCGACCGTAAAGGGGATGTTGACCTTTTCGGCTACGTGGTACACTAGTTCCGCAAGCGTTTTTCGTTTTTGCTCGGTAGCCGATATATCCAAAAAAACGAGCTCATCGGCGCCTTCCTTACTGTAAATTTCCGCAAGTTCGACCGGGTCACCGGCATCGCGCAAATCGACGAAGTTCACACCCTTTACAGTGCGACCGTCTTTGATATCGAGACAAGGGATTATTCTTTTTGCCAGCATTGTTTGGTATTAGGTATAGCCTACTTAGTATTAAATAGTTTGAGTTTCGTTGTTTAAAATTTTGTACTTTGTAATCTCTATTTGATACTTTGTAGTATAAAACTTTCGAGTTGTTTCAAGCTGATTCTATTTTCATAAATCGCTTTTCCTATAATCGTTCCCTCACAACCCATTTCAGCTAGCTTGGGGAGTTCGTCAAAGGTAGAGATTCCACCGCTAGCTATCAGTTTTAAGTTAGAATTGCATTCATCGATAATCCTTTTATACAATTCAAACGATGGCCCTTCTAACATACCATCCTTGGAAATATCGGTACAAATAACATATTGAATCCCTTTTTTTTGATAGGATGTTATAAATGGAATCAATTCTTCGGTCGATTCTTCTTGCCATCCAGAAACAGCCACTTTCTCGTTCATAGCATCCGCGCCAAGAATAATCTTATCCGCGCCATACTTTTCGATCCACCCAACGAAAGTATCCTTGTCCTTAACGGCAATGCTTCCACCGGTAATCTGTCCGGCACCACTTTCAAAGGCGATACGCAGATCATCATCGGTTTTCAGCCCTCCACCAAAGTCGATTTTTAAGGTTGTATTTGAAGCAATTTGCTCTAAAACCTTATGGTTTACAATGTGGTTGGACTTTGCACCATCCAAATCTACCAAATGTAAATAGTCTATACCGTGCGCTTCGAATTCTTTGGCTACTTCCAACGGATTTTCATTGTAAATTTTTTTGGTACTGTAATCTCCTTTGGAGAGCCGTACGCACTTTCCATCTATAATATCAATTGCCGGTATAATTCTCATTGCTAAAAAATTTGAAATACGAAACTTGAAATGAAAAATTGATAATGAAAAATTGATTCTATTTTTATATTTAAGTTCAACCTTTTTCTTGTGGTATTGATTGATGTAACCGTGATTGCTTAGTGTTCATTGGCTTCGGCATGCAATCGCTTTAGTCCATTTTGGTTAGTACCTAAAATTTCAATAAAAATCTATATCCTATAAATACTTTCGTCACAATCCTCCTCGACAATTTTTAATTTGTTGATAAAGTCTCTATCGGATTTTCCTCGTTGCGATGCTCTCCAATTAGCGCCCACTGAACTGGAAGAACGAATCAATTGATTGACGTAAGCGTTATATGCTCTTGACTTTGGGATTTTAGCACATACATAACAACAGTCCAAGGCAAATTTTTGGGTTCTCTTTTTTAAATCCCTCATTTCAAAATTTCAAGTTTCGTATTTAGTTCTATAACTTCAAGAAATTCTTCAATATTTTTGCCCCTACAGCACTACTTTTTTCTGGGTGAAATTGTGTTCCGTAAAAATTATCCTTTTGCAGAGCGGCACTATAGGTTACATCGTATTCCGATTCGGCGATGGTTGCTGTACATAAAGGGGCATAAAAACTGTGTACCAGATAAATATGTTCATTCTCGGCTACTTCTTTAAAAATCCCAGACTTTAAATTTGATATTTGATTCCACCCAATTTGTGGAACTTTTACTGCATTCGAAAACTTTACAACGCTGGTATCAAAGATGCCAAGACCTTTAGTATTTCCCTCTTCCGAAAAATTGCACATCAGCTGCATACCCAAACAAATGCCTAGGACCGGCTGTTTCAAATCAGGGATAAGCCTATCCAATTGACTATTCCGCAACTTTTTCATGGCGCTACTCGCCTCTCCCACTCCTGGGAAAATGACTTTGTGCGCATTCCGAATTTCTTCAATATCATGGCTCAAGATGGCTTCATAGCCCAGCCGTTGAATAGCGAATTTGATGCTTTGGATGTTTCCCGCACCGTAATTTATAATGACAATATTCATAACATTCCCTTGGTAGATGGTAAAATCATTTTTTCCACATCGCGTTTTACCGCCACCTTAATGGACTTCGCAAACGCCTTAAAAATCGCCTCTATCTTATGATGCTCGTTCGTGCCTTCGGCTTTTACATTTAAATTCGCCCTGGCGCCATCGGTAAAGGATTTGAAGAAATGATGGAACATTTCCGTGGGCATATCACCAACTTTTTCCCTTTTGAAATCCGTATCCCAGACCAGCCAATTGCGGCCCCCGAAATCAATGGCGACTTGTGCCAAGCAATCGTCCATGGGTAGGCAAAAACCGTAACGTTCGATACCCATTTTGTTTCCCAAGGCTTTATGCAATACTTCGCCCAAGGCGATGGCGGTGTCCTCGATAGTATGATGCTCATCGACTTCCAAATCGCCGTCGACCCTGATTTCCAAATCCATTTGGCCATGACGCGCCAGTTGATCCAACATATGGTCGAAAAACGCCAACCCAGTTTTGATATCACTTTTGCCCGTTCCGTCTAAATTGACTTTTATATGGATATTGGTCTCATTGGTTTTTCGATGGATTTCAGAAACCCTGCTTTCCAGCTTTAAAAACGCATAGATTTTCTCCCAATCATTATTTTCCAGAGCTATCACCGAATTTAGTTCTTCCCGTTTTACGGTTACTTCGCCAGTGCCCAAATTCGTATCATCATTGATAAAAATACCTTTGGCCCCTAGGTTTTTTGCAAGTTCCATATCAGTTAAACGATCACCTATGACAAAAGAATTTTCTAAATCGTATGCTTCCGTAAAATACTCGGTCAATAAGCCCGTACCCGGTTTTCGGGTATTGGCATTATCCTGGGGAAAGGTTCGGTCTAAAAAAACCTTGTTGAACACTACGCCTTCATTTTCAAAAGAGTTCAGGATGAAGTTATGTACCGGCCAAAAAGTTTCCTCCGGGAAAGAATCGGTGCCCAATCCGTCCTGATTCGTAATCATGACCAGCTCATAATCCAGTTCCCTGGCTATTTTCCCTAAAAAAGTGAAAGCTTTCGGGTAGAAAATCATCTTTTCGAACCCATCGATCTGCTCGTCGACAGTTTCCTTGATGATTGTGCCGTCACGATCTATAAAAAGTACTCTTCTTCCTGCTTTCTTTAAACCTGAGGTCATATTATTTGTACTGTCCGTTTCTTGCGTTTTCATTACGTTGAACTCATTTAATTTATTTCCTTCAAGGCCATTACCAACTTAATATTTTCTTCCGTGGTTCCGATAGTAAACCGAAGGGTATTTTCGCAAAGTGGTTGATTACTGCGGTTTCTAATGACAATACCTTTTTGCAAAAGCTGTTCGTAGCGGATATCGGCATTATCTACTTTTACCAATATAAAATTAGCGTCCGAAGGATATACCTTTTCGATAAAGGCCACATGCTTCAACACTTTCATCACCAATTTTTTTTGGTTCAGTATCTCTGTAATCTCCAAGCGTATTCTGGAGATACCCTGGAGCCTTTTTAAGGCGTGGTTCTGGGTCACCTCGTTGACGTTGTAAGGCGGTTTGATTTTATTCAGAACGGATATGATTTCGTGGGATGCTATACAGATACCCAACCGAATACCAGCTAATCCATAAGCCTTGGATAAAGTTTGTGTAATGACTAGATTCGGATATTCTTCCAGTTTTTTTGCCCAGCTTTGTTCCGTTGAAAAATCGATATAGGCTTCGTCGATGACCACCAAACCGCTGAAGTTTTCAAGTAAACCGATAATTTTTTCTTTCGAAAAACTATTGCCGGTAGGATTATTGGGGGAACAGAGAAACAGCAATTTGGAATTAGCATCCGTTTGCTTTAAAATCTTGTCTACATCTGGCTGAAAATCCTTTGTAAGTAGTATTTCACGATTTTCTATATCGTTGATACCGGCCAACACCTTGTACATTCCATACGTTGGGGGTAAAGTGATAACATTGTCCACTTTAGGCTCACAGAATGCACGGTAAATCAGATCCAAAACTTCATCGCTACCGTTTCCCAGTAGCATATTTTCAACGGGGACGGCCTTCCGATCCGCTAAAACGGACTTCAAACGCCGCTGTTGGGGGTCGGGATAGCGGTTTACCCCGTTTTCAAACGGATTTTCGTTGGCATCCAAAAAAACCATCGGGGAACCATCGGCAACGTATTCGTCGCGGGCGGAGGAATAGGGTTTTAGACCTTTTACGTTTACCCTTGTTATTTTGTTCAGATTAAAATTCATATTGACTTCTATTTCTCCGGGCGTCCCAGTTACCCACTATTTTAATTTTAAAAATTCACAGCAGCATTGTGTGGCTACTCCTGACAGGCACGATCAAGATGCTCGCGCTAGCGGCAAAAAGATCCTACTGACATCGTTTAGTACCAATTGTTGACTAGCGCGAGGGTCGCGCTGGTACCAACCTCACCCCATGCCGTCAATTCAATGAGCCAAGACTAATTATTTCAAACTTTCCAATCGCAGCGTCACCGCATTTTTATGCGCCTGCAAACCTTCCGCTTCGGCCATGATTTCAATAGCACTTCCTATTTGTTTGATGCCCTCGGCGGTTATTTTTTGAAAGGTCATACTTTTCATAAAACTGTCCAAGTTTACACCGCTGTATTGTTTGGCGTATCCGTTCGTGGGCAAGGTATGGTTAGTTCCGCTAGCATAATCCCCTGCGCTTTCGGGGGTATAATTACCGATAAATACGGAACCGGCGTTGATTGTATTTTCCACATAAAAATCCTCGTTTTTGACACAAACGATATAATGCTCGGGCCCGTATTCGTTGATCAAATCAATGGCGGTACGGTCATCGACAACATAAATTAACTTACTGTTATCTATAGCTTTTTGGGCAATTTCTTTTCTAGGTAGCTTTTCAATTTGTTTTTCCACCTCTTTTTCCACCGCATCGATCATTTCTTCGGATGTCGATACCAATAGAACCTGACTATCTACGCCGTGTTCCGCTTGGCTCAACAAATCGGATGCTACAAAGGCCGCATTGGCCGTATCGTCTGCAACCACCAAAAGTTCGCTCGGTCCGGCGGGCATGTCGATGGCTACGCCGTATTTTGTGGCAATTTGTTTGGCTACCGTTACATATTGATTGCCCGGGCCGAATATTTTGTAGACTTGCGGGATACTTTCAGTACCAAAGGTCATGCCCGCAATGGCCTGTATTCCGCCGACTTTGAAAATTTGCGTAACCCCGCACAGGTCTGCGGTGTACAAAATCGCCGGATGAATTTTACCCTCCTTGTTCGGAGGTGAACACATTACTATTTCTTGGCAACCGGCAATCGCAGCAGGAACGGCCAGCATTAAAATGGTCGAGAACAGTGGTGCGGTTCCGCCTGGAATATAAAGTCCGACTTTTTGAATGGGACGTTTTTCCTGCCAACAACGGACTCCCTTCACCGTTTCCATCTCGATTTTATCCGTTATTTGGGCTTTATGAAAAGTCTCGATATTCATTTTCGCCATTTGAATAGCGTCTTTTAGCTCAGTTGAAACCAGTGCCTTTGCTTCCAAAATGTCCACTTCCGAAACTTGTAAATTATCCAACGTAACCTTATCGAATTCCTCGGTATACCTCTTTATCGCATAATCCCCCTCCTCTTGAACCTCACTAAAAATAGTATTTACCTTTTGTTCGATGTGGGCGACGGTTTGTGTAGGACGTTTTAAAACATCCTTCCAATCGGCTTTATTCGGATTATAAATTTTGTTCACAGTTATAATTTTTTCTTATAGTGGTAGGCAACCGCTTCATATCCCTGTGCTACCCAAAAACGATGTCCGGATTCATTTGCAGTATAACAATTCAACTCAGATGCCGCACATCCTATGGATTTCGCATAGTCAAAAATCCAGTCCGTCAACAATTTACCGATTCCTTTACCCTGATACTCAGGTAGTATAATCACATTGTCCTGCTCGATATGCTTACCTACATAGTATTTAACGAGCACCCAGATTCCAGAAATGCCGATTAGTTTATCGTTATCAAAAACACCAACACATTGATAGCCCTGCAAGACCATATCCTTTAAACGACTTTTAAGTAAATCATACGTAATTTTTGGGTTCAATTGTACCAATAATGGAATAATTGAATCCATTTGTTCATGCGCTATAAAGCGAATATCAAAATCCATGTCAACCTGATGTTACTCCGTATATTCCTAATGTTCTAAAGTACCATTTTCTCGATAGGGCAAACCAAAATACCCTCCGCCCCCGCTTCTTTAAGTTCATGTATCACCTCCCAAAATTTATCCTTATTAATAACAGTATGTACTGAGCTCCATCCTACTTCGGCCAAAGGTAAAACTGTGGGGCTTCGCATACCCGGTAACAGCGACAAAATTTGATCTAACTTGTCGTTCGGAGCGTTGAGCAAAACGTATTTGTATTGCCGCGCCTGTAAGACGGACCGAATTCGGAATTGTATCTTTTTTAGTAGCTCTCTGCGTTCTAGGGATATTTTCGGGGAAACCGCCAATACGGCCTCACTTTTCAGCATCACCTCGACTTCTTTCAGGTTGTTCTTAAATAGTGTACTTCCGCTGGATACAATATCGCAAATAGCATCTGCCAAGCCGATGTTCGGGGCAATTTCTACGGAACCATTGATGATATGCAAATCGGCATTGACTCCCTTTTTCTTCAAATAGTCCCGAACGGTATTTGGGTAGGATGTCGCAATACGCTTTCCTTCAAAATCCTGCACTGAAGTATATTTTACGGATTTCGGTACGGCTAGGGATACTTTGCATTTCGAGAAGCCCAATTTTTCGGCAACCTCGATATCCTCTCCTTTTTCGATTAAGACATTCTCACCGATTATGGCAATATCGACCACGCCGTCCCTCAAATATTGGGGAATATCACCGTTTCTAAGGTAAAAAACCTCCAATGGAAAATTTCGTGAAGACGCCTTCAATTGATCTTTGCCGTTGTCTATCGAAATACCGCAGTCTTTTAAGATTTGAAGCGAATCTTCGTTTAGACGTCCGGATTTCTGGATGGCTATTCGTATCATAAATAAGAATCGTTTAATTTGCAAATTAAAAAACCCGTTTGATTGCTCAAACGGGTCGTAAAAATATGTGAATACACTACATACAATTTTACCTCGCTTGAGCGCAAGTATAAAAATGATGATGTGTGTGCTTGTTCTTCATTACAGAGGTAAAATTAAAACTTAATTCCGAGAGACCAAATTTATTTTAGTTATTTCCTAAAATCAGGGGAAGACCCGATTCACCGCTACCCACAACGACGACCTTGGCATTGGCCGATTGGGCGAGCCTTAAGGTGGCGTCGATACCTTTATCCTGTAAGATCTTATCGGTCAATGAGGCACTAAGAATTTTGTTTGCGTTTGCCTTACCCTGTGCTTCTATCGTTACTTTTTCAGCCTCCTTTTTAGCCGTGACCAAACGGAATTCATATTCCAAAGATTCCTGCTCTTGTTTCAATTTACGCTCAATGGCCTCTTTTATGGTCGGCGGTAAGGTTACGTCGCGCACCAATACCTCGTTCAACTGAATGTACTGACCGTCAACGATTTTTTTGGTCTCTTCAAAAATTTCCTCCTGAATGGCGTCCCGCTTACTGGAATACAGTTGCTCCGGGGTATATCGTCCTACGACACTTCTTGCCGCCGACCGTATAGTAGGTAAGAGAACCCGCTGAATATATTCCGTTCCCTTTTCTTGGTGTAATTTACCCAATAATTCCCGTTTTGGTTCGAACCATATGGAAGCATCCAATTTAATTTCCAGTCCGTTTGAAGATAATACTTGCATTTTTTCAAATACCTCTTGTTGTCTTACCTCATAGATGAATACTTTGTTCCAAGGGGCTACGATATGAAAACCTTCTCCCATCGGTAGTTCATCGGTCACTACTCCGCCACCAAAAGTTTTATAAAGAACACCGGCCTGACCGGATTCGATGGTTATGGCAGATTTTGAAATCAGGATGACCAGCACAATTAGGCCGAAAATAATAGGTAATGCAATTTTTGGTAATTTATCCATAGTTATTCTTTGTTTAAATGAGTCCATTATACTTTCTGATAATCCATTCCGCAGCCAATAAGGCTGTGATAACGGCCAATAGTATTCGGAAATCGATCAAAGATACGGTTTTTTGTTCGCCTTTCTGAACGGGAAGAAAACGATTGTCTTTTGATAGGTCTGATAATAGGGTCCCGATTTGGGATGGAAAATAAATTTCTCCCCCGGTAGTATTCGCCAAACGCCCTAGTTTTCGATAATCGGTCGATACCAATTGCTTTTCCACATCGAAATCAAGAATCGTGAACCTGCCTGATTTGGAAAGATTTTGGTTACGCACCGCTACCGTAAAATCATAACTTCCCGGGGGCAAGTTGCTCAAGTCGGATTCGTAGTAGTTTCCTTTCAAAAGCATGGGCATTTCGGTTACCGCTTCCGTTTCGGTATTTTTAAGCTTCAAATCGATTGTCGCGTTAGCTTCGAAAACATAGGTTTCATCAAAATAGGTGGCCGTAATCTTGGCGGAGCTATTCCCTGCATAGACCGAACTATACTCCAATGTTAACCGTTCCTTAGACGTATTGGTAGAAAGATAGAGTACCAATCTACCAATAAATTCATCGAAATTTTTGAAATTCTGTTCGTTTCGGAAACTCTGCATCCGCCATTTCCAGCTATTTTCCCCGAATAAAACGGCTTCCTTTTGGGTACCTTTTCCTAAGACCGCAAGTAAAGGCTGGTTCAGTTCCGCGCCCTTGATGCGCTGGGTCATAAGGATTTCTCCGGAATTATCTAGCTGTATCTCCCCCAAATTAGCGTTCAACGGCGGAAAATCCTGAATTGAAAAATCACGGATGTTGAACAGTTCGAAACCGGAATTTAAAGTGGGGAAAACCTCCTCGGCTTGATTATAACTATTTTTCGAAAAACCTTTCTGGACGGTATTCAAAAAATCCCAGTCCGTTTGTGTACCCGTAATGGTAAACACATTGGCTTTTTTGTTTTGAATATAATCGTATACGGTTTTAAAGGACGCATCGGGCTGATACAGTATAAACAGGTCAACATCGTCAAACTGCGTTACATCTACGTTCGATTTTTTTACGGAAACCGAACGTTGCTCATTGCTTTCTATCGCTTTTTTCAAAGCCCCGATATCAGGGTGCAGTAGGTTCGATATGATAGTAATATCCGTTTTTTCGTCGATGACCTCTACCGCAATCTGTCGGGAATTGTTGCTCGTGTTACGTTCGTTTTCCAGGGAATCTACGGAAACTACAATGTTCTTTACGCCCACAGAAGAGGCATCCAATAGCGTATTTATGGTCTTCGAATTGTCAGTATCCGAAAATGAAATGTTCTCCCGAAATACGGTCCTTCCCGCGATAGAGACCTTAAGGGCGGACCGTACATCGGTCTTTCCGTTGTAGGACAGATACATTTCAATGGGATATTTATTTTTAAGGAAGGCGTATCGGTTGGCGTTCACCTGCGAAATAGCGACATCATCGTATCGGGTGGTATCGCCGATGGCCATGGTATAAATGGGAAATTTTTGATTTCTGCCATAAAACTCATAATCCTGTCCCAGGGTTTGGTTGCCATCGGTCAACAAAAGTATGGCGGAGTTCGTAGCGGAATAGATGTCTTGAATTGCCCTTAAAGCCTCTGCAATGTTGGTGTTTTTTTTTGTGAACGCAGAATCTTGATTAATGGAAGAGATGCTGTTTATGGCGTCTCCGCCTGTTAATTTAGCCCCAAAACCGTACCCTTGTAGATTAAAACGACCCTTGATTGCCTTATTTTCATCGATTGCCTCTAAAACACTTTGAATAGTATCCTTGGATGCTGCCACTGATGTAGAATTATCCACTAGGACTATCAAATTGGCCTTTTCGACGCGATATTCGTTTTTGGTGAACTCCGGATTGATCAGCAATAGAAAGACCGAGAACAAAGCCAAAAAACGCAAAAAGGATAGGACTACCGTTAATCGGCCCTTTCGCTTGGTTTTATAATAGTATTGGAACAGTACTAAACCCAAGGCAAAAAGGGCAGCTAGGATAATCAAGAGCACCGTTTGAATGTTCATTGTCTTTAGTAGTTAGTACTTAAAATTAAATACAAAGTAGCGGGCGAAGATTATATTTTGGTATAAATTCTGGCACCAAAACTTTAAGACTAAACTCATAAACCAATAAACGCATAAATTTTTTTAAGTAAGCATCCCCCCATCGACGTTTAACACCTGTCCGGTTACGTAAAGGGAAAGGTCTGAAGCAAAAAACAAACAGGCATTGGCAATATCTTCGGGAGATCCGCCGCGTTTTAAGGGAATACCATCCCGCCAGCCTTGTACCGTTTTTTCGTCGAGCTTATCCGTCATTTCAGTCTCTATAAATCCAGGAGCGATGGCATTGCAACGGATGTTACGGGAGCCAAGTTCCAAAGCAACGGATTTGGTAAAGCCGATCATACCCGCCTTGGAAGCTGCATAATTGGTCTGCCCTGCATTGCCTTTCACCCCGACCACACTGCTCATGTTTATGATAGAGCCGCTGCGCTGTTTTAAGAAAGTGCGCTGTACGGCTTTTGTCATGTTAAAAACAGACTTCAAGTTAATTTCAATAACGCTATCAAAATCAGCTTCTGACATACGCATTAAAAGATTATCTTTAGTAATGCCTGCATTGTTAATAAGGACGTCGATACCGCCAAAATCTTCCAAAACTTTCGCTACCAGCATATTTGCCTGTTCAAAACTTGCGGCATCGCTTTTATAGGCCTTTGCGGTAATACCTTTGGCAACGAGTTCTTTCTCCAGCTCTAAAGCTGGTTTTTCGCTAGAACTGTAGGTAAATGCCACATTGGCACCATGATCGGCAAACACTTGGGCTATACCCATTCCGATACCCCTACTTGCACCTGTTATTATTACGGTTTTTCCTGATAACAACTTCATAGTTCAATTTAATGTTCCATACTTATTTTATAGAAAAATCAAAAATACGATTTATCGATTAAGGCACTCTTCTAAAAACCATCGATTTTCTACCTATTCACAAATTGCATCCACAAAGGAGGTAATACAAGGTTTTGGCAACTTTAAGATTTTATGGGTGCGGGCTTTTGATAGTTGAATAGATAATCGACCTCTAATTCCTTCACTTTTCCAAATTTTTCAAGGGATTTGACATCGACATCCTTTTTATTGCCGATTACCATAAGATCGTAGGTTCCTCCCTTGATATTTGTATCGAAGAACGCCCGAAGATCTTCAATTTTCATCTTTTGAATGGCGTTATAGATAGCTTCACGGTTGTCTTCGGTCAAACCGCGATCTTTTAACCGTTCGTATGACCAAAAAATATTGGTTTTATTGATACGCTCGGCGGCTATCTGTTTTAAGGTAGATTCTTTGGCTGCCCTAAAATTCTCATCGGCCTCGGGCATATCGTTCATCAATGCCAACATCGCATCCATAGCTTGCCCCATTTTGTTGGCCTGAGTACCAACATAAGCGTAAACGTAATTGGGATCTTCTTTTTTTCGTGCATTGGAATAGGCCGAGAATGCGGAATATGCCAGCGATTTTGATTCTCGGATTTCCTGGAACACAATTGACGAAAGTCCACTTCCGAAATAGATGTTGAACAATGCGGTAGCCGCCATTTTTTCAGGATCGAAAGTGTCACCCTTGGCCAAAAACAGCATTTCTGCCTGCACCATGTCATAGTCTACAAAATATACGTCTCCCGCCATTTCCTTTCTGTGATATTCCTTTTTTGGGGGATAGCCTTTAAAAGTTTCGGGAATACTATGTTTTTCCGTAATAGCGGTGCGACCTTCATCTCTTTCCTTTCCGTAGTAAAAAATTCGATGTTTATAGTCCGTTAGGCCTTTAAGGATACCGACCAATTCGGCCGGGTCTACCGCTTTAAGTTCCTCTAAAGTGTATATGTCCCGTAATCTGGAGTTTTCCCCGTACTGGGCATAGCTGAAAAGCCCGTCCCACATGATACTGCCTTTGTCAGCTTTGGTCTCTTCCCGGCCTTTGGCAATTTTTAGCACTAACTTGTCATAGGCTTCTTGGTTCGGAACGGCATTGGCCAACAGATTTTCAAGTAGTTCTAGACCTGTATCCAAATTCTCGCGCAGGCCGGATACTGAAATTGATGATCTTTCATCTTGTGAATTCACCCCATAGGATACCCCTAGCTTGTAAAATTCCTTTTGGACCTCTTCAGGGGCTAGTTTATCAGTACCTAGATACGCCAGGTACGCGATGGCGAGATCAAGTTTTTTATTGTGATCTTTCCCCATATCGAACAATAAATATAACTCGGCCAAATCGTTAAGGGGATTTTCGACAAACGAAAATTCGAGGCCGTTTTCCATGTATTCTGTTTGTATCGCGGTATCATAGTCTATAAATTCGGGCAATATCTCCGGTGTTTCGATGGCAGTAAAATTCTCTAGGAATGGGGAAGTTTTATCCCGGTTCAATTCGATTGGGGTAATACCGGGATTCTCAACCTTAACCTGTTCTTTATCCTCTCCCTGACGTTTGTAGACCGTTACGTAATTATCTGCATAGAATGTATTGGCAAAATCAACAAGTTCTTGTTTCGATACTTTGGTCATATCCTCGATAAAACGCACCCTATCTTCCCAGTCTTGAAAGTGCACGAAAGCGCTGACATAGGCATATGCGACCGATGAGGCATTGCCATACTGTCTGATCTGTCTCAACTTTAAGTCATTCGTGACGGCTTCGATCATCCAATCCTCGAATTCGCCTTTTTTTATTTTTTCCACTTGCTGCAGAAGCAGGTTCTTAACTTCCTCAAGTGACTGGCCCGATTTCGGATAACCGTACAGGGTATGTACCCCATAATCGTTCATAAATTCGGTATAGGAGCTAGCCTTTTGTACCTTTTGGTTCTGGTTAAGGTTAAGGTCCATAAGACCAGCCGTGCTGTTCGCCAAAATCATATCGGTAAGGGTCACCATTTTCTCTTCTTCGGACCCTATGCCATCGGAACGGAAGGCTAAATTTACCCTTTCGGTCTCGGGACCGAAAACTTCTGCGATGACCGGTTGGCCAATGGCGTCTTCTACAGGTCTTTCGGGATAGGCAAGCTCTTTTGAAGCAAAATCGCCGAACGCGGCGTTTACTTTTTTAATGGTTTCGTCATACTCGATATCACCGACCAAGACCACAGCCATATTGTTGGGCACGTAATAGGTGTCAAAATAGTTATGAATGGCTTTCATAGACGGGTTTTTTAGATGGTCCGCCGTACCAATGGTCGTCTGTTGCCCGTACGGGTGTTTTGGAAACATAGCGGCGTTCATGGCATGGTAGAGCTTATAGTCATCCGCATCCTGACCTTGATTGAACTCTTCGAAAACGGCCTCAAGTTCCGTGTGGAAAAGTCGCAATACCAACTGACTGAAACGTTCGGATTCGAGTTTCAGCCATCTGTCCAATTCGTTCGAAGGTATCTTGTTTGTATACACAGTCTCTTCGTGCGAGGTCCAAGCATTTGTCCCTTCCGACCCCAGAGAACTGACCATTTTATCATATTCGTTGGCAATTGAAACTTTTGATGCGGAATAGGATAGACTGTCGATTTCCTTGTAGATTTTGTTCTTGGCATCGATATGGTTCTCGTTCTTGTGCAACTCGTACAGATCTGATATCTGCGAAAGCATTTTCTTTTCTTCCTCCCAATTTTGGGTGCCTATTTCATCAGTGCCTTTAAACACCATATGTTCGAGGTAATGCGCAAGGCCGGTATTATCGCTAGGGTCGTAAACCGAGCCTGCCCGTACGGGAATAAACGTCTGTATCTTGGGCTCATCGGTATTTTGGGATAAATAGACTTTTAGACCGTTATCCAAGGTGTATAACCGGAGTCCGGTCGGGTCATAGGCCACGGATTCGTAGGTAAAACCATTGGCATCGGTTTCGGTGGTCGTAACGATTTCGTCAACCACCGCATTCTTAGTACATCCCGCGAGCAGAAAAATTATCGATAATGTACCAAATACTAACTTTTTCATAGGTAGTAGTTACCAGGGTTCACATGAAATTGTTCATAGGGGAATATTTTCTGAATAAAAAATCCATCGGACTAAAATAAGACCGATGGATTTAGATGATGCTGATTTGGATAAATTTTAACACTTATCCCATTACTTCCTTCACCTTCAATCCGATTTCGGCGGGAGAATCGACAACATGAATGCCGTGTTCCCGCATGATTTTTTTCTTTGCCTGTGCAGTATCATCGCTACCGCCGACAATAGCACCGGCGTGGCCCATGGTCCTGCCCGCAGGAGCGGTCTCCCCCGCTATGAATCCGATTATCGGTTTTTTGCTTCCGCTTGCCTTATACCATTTTGCGGCATCGGCTTCCAATTGTCCTCCGATTTCACCGATCATGACTACGGCCTCCGTTTCGGGATCGTTGATCAAGAGCTCAACAGCGTCTTTGGTGGTTGTTCCGATGATGGGGTCTCCACCGATGCCGATGGCTGTTGTGATGCCCAATCCTTGGCGTACGACCTGATCCGCCGCCTCGTAGGTCAGGGTTCCCGATTTAGAAACGATACCCACGTTACCCTTCTTGAAAACAAATCCGGGCATAATGCCTACTTTGGCCTCTCCTGGAGTAATGACTCCGGGACAGTTGGGACCGATCAAACGACAATCCCTATTTTTAATATAATCCGCTGCTTTTACCATATCCGCAACGGGAATCCCTTCGGTAATGGTGATAATTACTTTTATGCCGGCATTAGCTGCTTCCATGATTGCGTCGGCGGCAAAGGCCGGTGGTACGAAGATAATGCTCGTATCGGCGCCTACCTTTTCTACGGCTTCCGCCACGGTATTGAACACCGGTCTTCCCAAATGTTCTTGTCCACCTTTGCCCGGAGTAACGCCACCCACGACTTGAGTACCGTATTCGATCATTTGTTCTGCATGAAAAGTACCCTCGCTTCCGGTGAAACCTTGAACAATTATTTTGGAATCTTTATTGACTAATACGCTCATTTCTTCAGGTTTGTAGTTTAGTATTTATGGTTTCGTAAAAATCCAATAGCGACGATGGACTATTTTCATTTTCCCTTTTTTAACAATGAAGTCGTTTGGACTTTTTCTTTTGCCTGCGATATTCACATTTTTCACCCTAATTTTGTCCTTTTTAAGTTCCGTAGCTTAGGCTATGCAACTGAAAAATAACTTCATTAGGGCAAAAAAGCCGAATATCTCGGTTCCAAACAAAAAGTCTAAATGACTTCAATGACAAAAATATGGGATTGAAAAGGATATTTAAAGGTTTTGGAGTGTAATTATTGCCCCAGATTCTTCAAAATAGCCGGTATTTTCTTTACGTTGGCCAATTGTTTCAACTTTTCGCGGGATTCCTCTATGGGCGTCCCAAAATAACTTTTTCCACCCGGGACGGATTTCGTTACGCCCGTTTGGCCCATAATGACCGCTTTTTTTCCGATGGTTATTCCGCTTGCCGTACCAACTTGGCCCCAAAGGGTTACTTCATCCTCAATAATAACGCAACCTGCAATGCCTGTCTGTGAAGCGATTAGGCATTTCTCGCCAATGACCGTATCATGGCCGACATGCACCTGATTGTCCAGTTTCGTACCTTTTTTGATGGTAGTATCCCCGGTCACGCCTTTGTCAACAGTACAGAGGGCTCCAAGCTCTACATCATCCTCCAAAACCACCCTTCCTCCGGAAACCAATTTATCGAAGCCTTCAGGCCTGTTTTTGTAATAAAAAGCATCTGAGCCTAGTACTGTACCGGAATGGATGATCACATTATTCCCAATGACACAATGGTCATAAATGGATACATTCGCATGAATCAGGCAATTATCGCCGATGACCACATGGTTTCCGATAAAAACATTGGGTTGAACCACGGTATTTTGCCCAATCACCGCAGAAGTGGCTATCGTATTCAAGGCCTTTTCGAAAGGTTTGAAGTAATTGGTCAGTATATTAAAATCCCGAAATGGATCATCGGAAACCAACAATGCCTTTTCATGGGGACATTCAACCTTTTTATTGATTAGAACGACTGATGCCTTACTATTCAGTGCTTTATCGTAATATTTTGGATGATCAACAAAAACGATATCCCCCATTTGCACCACATGGATTTCGTTCATCCCCAGAACTGGAAAGTCGTCCCCGCCGATATATTCGCAACCGATAATGGTGGCAATTTGTTTTAGGGTATGGGGATTCGGGAATTTCAATTTAAATCAATTTAAAAATGAATCAATATAGCGATACTAACTCGTTATTATTTAAAATTTCATTGTTACATTCAACGAATAAACCATTTTCACATTTGAAAAACTACTCTTTCACCCTTTCCATATATGAACTGCTGGTGGTATCGACCTTGATCTTATCGCCTTCGTTGATGAACAGGGGCACGTTTATTTCCGCACCGGTCTCTACTTTGGCGGGCTTGGTGGCATTGGTAGCGGTATTGCCCTTAACGCCAGGTTCGGTATACGTAATTTCTAGGATAACGCTGGCGGGCATGTCTACGGAAAGGGGCATGGCGTCTTCCGTATTGAACAAAATGGTTACCACTTCGCCTTCCTTTAGTAAATCGGGTGTGTCCAAAGCGCCTACCTGAAGGGCTATCTGATTATAATCGTCAGTGTTCATAAAATGGTAGGTCTCTCCCTCTGCGTACAAAAACTGGTAGGAACGCGTCTCGACACGGACATCCTCGATTTTGTGGCCTGCGGAGAACGTATTGTCCAACACCTTGCCCGAGGTCACGCTTCTTAGTTTCGTACGGACAAAAGCGGGCCCTTTGCCGGGTTTTACGTGTAAAAATTCAATGATTTTATAGATGTCGTTATTGTAGCGAATGCAAAGTCCTTTGCGGATATCGGATGTTGATGCCATGTTCAGGTTTAAGGTTTAAATTTATAGGTCTAACACTTCAGTAGTAGGCTCAAGGTTAAGGATAAACTTAAACTTTGAACAGCTACGCAGTAGCGATTGAACCTTGAATCATTGTTCAGGTCAACTGTTACTAAAATATCCCTTCATTATGCCCCGTTGTGAATCGCGGATGAACTGCAGGATTTCGTCCCTTTCGGGCGTGGCCTCCATTTCGGCCTCGATGATTTGGGTAGCCTGGGAATTATTGTAATTTTTTTGATAGAGGATACGATATATATTCTGTATTTCCCGGATTTTTTCCGACTGGAAACCTCTTCTGCGCAATCCTACGGAGTTGATACCTACATACGACAAAGGCTCCCTAGCGGCCTTTACGAACGGAGGCACATCTTTACGTACCAAGGAACCACCGGTGACAAAGGCGTGCCGACCCACCGATACGAACTGGTGCACGGCCACTAGGCCCGCTAAAATAACATTATCGCCAACCGTTACATGACCTGCCAAGGTGGAGTTATTGGAAAATATGCAATTGTCACCAACGATACAATCATGGGCAACATGGCAATACGCCATAATCAGGCAATTTTTTCCGATTACGGTCTTATTTCGATCAGAAGTACCTTTATGTATGGTCGCGCATTCCCGTATCGTTGTATTGTTGCCGATGGTCACAATCGTATCCTCTCCTTGGTATTTCAAATCTTGGGGCGGAGCCGAAATGACAGCACCGGGAAAGATATTACAGTTTTTTCCGATGCGGGCACCTTCCATAATCGTTACATTCGAACCAATCCAAGTACCATCGCCGATTACCACGTTATTATGAATGGTCGTAAAAGGCTCGACCACCACTTTTTTAGAAATTTTAGCTCCAGGATGGATGTAGGCGAGGGGTTGGTTCATGTTATGTATTTTCTTTTACCTTGACAATCTGCGCCATTAACTCCGCTTCACAGACCAATTTATTATTAGCGTAGGCGTAGGCCTGCATGTGGCAAATGCCCCTTCTGATAGGTGAAATCAAACTACAGTGAAATATCAGGGTATCGCCTGGCAATACTTTTTGCTTGAACTTCACATTATCCATCTTCATAAAAAGCGTAAGATAGTTTTCGGGATCCGGCACAGTACTCAAAACTAATATACCGCCGGTCTGCGCCATGGCCTCCACTTGAAGCACCCCAGGCATTACAGGTGCACCTGGGAAATGCCCGATAAAGAAAGACTCGTTCATGGTCACATTCTTCATACCGACCACATGGGTTTTGGACAGCTCAATAATCCGATCAATCAGTAGAAATGGGGGTCGGTGCGGCAACATATCCATAATCTGATGGATATCCATTAAAGGGGGTTGGTTCAAATCGTACTGGGGAATTTTGTTGCGCTTTTCGACCTTGATAATTTTGGACAGTTTCTTGGCGAACTGGGTATTGATGTAATTGCCGGGTTTGTTGGCGATAACTTTACCGCGAATACGGGTTCCGGCAAGGGCCAAATCACCAATGACATCCAATAACTTATGCCGAGCGGCCTCGTTCGGCTGATGCAGCGTCAGATTGTCTAATATACCGTTTGGTTTTACTGAAAGTTTCTTTTTATCAAAGGCTTCTTCGAGCCTTTTCATCGTACTTTCGGATATTTCCTTGTCCACATAAACGATGGCATTGTTCAGGTCACCCCCTTTAATGAGCCCGTTTTCCAACAACATCTCGAGTTCATGAAGAAAACTAAAGGTTCTGGCACTTGCTATCTCCTTTTTAAAGTCCGAAAGATTATCAAGGGTGGCGTTTTGTGTACCCAATACCTTAGTGCCGAAATCTACCATGGTGGTTACTTGATAGGTTTCTGCAGGAATGATGGTCAGTTCGCTTCCGGTGGCTTCATCCTTATAGGAAATCACCTCCTTTATAACGAATTCCTCCCGCTCCGCGTCCTGTTCCTTGGCGCCAACGATTTCAAGGGCTTCCACAAAATACTTGGCGGAACCATCCATAATCGGTGGTTCTGGCGCATCGAGCTCGATTAAGACATTATCGATTTCCATACCTACCAAAGCGGCCAGTACGTGCTCGGAGGTTTGTATTTTTACCCCTCTTTTTTCTAGGTTTGTGCCGCGTTGGGTATTCACAACATACTCTGCATCGGCTTCAATAATCGGTTCACCTTCCAAATCGACTCTTTTGAAAACATAGCCGTGGTTCACAGGTGCCGGTACGAATTTCATGGTCACGTCGGCACCGGTATGAAGACCGACGCCCTTAAGAATGACCTCTTTGTTAATGGTTCTCTGTTTCATTTGTAAATGTAAGAGTTCATACGCCTTTCGGATTGTTACTATTTTTTTCAAGCTCGTCGAGCCGATGAGCAATTTTCGGCAGATTTTTAAAGTGTACGTACGATTTGTTGTAATCACCATAGTTCAATGCGGGCGAACCCTGCAAGACCTCGTTGCTCTTTACGTTGCGTCCGATGCCGGACTGCGCTTGGATCTTGACGTTGTCACCGATGGTAATATGGCCTACGATACCCACTTGCCCCCCTATCATACATCTTCTTCCGATTTTGGTCGAACCAGCAATACCCGTTTGGGCGGCAATCACGGTATGTTCCCCTATTTCTACGTTGTGGGCAATCTGGATTTGGTTGTCGAGTTTCACCCCTCTTCGTAAGATGGTCGAACCTAAGGTTGCCCGGTCAATGGTCGTACCGGCGCCAACATCTACATCATCCTCTAAAATAACATTTCCAGTTTGGGGTATTTTTTGAAATTCCCCATTTTTATTGGGACTAAATCCAAAACCGTCCGCACCGATGACCACACCGCTATGGATGATGCAATTCTTACCGATAATGGATTCGGAATAAATTTTGGCCCCCGCAAAAACAATGACATTATCCGCAATGGACACATTATCGCCGATGTAAACGTTCGGATAGATTTTCACATTATCCCCCAAGCTCACGTTATTTCCCAAGTAAGCAAATGCCCCGAGATAAACGTCCGAGCCATAGGAAACGTTGTCAGACAGATACACTGGTTGTTCGATGCCAGTTTTGCTGTTCTTTACCTGATTATAGTATTCAAGTATACGTGAAAACGATTCGTAAGCATCGTCGACCTTGATTAAGGTAGTTTCCAACTTCTGCTCGGGCACAAAGTCTTTGTTAACAATAGTAATGGATGCTTTGGTGGAGTAAATATAGGACGTGTACTTGGGATTGGCCAAAAAGGTCAATGTCCCCTTTTCCCCCTCCTCGATTTTGGCCAATTTGTGAACGGCTATTTCTGGGTCTCCCTCGAGAACCCCCTCTAAAATGCCTGCAATCTGACCCGCCGTAAAAACCATGGAAACAAAAGTAAGAAAAAATACAAACCCAAAAGTCAAACCTAATACAAATACAAATGCCGAACTCAAATACAAATCTTGGCCAAAAAAAGTTAGCAGCTTGGTTATTTTCTTTTTATGCTCAAATCACAGTGTTAGTGATTACGTAATGTTAGGGTTCCTAACCCTTCTACAAAATTAAAAAGGGTCACTACCAGCAGCTACCGCTCACTGTACACTGCCTTTCGGATAGCAAATATAATGCTTAACGACCTTCTTCGACAAGGCTTTCAAGTTCAACTGATCGGATGCCTTGGCAACATCGATCAGTTTTCCGTTTTTTCTTAGGATGTTGATATTCTGGATGTCTTGGTTATAGGCTTGGTTTTCAATAGTTCCGGTAAAAACGAAATAGCCGGCCTCATGTGGTGTAAGGTTATGCTTCTCCATAAAACGTTCTCTGTAGCTCTTTGACCGTATTTCTTCAATAGGTTTGTCCTTAAGCTTTATTTTCAACAAGTGTCGCTCAATAATCATGCGACATAAGCGGGACAGCACGAAATCGGAATGATCTTGCCAGGCTTTTAATGCTGCTAAAATATCGACATCGTCGAGCTTGGCGAAAATATCAAGAACGGACCGGTTGAAATTGTCCTTGTCGATTTTACGTTCCAAAAAAAATAGCAACGCATCGCTACAAATCAAATTTTGGCCAGTTAAAACCAGTTCCTTAGCCCGTTTAAGGGTGCGGATCAACAGCTGCTCGGCGACGATACCCGTTTTATGAAGATATACCTGCCAGTACATAAAACGCCGTGCCATCAGAAATTTTTCTACGGAATAGATTCCTTTTTCCTGCACGACCAGTTTGTCATCAACCACGTTTAGCATGGTAATCAATCGTTCAGCGTTGATATTTCCCTCGGCAACTCCCGTATAAAAACTATCGCGCTTTAGATAGTCCAGCCGATCCATATCCAATTGGCTAGATACCAATTGGTTTAAAAACGGCTTGGGATATTGGCCTTTCAAGATGGCGATGGCCACCGTTAAACTTCCGTTAAACTTGTCGTTCAAAGCCTGCATGAACATCAACGAAATGTGCTCGTGGCTCGTACCCTCGACAATACTATGTTCCATGGCATGCGAAAACGGACCGTGGCCTATATCATGTAACAGGATGGCACAATAGAGTCCGTTTTCCTCTTCCCCAGTTATTTCAATTCCCTTTAAACGAAGTACTTGAATCGCCTGTTGCATCAGATGCATACATCCCAACGCATGATGGAAACGGGTGTGATGTGCCCCTGGGTATACTAAATAGGATAGTCCCATTTGTGAAATACGCCGTAACCTTTGAAAATAGGGTTCGGCGATCAGATCGAACAGAAGCGCATTGGGAATAGCAATAAATCCGTAAATTGGATCATTGAAAAATTTTAATTTTTGGGAGTTTTTCACAATAACGATTGTTTGAGCAAAGTCGAAGTCTTCAAAGTTATGGAAATGAGTTTACACTTCGACTACGCCCCATGCAAGTAGTCTATGGGATTATAAATTTATATAGGGATAGGAAATGGAAAATCACTTAACGCTGCACTAGTCGACAAATCCACTAGTTCACCAGTCCACTAACCAATAATCTCTTTATCACTAATTTTCTAAATTATCCAATGAATAAAATCACAATTCTCTGGGCCGACGACGAAATCGATCTTTTAAAGCCCCATATCATTTTTTTACAAGGAAAGAATTACGATGTCATTACCTGTAAAAGCGGACAGGAAGCCTTGGAGGAACTCCAAAAATCGAGGGTCGATATCGTTTTTTTGGATGAAAACATGCCTGGTATCTCCGGTCTTGAAACCCTCAACGAAATCAAGGTCATCGATTCTTCGATTCCCGTGGTGATGATTACCAAAAGTGAGGAGGAGTTTATTATGGAAGAGGCCATCGGATCTAAAATCGCCGATTATCTTATTAAACCGGTGAATCCCAATCAAATATTGTTATCCCTGAAGAAAAACCTCGACCATTCCCGCTTGGTGTCCGAAAAGACTACGGCCAATTATCAACAGGAATTCCGGAAAATCGCGATGGACCTGTCCATGGTCAATTCCATCGAAGAATGGACCGAAC